>JAFUYB010000074.1 GCA_017470735.1 Lachnospiraceae bacterium | reverse complement strand
GACTATTGACATTCCTTCGCTCCTTTCACTTAAATTCATTGGTACTATTTATTATATATCGTACCAACAGAAATGTCAATGGTCTTGTTGGTATTATTTTATATATAATACCGACAAAAAGAAGGACTGCTTTTTGTGCAAGCTGTCCTTCTATGAAAACCGTGCTAAACCTTGATTTTACGCTGCTTTAACGGTGGTATGAATTGCTACATCTGATTAGTTATTTTTCTGTGAATAGTAACTTTTATTCCCGCGAAGCTTGGAAGAATTGCGGTGTCCTTTCCGGGCAAGAATTACGAAAAAAAAGAAAAAGACGCGGCGGCATACCATACATACGCCACCGCGCCCACAAATGCCTGCCTTACTTTTACGGCAGCTTCTTTCCCGACGCCAGATAGAGCTGATACCACTCGTGATGCGTCAGATCCACCTTCGCCGCCGCGCAGATGTCCTTCAGATGATCGGGATTCATCGTCCCGGCGATTGCCTGCATCTTTGCCGGATGGCGCAGAATCCACGCGATCGCTACCGCCGTCTTCGGCACGCCGTACTTGTCGCCGATCTCCTGCAGCGCCGCGTTCAGCTCCGGGAAATCCGGATCATCGACAAAGCAACCCCCGAAGAAACCGCGCTGGAGCGGCGACCACGCCTGAATCGTGATATCGTTGAGACGGCAGTAATCCAATGTGCCGTTGTCGCGGTCGATGGAACGGTCGGTCGTCAGATTGTTGACATACAGAGCCTGGTCGATCAACTGGGACTGCTCAATGGAAAACTGCAACTGGTTGAACACGAGCGGCTGGCGGACATACTTCCGCAGCAGCTCAATCTGGAGCGTCGGCACATTGCTCACGCCGAAATAGCGCACTTTGCCGTTCTTTTCCAGGATGTCAAACGCTTCCGCCACCTGCTCCGGTTCAAAAATCAGATCCGGCCGGTGCAGCAGCAGCACATCCAGATAGTCCGTCTTCATCCGGCGCAGGCTGTCGTCCACACTGGAGATGATGTTGTCCTTTGTCCAGTCAAACTCATTGCGTTCAAAGCAGAGTCCGCACTTGGACTGGATCACCACATCCTCGCGCCGGATCCCGCTCTGGGCAAAGGCGTCGCCAAAGCGCGTCTCCGCCTCCCCCTCGGTGTAACAGGTTGCATTGTCAAAAAAGTTGACCCCCAATTCAACTGCCGTATGGATCATCTTTTCCGCTTCATCCACGGACAGCGCGGGCATCCGCATACATCCCAAAATGATTGCTGACGCATTTTGAGGGCCATTTACCACATCCAATGTCTTCATAAGACACATCCTCCTTATTTTCCCGTCCGGTCACAGGTACTTTTTGGCAAAAGCACCAGCTTCCTTCCGTTGCTCGTCACTTGGTCTGTTGCGCACATAGAACGCATCGTCCACGACGGGAATCCCCGCATCCTCCAGCCCCTTTTTGATCAGACTGATGGCGTGCTTGGACACCCATGAGGTCGAAAAGACGACCGCCCGCTTGGCATCACCCTTTCGTAAGGTCTTTAGATACTCCTTCAGACGGCGGTCAATCCCATAGGCGTACACCGCCCCACCCACAAACAGCACATCCACCGGTTCCGGGATCCCGGCGTCCTGACCGTCCACCGAAACCGCCGTTACCCCTGCCGCCTCTGCAATCGCGTCGGCAACCGCCTTTGTGTTCCCTGATTTTGAATAGTATCTGACAGCCGCACTCATCTGCCGCTCCTTTCCGTTCCTGTCACAACTGTTTCCTGCCTGTCGTCCGATTACAGAAGACTCTTCACGCAGTCCTCGACCTTTGCCATGTCCGCCGTCGGCTCAAACCGCGCCACGACATTTCCGTCACGGTCGATGATGAACTTCGTGAAATTCCACTTGATGTCCGGCTTCTTGTCCCAGTCCGGATCCGCTTTCGCGAACATCTCCTCCAGACGGCTCTTTAAGTCGTGCTCGTCAAAGCCCTCAAATCCCTTTTCGGATTTCAGATAGGTGTACAGCGGCAGCTCGTTCTCCCCGTTGACATCGGATTTCTTCATCTGCGGGAAGGTCGTGTTAAAGTGCATCGTGCAAAATTCGTGGATCTCATCGTCCGATCCCGGAGCCTGTCCGCCGAACTGGTTGCAGGGAATGTCCAAAATCTCCAGTCCCTTGTCGTGGTAATCCCGGTACATCTGCTCGATCGGCTCATACTGCGGCGTGAACCCGCATCCGGTCGCCGTGTTCACGACCATAATGACCTTGCCCTTGTAATCCGCCAGATTCAAGTCTTCGCCTTTTCCTGTCTTGATGGTGTAATCGTAAATCAACTTTCTTCCTCCTTTTTATGAAAATATTTTACAGCGACACAACCTCCGGCTCACTCGTAAAGGAACTGAATGTCGCCGTCGCATCCTCAAAGTACAGCATCTGCATATTGTCGTCGTCCGCGCTGTACATGTTTTTCAAATGCGGCATCTTTTCCAGCATCGCCACCTTGATGTCGTGGTTGTCGTCGTTTATCAGCCTGCCTGCCACACGGAGCCATTTGCCGTCTTTGAACGCGCAGATCTCCGCTTTGGGATTTGCCGCAAGCTGCTTGGACACATCCTTGACCTTTCCGGTCTGAATGTAGAGCCTGCCATCGTACAAAAGCGCCGTCCCGAACGGCCGCACCCGCGGCTGGTCGCCATCCGCCGTCGCGAGGTAGTAAGTCCCCGCCTCATCCAAAAACGCGACGACACGCTCCAATCCCTCCTGATTCATCAGAACACCTCCTTTATGCTATTTGCCGTTGATTCACGCGCGGGCATTGAGGGCAATGATTATTTGGTATCATTGGAATGCCCGCCAGTCAAATACCCCGCGATCCTGCCGCGGATCAAAATCAGGAACCCTCCGGCAGATCCTTTGGTATTTGGCTTAGATTGCACGCAATTTTATTGCTTGCAACTATTTTACACGAATGTTGTCGATTTTGCAATGGGTAGTTGGAAGAAATTTTGTGATATTCGTCTTTTCCTTACGCTCCCTGTCCGATATTCTCACAGAAATCTTGCCGCGTACACAGGATAAACACGAATATCCTCATAGGTTGAAAAATTCTCCAGCGAAACCCGTATGCCATAAGACGCATTCGGATGAGAACGCAGAAAACTTCTTAGACTTTGCATCCTACCTTTACCGGATGCTTTGACCTCGACCGGAACAACTGCGCCGTGTTGTACGATGACATAATCCACCTCCGCGTTTGCCCCGGTTCGATACCAGTAAAACAGCGACGGCTCTGCATAGGCATCCATCGACTTTATCATCTCCAATCCGGTCTGCAACTCAACTACACTGCCTTTATTCATTTCATCAAATACTTCGGTGGCTAAAAGTTCTCCAGTGTCCAATCCGCATTCCGTCAGATACACACCCGTGTCAAACAAAAGCAGTTTTTTGTTCACCTCTTTTTCGGATGCTCCCAGCGGAATCGTATCTCCAGAACACGCTTTGACCGGATAGACCAATCCCGCACGCCACAGCAATTTGATACATGTATCAAAATAATAAGCACTGACCCCTTTAATTGCGGAAGACGCTTTTGTCTGGGCGCATACATTGTGGACGGCATAGGAAAACACCCTATGTATGACATCCGCCGGTACATTCCGGTCATATTTGTCAAAATCATCCCGAAAGTTTAAGATGATATCCCGATGCACCTGACGGCAGGCAAGCAGGCTTCTCGTCTCGCTATACTCCACAACCGCCTCCGGCATCCCACCGACGAGCAAAAAAATCTTATACCAATCCAACAGCTTCTCATGCGCGTCATTTTCCGCATCACCGTTAACATGGCTTTCCAAATAATCGGACAGAATCCCTTCTCCCATCCCTTTTAAAAACTCTTCAAAAGAAAATGGATACATAAAGATACTGCGCACACGCCCGACCGGAAACTCCAGACGGGCTTTCCCTCGGGAGTCGTTCAAAACAAATTCCAAAAGAGACCCCGCTGCAATCACATGAAGCTCTGGCTTTTCCTCATAAAAATAACGCAGTGCCGTAATTGCCCTCGGACACGCTTGAATTTCATCGATGAATAGCAATGTCTTCCGTGGTACAATCTTGCGATTGGTCTCCAATTCCAGTCTGGCTATCATCCGCTCCACATCAATATCTTTTTCAAAAACGGAATGCAGACCCACATTCCGCTCCAGATTGATTTCCACGAAGTATTCAAACGATTCACCCAAATTGCGGATTGCCGATGTCTTGCCGCATTGTCGCACGCCCCGCACGAGCAGTGGCTTTCTTTTTTCGCTTGCCGCCCACTCTGCTAATCTATCGTCAATATCTCGCTTCATATACATATCACAGGATCTCCCTCTGCTACATCCGATGGCTATATCTTAGCATAGTATTTTGATTTTGCCAATCAAAAAGCTGTCTTTATTTTGATTTTTCCAACCATAAAACGCCATTTATTTTGATTTTGCCAACCGTAAAAATTTATACTATCATTCTCTCATCAATCATTACTGCGCTACTGCCTTTCGCCGACAAATCGCCTGCATCCCTATGTCGTGAAAGATTGGGCTTTAAAACAATGCACAAAAATGACCCGATCCCCATTTGGACTTGGAGATCGGGTCATATTCATGCGTTACTTTTCATTTTTTTAAGAGTCCTTTCCGGCTCATCCGCCGATGCGCGAAAGGACTGTTCAATTCTTTCCTGCCCCTTTCGCCGTCTTGCGGTCCTGCTTTAAGGTCCGCTTCGCGCTGGTCGTATAGGCATAGATTTCCTTTACCTTGTTCAGCGCTTTGACATCATAAGAGAATATCGCCGTGCGCTTGTCCTTTGACAGCTTTCCGTTTGTCTTTGCAATCTTGTCCTTGAATTTCACCTTGATGACAATACGCTCTAAAATCTCGGACATATACGCCTCCGCCGAATCGAGATCCTCCGACACGGAATCGCCCACCGTCTCCGACGCGTCCGCGGAGTAGATGCTGCTTCTCGTCACGATAGGGTCGGCTTTCCCTTTTCCTTTGTAGTACGACTCTTTGGTTTTCTGCGTTTCGCTCTTGTAATACTCTTTTCCACCGATAGTCACAACCGGATATTTCTGAATCTCGGTCATGAACGACGAAATATCCGACGCGTCCAGATCGCTGCCGCTCATGTTGAGAGTGCTTCCGCCTCCGGCTGCGTAGCCATCGACCTTTGCCTTGTTAAACCACACCGTCACGCTTTCCGTGTATTTCTTTGCGCTTTTCGTGGTGTCGATCTCCCCTCCGATCCGCATACATCCGGTCAGAAGAACCGTCACCGCCAACACCGCGGCGAAAACCGAAACGCCTTTTCTTGTAAACATTTTCTGCCTCCTTTACTTCTGCGATTGCTTACAACGGCCATCCTTTCATAGACAGCCAACTGATATAGTATAGCACATCTACCGTTTCCTGTGTCAAAAAAAGACACATTTTTTATCCAGGTCTATTATCAGGGTGCAACCGCACAGGCACGAAATCGGTTCTCATTTTTTCTGTATCAGCATATACGGCACTCCGACAAATACGATGCCTCCCACCATATTGCCGAGCGTCACAAACGCCAGATTGTACAGCCAGCCACCAAGCGTCACCGCCTGTCCCATCGGATTCATCAGCGCGTAGCTCAAAAGCGTCATGTTTGCCACGCTGTGTTCAAAGCCCGTGGTAAAAAACGCGAGCAGACACCAGAAAATCATGATCAGCTTCCCACTCTCGCTCTTGCAGCGAAACCCACACCAGACAGCGATGCAGACCAGCATATTGCAGAGAATGCCCCGGACAAAAAGCGCGGAGGGCGACGCCGCCATCTTTGCCGCGGCGCCTGACGCCATAAACGCCCCGACGGCGTCCGTTCCAAGACCGGTCAGCCGGTAAAGTGCCGCCAGAAGCACCCCGAAACCGATGTACATACCGGCAAGCACACAGGCGACGAAATACCCAAACGGATTGCTCTTTAAAAACTCATATTTTAAAACAGCAGCATCTGCGACCGCCCGATACTCTTCCCGGAACATTGATACCTCCTAAAGCTCTTTGACAATCTGTAGGAATCGAAATTTGCCATTTCTGCGGCTCATCCATGCAATAAGTAATGTTTGATTCCGTCATTGCTGTCCTCCCAAATGTGTTTACAGATGCTTGCGTTTGTTTTGCGATGCTATATGATAACGGACGGTCTATGCCTGTTATACCATATTACTATGGTCATTTGTTCAACACCGCCACGCCGATATTCAGATAGCCCGCAAAAGTCGTCCAGCAGAGATACGGGATCAACAGCCATACCGCAGGTTTCGCTACCTTGTTGGCAAAGATCATCAACGCCAGAATCAGTCCCCACATCGCCAGCAGCCAGACAAACGCAATGTAATACCACCCCAGTTTGAAAAAGATCGGGCTCCAGCAGAAATTGAAAAATAACTGCCCCACATAGAGACAAAGCGCAATCGTACGGTTTTTCTGCTGCCGCGCGTCCTTCGGCTCCGCGATATACAACAGATAACACGCAATCCCCATCAGCACATACAGAATCGACCACGCCACCGGGAACAGCCAGCCCGGCGGCGACAGCGGCGGCTGGTTCATTTCACCGAACTGCGCCATCGCGTCCGCGGTCAATGCGGCTGACACACCGCCGACCGCTAATGGAATACAGATGGATGCCATGCCAATAAATGTCTTTTGCAGCTTTGTTCGTTGTTTCATAGTTACCAGATTCCTTTCCAATGTCACCAAACACTATTTTACCACTTTAGCGTCTTTACTCCCACGAAACAATGAGGAAAATGGTCGTTCCTGACCACTTCACGAATGCCGCGAGATCGAATCCCCCGCCCCGTGGGGGCGGTCAGAATCAGAAAGAAGCCACCCATACCCTAAAGGACAAATTTGCCCCGACTGCTTGCAGCGGGTATTTGACTCCACTATTTTAAACAATGCTATTCCACCATTTCCGAAAATTCCTAAACCAACACGATCCCGATATCTACATTGCAAAGCCGTCCGATCAGCCTTGGCGCATCCCCGGTAAACAATCCTTTTTTGTAATAACCGATCGAAACCGTAAGATCTGAGCGGACAGCAAGGGTTCCTTCCCCGGTATCTCCGTTTAAGCCGCTGTTGATATCGACACTAATGACAAAGGCATGGGCATGGTTGATTGCCGTAATCGCTGTCCCTGCCATTCCACGCACTTCCCCTGAAAATCCCGTTCCTAGAATACAGTCCACTATTACATCGTATTCCGACAACGCTGTTTCTTCCGAAAATACGCGGATATCCGCTCCGTTTCGGAGCGCATCCTCATAATAATACTTTCCATCTTCAGACAATTTATCCGAAACCTGAAAAACGGTTACGGGAATGTCATTCTTCCACAAGATTCCGACAAGAGCGTATCCGTCACCGCCGTTGTTTCCTCCTCCTGCCAGAATGGCAATCCGCTTGTCCTGCCATCCGTCATACGCACGGAACACACCGTCTGCCGCGCGGTACATCAGCTCCTTACTTTCCACAAAATGCTCGATTGTATAAGCATCACTCGCGCGCATCTGTTCCACAGAGATTGCCGTTTCACGCACCGTCTGCTGGTCCGGCTGACCGTTAAAATATTTCTCCAAAACCGCCTGGAATACCGGCTCATCCGGCGCAGTCAACGAAAAAAGCGTCATCGAAGAACGCAACTTCAAATCGTCCGGATAGCCCATTACCTGTGTCGGATCCGATGTCTCCAAAGCGAGCAGGGCTTTCGTGATTTCCAGCAGATGTGCCCGCAGATACGCATTTTGCCAATACGCTTTGGCTTCTTCCAGTCCGTCAATGCCGTAGTATTCCGAAGTCGGAGAAAACCCCAGCCCTTTGATCTGCGGAAAAATATACCAGATCCAGTGGCTCCGTTTCCTGCCGTTTTTGATCTCCCGCAATGCCGTTTCGTAATCCCGCTTCTGCGCTTCGATGAAACGGTCTAATCGGTATTTGCCTTGCGGATTTTCTGAAACTGTCTTCTGGTTCACACCACACCCCTCTTTTTCTCATCCCAAATGTGCTTCCAAGCTTCCCGTCCATCGGAGAACAGGCATGCTTCCAAACATTCTCATCCATCGGAAAACAGCCATGCTTCCAAACATTCTCGTCCACCGGAGAACAGTCCTGTTAGCGTGTCAGGATGATTTTAGCTTGCCATATTTTTCGCATTCCGTCAAGGACATCCTGCTTTGTAACAGGGTTCTTTCACGAAGATGGTTTGTTGTGTATTCCGTGCCCGCAGGGTATCTCGGCCGTCCATTCCATAAAAGCATACATGAACATATAGGCATCTATTCCGTTCAGCATGCGCGAAATGGTCGGTTCCGATGCTATTCCCCGTTTCAGCGCCATGTGTTTCTTAAGCATTTCAATGTTGTCCTCGCACCAGCAGAGCGCGCGTCCTACGGATGCCCGGCCATTGAGATAGCCGGCCACGGGATATGTCAGCATCTCCGCGTGGTCGTGCGGTTTTTCCCTGCTGCAGCGGTAGTCGGGAACCGTCCTCATATGCTCCAGCAAAGATTTCCCGGCGTCCTTTGCCGCATCCTTAGGATCCCAGTTCCACGCCGAGCTTTTCCAGCAGATGTTTCTGGGCTTCATCCAGGCGCGAAACTGCCTCCTCTTTATCAATATAAACAAGATAAATGTTTTTTAATATCTCCAGTTCCTTTATGTCCACTTTGTGTTCCTTGTATATCCTCCGGGAAAGCATTCCTGCCTGGGCCCCGAAGGAACAATGGAATTCCTTGGGACCGCGCTCCGTATAGCCCCTTCCGATATATGACTGGGGCGACCGTCTTAGGATCAGCGTCTTTAACACGTCCTCCCATTCGTCGCCCAGGGGGTCTTTCCATTCCTGCGGGCACAGGTTCCATAAGGCATTGGAATAACCGTATTCCCATACTTCGATATCGGTAAGTTTAACCCGCTTTCTTTGAGTCTTAACGATCCCGTCCGGGGTGATAATCCCGATATAGGTGTCTACCGGCTGCGGATACTTTTTCCCGGGGACACGCTTGGACGTCCTTTTATAAAGGTAGTATGACTCCCCCTTTTTCTTGATGGTTGTTCCGCGCTCACGGTACTTCTGTACCCATTCCGGGTATACCTTCTCTGTCTTTGGCATAAGGCCTCCTTTCTGTATAGGTGGCGTATACCTATACTTATGGATAGTATACCTCTACAAAGCGCAAAACTCAAGGGCTACAAGAAAATTTGTATAATTCCTATAGCCCTTGCTTCATCTGTCATTATTAGATTTTCAATTATGATTCATGAAAGAACCCTGGCAACTGTCCATGAAAAACTGCTTATAGCTCTCAATTTTAAACTGTCGCTTGAAATCCGCCCCGGCTTTTCCCACAGCAGAGGCAAAATTACTGGTCTGACCCTTTTAATTCCTGTTCATATGCGTGGGGATGATTAGAACTCCTCCTTCTTTGCATACGCGGTTCAGTTCACTGAGCGCTTTCATCGGCTCATCCAGAAGACCAAACATTCAACTTCTAATCCGCATATACCCATAAACGGGAATAAGCGTTCAAGCGTTTTTCCAGCTCGCCTATGATCTGCACCGCAAACTCCGGACACTGCCCGATTATGGACATGACAACGTCCCTGGGAATAACGAGGATCCGGGTCTTGGAAACGGCCTGTGCCTCCATGAAGCTTGCGGCGCCATCTACGATACCCGTTGCGGTAATGATCTTCTGTGACTTTAGCACCATGAGCGACTTCATCCAGCCATCGGACGCTTCTCTGGAGAGCTCTACGAATCCGTCATAGACGTACATCAGATCCGAAACTTTTTGCCCCTCCTTAAAGATCAGGTCATCCTCCTCAAAGGTTTCAAGCTTTGCGGCCAATGCAAGCTGGTGAATGAAGGGCTCGTGTTCCGGCGCAAATAAGCCAAGGCTCCTAATGAACGCTTCAATTTCCTCCCGCACGGACTGCTCGTTTTCAATGGCCTTTCTGAACACGGAAATATCCGGACATTCTATGTCGGATATGCGCAAGTCGTCGCTACCAAGCGCGATCTGCTCCACCACGCTGTAAAAGCAATCCATCAACACCTCGATACGGGAGCTTGTCAGATGGTTCTGGTTGTATACAAAATTCGTGCCAAGCCCCTCGGGCGAATTTACAAAGTACACCACAAGATCCGTGGAAAGATTGTCGTACATCTCGCCTCCAATCAGCTTGATTCCGGGGATGGACGGTCCCGCCGAAAAGCCTCCCGATTTAACCTGCATGAAATTGTGGAAATTCAAAAGATGGTCAAATAAAGGCTCCTGCCTTCCCAACGCCTTTCGTATTTCCCCGGGGGATACGTGTGAATTTCCCAGGGACTTGATTATCTGCTTTTGCAAAAGGGATACCAGGCTCGCCACGGTAACCTCCTGTCCCTCTGCTCTCGCCCGCACGGGAAACGCGTTTACAAATCCGCCCGCGATCTTGGAGCTTTCCGCCACATCCGCGTCGCGACCGGAGGTAATTGCGCCAAACATACAGTCATCGGTACAATAAAGCTTCATCAAAAGCACGGCCCAGGCCGTCTGCATCAGGTTATTCTGGGTAGCATGAAAGGCCGCCTGCTTCTCTTTCAGGCCCTTCTGCACCTCTTCGGGGAACGTCCTCTTTTCCGACGTCATCTTGAAGTCCGCAAGTCCGTTTTTCATCAGAGCTGGAATTCTTGTGAGGGGAGGCGAGTCCTTTAAGATTTCCTTCCAGTAGTCGATTTCCTTATCCTTGTCGCGGCTTTCAAGCCACTCGGCGTACTCCTTGTATGAAAAGGTCTCGGTTTCCAGATTTATCCCCTTCATTTCAAGGGCGTAGTCTATGAAGATGTCCTTCATCAAAAGCATCATGCTGACGCCGTCCGTGTTGATATGGGGCTGGGATACCAGAATGGCATAGGTGTCCGGTTCCTTCGTCGCATACACGGCAATTCGAAGGAGGGTATCCTTTTCGAGGTCAAAACCGCGCCGCCTGTCAGCGTCCATAATGCTTTTTAAGCGTTCATCCAGCTCATCCTCGTCGTCATATTCCAACTCCTCAAACCTCAGCTCGACCAGCCGGTTCATCAACACCACGCGATAAGGCTGGCTCACGCCCCTGTATACATAGGCCGACCTAAGGTTATCGCGCATTTCGCTCACTTCATCAATCTTCTGCCTTAGCTCATGTGGCTTTAAGGGTATGACCGCCTTGAATACGTACTGCAAAAAAAAGGCGGAAGTAACCTCGTTTGCCTTTTCAAACATCCACTTTTGCCCGGGTGCCAGGGTATAAATGTCTTCTATTCCGGCCCCGCAAGTGGTGATGACCTGTTCGAGATCGTTTTCGGTAAGATCCTGGGCGGTAAACTTAGAAGCGTCTAAATCCGGTCTTTTCTTTTTCTTCGTCGGCGGCACCGGAGCGGGCCTGGAATCCATGGAAGGCTGAGGGACCGTGACGGGACGCGAAGCCGCAGCGTATTGCGAAGCCGTGACGGGCTGTGCAGCCATGGCTGGCGGCTGATTCATGGCAGACCGCTGATTCTGAAACCCCCCCGGTACCGGGGTGGGCTGCATTGCCCGAGGAAAATACCCCGCACCCTGCCAGTTCGCAGGCAACGCGGAATAACCATTCCACAACGCGGGGCTGAACCTTGCAAAAGGCATTGCGGAGCCAAAAGGCACCCAACTGTAATACGGCCTCATCATATTCATTTGAAAACCATACGGATTCCAGAACATTGCTCAATCCTCCTGTCTGCGGACTATCTTGCCCATGGCATTCCTCGGAAAAGGTTCCTTCCTTAGAATGATGTTTGCTACCTGCTTGTATGTCGGCAGCCCGGCAAGAAGCCTCTTAACTTCGTCTTCAATCTTGTTGTTGACTGTTGTGCCAACCTCTCGACCCGGAAAAATCTCCGCCGCGATCCTGTCATCCTGTTCAAAAACGACGACCTCGTCAACGTACTCGGATTTTTGCAGGATTCCCTCAATCTCCTCGGGGGAAACATTTTCTCCATTGGACAGGACAATCAGATTTTTTAGCCTTCCCACAATGAAAATGCGCCCATCCTCCGTTTCTCTGGCAAGATCGCCTGTACAAAACCATCCGTCTTTAAATACGGTGCTTGTCGCTTCGTCATCGTTTAGATAACCGCCAAATACCATAGGACCCTTTACAAGGAGTTCGCCGTTTTCATCTATTTTAACGGACATTTGCTCAAGCGGTCGGTTTCCAAAAATCATGCCGCCGCAGGACTCGGTCATTCCATATACATCATATGCTTCTATTCCAAATGGTGCAAATTCCTTTGTATAATCCACATTGGACTTTGCACCCCCAATTGAAATATATTCCAGATCAAAGCCCTCCATGGTTTCGTGGGGATCTTTTGCCTGACCCCTAAGCCAGACCAGCAGCATGTCTGCCAGCCTCGGAACCAGCACGGCATACTTTATCCCTTGCGTGGCTATGGCTTCAACCAGAAGGCGATAATCCCGGATGATCATTGCAGACGCACCATAATGGATATCGCAAAGAAGCGTCGTGATACCCGCGATATGATATAGCGGCAAAAACTGCAATGCCCGCTCAACCGTCCCCATCAAATCCACGACGTTCTTCACGTATGACGTGAGCATGTTATGCGTTAGCGGTACCGCCTTGCCATAGCCCGTGGTACCTGAGGTGAAAAATATGGCGGCAATATCTTCAGGGGTTGCCTTGGGCAAATCCTTAATCAAGCTTCCCTCCGCCTTCTCTCCATCTTTCTCCACCGCAAGGGCTTCTATGTCTGAAAGAAGAATCCCGACATACTCCTCTTCCAAAAAACCTGATAGAATTTCTTCCTCTCCTATGAGAACATCCGCGCCTACCTGTTCCATCCTCTCACAAATCTGCTCATTACCTAGCTTCGGTTCTAATATGACAGCCGTGCCGCAGGTGGCACTAATCGCAAAGAATGCAAGCATCCATGCATAGCTCGTGTCGCCGCAAATGGCAATCCGCCGATATCCGCCCGCCTTTTCTTTTAAGAAGCCGGCTACGGTATCTACGTCTTTAAGCAGCTTGCCGGCAGAAACCTCATGCCGTCCTTCCTCATCGATAAAAATTAAAAGCTTTCTGTCCGGATGGCGGACTCCCTGCCTGAGAACAAGCTCGAACACCGTATCCGCCTTTGGAACATAGCGTCCCGTCATGGCGCTTATGCGGTGCTTCAGCTTTTCTATCGCAGCCGGGGAGAACGCATCATCATCCCACGTTATCCCCATGGCGCAGGTGGTATCGTCAAGGCGAAACAACGAAATTCGTAAAGGGATTTCCTCGGCCGAAAAGCCCTTGAGCCTTTCCATATTCTGATATCCCTTTACATATTTCTCCTGCTCATCCGAGACGTCATCTCCCTCATTTTTAAATCGCCGGATATCCAGGTATTTCGCTTCCGGCAGGGTACGGTCGGATGGGGCATTTATCCCATCCGGCACATTCTTTTCAAAAATATCCTCATCAGACAGCGCCGCCGCCAGGCGGATTCTCATATCCTTTTCATATACCAGGCGTGGCAGCGCTTCAAAGCTTTGTTTAAGCATTTCCCTGCTCTCCGGCCTTCATGTTGGGCAGAATCCCGTCAAAGGAAGGATTTGCGATAATATCTCCCATGGTGATCGAATATCCATGCTCCCCAAGCCGCGTGACAATCTGCATCATGTTAAGAGAGGTAAAGCCTTGCTCCAAAAGACCGGTATTCCGGTCATAGGCTGGAAAGATGCTCTTTAACACCTCATCCAGGGCCACCTCCGGCGTCTCCGTAGGCACTCCGACATGCGGTCTTTCAATCTGCATAATTGTTGGGTTCTGAATAGGCTCATTGACAGGACGAGCCTGATACTGCGCAAATTGCTGCATCAACTGCGGGTTCATGCCGCCGAAGCCGCCTGCCCCCTGCCCGCCAAAAGGATTTCCCTGCATGGGAAAGGCCGGCATGTTCGGCATCATAGGCATCATATATGGCATCACGGGCACCATGACGACCATGGGCATCATATAGGGCATCATCGGCATGGAATATGCACCGGGCATATAAGGCATACCGCCCATCGCGCCATAGCCATTCATAGGAGCCATCGGCCGTCCATTTGCGGCAGGAGTACACATCTGAGGATTCTGGGAAGGACCGCCTGCACGTCTGTTCTGCGCCGGCGTACACATCTGAGGATTCTGGGAAGGACCGCCTGCGACAGGTGCTGTTGGTGCCGGCGCTGCCTGCGGAGCCGGTGTGCCGCCGGCAGGAGCTGCGCCATTCTGCGCAAACTTCGATACCAGCGCCGGATTGATCCCCATCTCCTTTAAAGCGTCTTTTGTCATCATCTTTTCGGGAACCTGCATCGGCTGGGTCTCTTCCAGAGTCTCCGCGAGATTACCGAGTACCGGTTCAGAGAAAATCTTCATCATGTCAAGCTTCACGCCCTTTTGCAGGAGCCAGCTCACAAGCTGAACCGCCGTTATGGAGTCGCCCCCATCCGTGAAGAAATCCGATTCCTCGTTGGCGTCGCTTTCCGGGAAAATGGCCTTCCAGCCTTCCATCAAAAGTTCTTTCATTTCCTGTTTCGTCATTTGCATGTCCTCCTTTGATTAGATTATTATTTTCTATTGATACTATTGTTGCCATTTATTCAATATTTAAATTATTAATCATATCTTTGGGACGATCTACGGCTTCCATCATGTTGCCCCCTCCTCACTATGGGTTAATAATACTATAATTATCACACCCTATCAAGAACTTGTTTATAGGAAACGAATAAATTCGTTTCCTATATTTTGGGTGTTCAGGATAAAACCAGCGCAATCAAAAACCGCATCCTGTCAATTTCTTCCTCAGTCAAGGTGTGTACAGTCGCCCCCGCTCCCTCCGGAACACCCTCATCGCTAAGCGTGCTGCCCCGCAGATAGGTTTTTGCGATGTAGGCGTTATCCTCTTCATAGGCCGAAAGGAATTTCTGTCTGTCCTCCGGCTGAAAATAGAGGTCTCTGCAGCTTCTTTTCTGAAATCCGGAAAGGATATCCAGGATTTTTTCTCTCCTCTCCCGCGAAGGCCTCCTGTCCTCGGGTAGTTCATTTATTATGGAATTAAGCACACGGATATATTCGATCATCTGCCCGGTGATACGGGTATTTTTATTTTTTCTGTCAATGTTCTTTTTATAATCAAAGCCGACTACTCCCGCAAAATCCTTTTTTATGTCGAATGGATTCCCCTCCTTGTCTTTTGCTCCATAAATCCTTACAATGAGGTTCTCCCTGCCTATGATTCCTGAAATCTCATCAAGCGTCTGCCTGTATTGCAGGGTTCTTTTAAAATTTGGGAAAATCCCATATATGGATATATACCCATCAAACGAAACAGTCGTGACACTTTTTCGGATCGCATGATTCCAGAAACTCTCCAACAGAAAATCCTGCCTTCTTAAATAAACAATGACTCTGATCCTTTCATGAAAGTGCAGATACAGCTGCTTCAGATATATAGGAGGAATGCTCCACAAAATTTCATTAGACAGGATCACGTTCTGTTTTTCCAAAAGTTCCTCTGTGGAAGCAATATACCGCCTGAATGTGGAGGAATAATTAGAAAAATCCACCTCCGCCATCTGTGACAGGGCTTTTATATCCATATTGGCAATATACAAAAATTCTCTGTTGAAGATATTATTTGCTACCTCATCCATGGACTTCAATATCCAACTGCCGTTCGTATACCTTGAAGCGTCAGGGTCTAAATCTCTAATCAGGTCACGAAGCGTTTCCTTTGTGTCAAAAAGGAATCCTTGTTCTTCCAGGGCTTTGCTATTTGCCGCAAGATACTCCTGGAGCGAACTCGTACCAGTCTTTGGCGTCCCTATATGCAGATACAGGCAATGATTCCCGCTCATAAAACCACCTCATTCTTTTTCAAGCTGTTTCAACTCCACCTCTCCATCCCTGTGCAGCCTTTCGCAAAGATCAAACAGCTCATCCGCAAATGCCGCAAATCCAGCGCAACCTGCGAGCCTGCCCGTCCTTCCCCTCAAGGAGAGAGAAATGCTTCCATCCGGATTTTGCTCAAGCTGTATATCCAGATCCTTATCCTCTATGCCGGATAATGGCAAGGTCGTCTCTCTCCCATCCAGAGCCTCAGGCTTTGAAAAGGCCTTTGTGATGTCATGGAAGCTTTCAATACCCATCCCAAATCCCGGCATAAATGGAATGTCTCTATTCTCCCGGGCACACTCCAAAACAATCTTCTCCAACTCCAGAACAGGGATACCCCCGTGGCGCTGGGCGATAATGCTGTCATGCTGTATTTCCAGGCACAGCTCTTTAAAGGTTTTTTCGCCTGATAGCCTTACATGGACGGGCAGCTCCGCCCGGCAGTTCGCGAAAAGCGACATATCCTCTTTGTGAATCCGGTTCAGATAACGCCGGATAATGTACAGCTCCTTTCGTTTCAGATACTTTCCGCATAGTATCGCATACAGTGCAAACACAAACGTATCTGCGGAAACGTCGAAGCGCTTTGCGGTCTCTTCAAGCAAGGCCGCCTTGGATATTCTGTTTATTCGATAGATTGAAAAATCATCTGAAAGCTCTTCCTCTTCGTCCGGCGACAGATCGCAAAGCCCTTTTAAATACCCCCGCCAATAATCCAGGTCTCTTTTATACCGCTTCGACAGCAGATAATCTGACTGCCTGTCCACATAATCCGCAAAAGAAGGCGGCGCATAGGAAGGTTCTTCCCCATTCAGGATTTCTATATACAGTTTTTTTATGGAATCACTCACCAGGGACAGCGCGTATTGATCCGTATTGACATGGTCGAATACCGCGACAAGGCTGAATTCCCCGTTTTTAAACACGGCCACCCAAAACGCAAAGACACCCTCGCCAAGATCAAAGGGAGCGGCCCAGCACTTCATCAAAAATCTCTTATACCGGCTGTCGCGTTTATCAAAATTCAGGATTTGTATATCCGGCATATAGCCTGTGCCGCGAAACTGCTGCGTGAACATCCCGGGCAGAGCATCTGCTTCTGAAATACGGATGCGGGCTCCGTCGTTTTTCCCCACAAATTCAGAGAGAGCTTTCATGAGCGCATATACACCCCTCGTGCCATCCTCCGAAGGAAAATCTATCACAAAGCCCACGTTCATAAGCCCCCTGGCCGTTTTGTACATTTCGTACTTTTCCATCATGTCGCATTGTTGGAAGCTTAAGGCTTTGGAAAAAGCGGATTTTTGTGGTGTATGTCTTTCCAGTATCCAGTCGCAAAGCTCCTGTGTGGTGCCTGATTGCCGCATTTCACCTGCCATGGCGGTCGCGCTTTTGCGATAGCTCTCATCGGACAAAAGCTTATCTACAGCGGCGCTTATGCTCTCTGCTTTGTAGTTTTCAAGTGTAATGCCGGCATGCAGCCCCTCTACAATGCGGCAGTTTTGAAACTGGTCCGCGACCAGGGGAAAAAGAACCATAGGTACCCCGGCCCACAATCCATCGGATATGGTATTTAACCCGCCATGACAGACCATCAGATCCGCGTGCTTTAAGTATTCCTTCTGATCCCCTTCGACAATCAGCTCCACATTATCTGGCACATCCGCAAACATATCCTTATCCAGATATTTCCAAAGAATCATGACGACATCCACATCCTTATCCTTAAACGCGCGGATGCAGTTCATCCAGAAAAACGGATTGTAGCTGCCGGTGGTGCCCATCGTCACAAAAACAAAGGGACGCATCTTCTTTTCAGGCAGGCCAGGCGGGCGCTTATACGGTTCCTTTTTTTCATCTGTCTCACCCTTGTTGCCGGCAAAGAACAGATGCTCTAAGGAGTATAATTCCGGGGTGGGCAGGAAGCTTTTGGTAATGTAGGTAACACAGTCCGTGTCTTCATCCAAAGTGAGAAGGAAATCCAGCGAGCTTTCACCAAAGCCAACGTTCCGAAGCTCCATAATCTGCTCTTGCACATCTGGAGAATAGGAATCCATATGCTTGAAAACATCCTCCCAGAAATAACTCACAGATATCTTGTTAAACGGGATCGTAGGCGCTGAAACCACAAAAGGCATCCCTGTTTTTTTAGCGGCCTGCTTCCCCCAAAGAAAAGCCTGATCGATAATCGCAATCGCCGAAGCATAGCGGGCCATGTTTTCCTTAAAATTGTTTTCTACAAAATCACGAAGCGGTATTTGATCCACAAATACATCTGTCAGAGATAAGTTTGTGGATGGTCTATCGCCCCAGACATCGTTGCAGGATACATAATGCGCCCCCGTCTCTTCGATGACATCCTTAAATTCATTTGTGGCATAAACAATCACCCTGTGGCCTCGCCGGGCAAATTCCTTCATCATGCCCCGCATGGGCATGATATGCCCCCACAAATACATGGGATACATCAAAATCGTCGGCTTTTTATTCAACACTGTCATATTCTCCTATCTCTCCTCGCCGGCCAAAAAACGGAACATATTAAATTCGGCATTGTCCGTGAATAACAAGTTGCTTACCGCATTCTGGAGGAGCGCCCCTTTGAGATTCAACATCTCTGCGGTTTGCTTTTGCACAATGCCTGGACCCTCTATCTTTGCTCTCGTAAAGCATGCCTTCCTCTCATAGGGCAGCGCGGCAAACTGCCTTACCATGTCCTCATTGTCGTTGTTGTTTAAGACGACAAGATTGTCCCAGTCAACCCGTTTCTTTCTTTGATTCCATTTCTTCTCCCCTTCTTCATAAGAAGAATAATGGCCAAAAAAGATACTGATATCCTCACAAGCTGCCACAATAGTGCATAAGCCCGGATAAGTCTTCGAATCATATCCCACAAAAGACAGATCCGCGCCAATATAGCGCTTTGGATCCTGCAGGAGGCGCAGGTAATCCTGATCGCGAAATCCGAGCTTTATCATCGGAGACATGAATTTCAGGTCCAGATAGTGGTAGATCAATCCTCCCATGCAGTCCATAGCGAATATGGTGGGTGTATGGAGCCTAAGCTCCCGATAAATCCCAAAATCAAATCCCGCAAGATTCATTACGGAAACCGGCACGATCCTCTCATAAGGGAAGCCGGCATCCATCAGGCTCTGCTCCATCCTCCGCACCCTTTTTCTGTCCTGGGCTAATAGAATGACCGCATCCAGGCTATCCGGATCCATCTTTGATTTATCCACTATCGGCGCATCGTAGCCCTGCGCCGCCTCCGGCTTATCTGCTATAATGCCTAAAAGCTCAATCGTACCCGCATTTTCATATCGCTCCACTATTTTTTTTGCGGCAGAAGAATAAACATCTCCCGCATAAGCTGCGCATCCAACCATGGTATCTCCTTATTCATCCACTCCTGCCAAAAATTGAAACATATTGAAATCAGCATTATTCGTGAAAAAGAAGTTGTTTACAGCATTCCTAAGGAAAGCCCCATCGAGATCCGACATCTTTACGCTTTGCTTTGGCACAATACCAGATCCCTCGACTTTTGCCCCTGTAAAGCATGCCTTCCTCTCGTAGGGCAGCGCGGAAAAGCGTCTGACTATGTCCTCATCATCGCTGTGGTTTAAGACAACAAGGTTGTCCCAGTCGATTCGTTCCTTTCTAAGATTCCACTTCTTAGCCCCCTCTTCAAAGGTCGGATAATGGACTAAGGCAATTCGTATATCCCCGCAGCCTGCCACGGGATAGGTTTCCCCCAGGTAGGACACCGACTCGATTCCTAAATATGTAAGCTCGGTACTTAAATACCGCTTCGGATCTTGTAAGAAACGCAGATAATCACGTTCTGTGAACCGAATATTTACAATAGGGGACATGAATTTGAGCCCCATGTAGTAATATAGCAGTCCTGCCATGCAGTTCAGCGAAAAAATGGTGGGCGTGTGGCTCCTAAGCTTCCGATATATCCCAAAATCAAATCCCGCAAGATTCATGACAGAAACAGGCACGATCTTCTCGTCTGGAAATCCGGCATCGATCAGGCCCTGCGCCATCCTTCGCACCCGCCTTCTGTCCTGGGCTAAAATGATGACCGCGTCCGGCCTTTCCGTGTCTATCTGAGATTTATCCACAAATGGCACCCCATAGCCCTGCGCCGCCTCCGGCTTATCCGCTATGATACCTGTGAGTTCAAGCTCGCCCGCGCTTTCATATCGTTCTATTGTCTTTTTGGCAGCGGCTGAATATAGTTCTCCCGCATAAGCAATACATTTAACCATGGCATCTCCTATCTCTTCTTCTTTCCAAGAGTCGTTTTTTCAAACGGCTCATCTCTGAAGACAACTTCATTTATCTGTTGGTAGAGGGAAAGACCGGCATTTATTCTGCGGATACCAGCTCCTATGGCCTCTCTCCCACTCTCCTTTGCGTATATTTCCACTGCGAGTCGCCCATCCTTTTCAAATACCATGCATTCGAAAATTCCGGATATTTCAAGTAACTTTTCTTCTATCAGCTCCGGAGATATTTTCTCTCCGTTTGGAAGAATGATCACATTTTTTGCCCTGCCTGTGATAAAAAGCCTGTTTCCCTCGTCAATCCTGCCTATATCCCCCGTACGAATCCAATCTCCAGATAAAACCTTAGCCGCTTCTTCTTCTGCCCCGAGATACGACGAAAAGCGCCCCGGAGATTTTATGAAAATCTCTCCCGCGCCTGATAAATCCGCATCGCTAAGCCGTATCTCGAAACCATCCAAAATTCTGCCTGCAAAACCTGAAGAAATCTCGTCTTCTTCACCCACAGAGACAGTGCCGGATTCCGAGCTGCCGTATAGGGCGATATGTTTAATGTCCTGCTTTTTCATCCGAAGCTTCAGCGGCTCCTCTACCTTTGCGGAAGCGAGCATAATGTGGGTCAATAATGATTTTTCATCTTCCTTGTCCTGAAAATCAAGAAGCATTTCGGCCTGGGATGGAACGAGAGAAAGCATAGCAGGTTTTTTAGCTTTTATGTCTCTCAAAAAATATTTCTGGCTTTTGCTTAAATACAGGCACTTTCCCTGAAAGAGAGTGCCCATGGCGACATCCTGCCCATAGGAATGATATAGTGGAAGCACAAGCAGATTTTCTTTCGGATAGGAAAAGGCATTTCGGTTTAATATAAGCCGCTCTCCAAGCTGCTTTCTTTTAATCATGACTGCCTTCTGCCGTCCCGTCGTGCCCGAACTGAAAAAAACGATGGCCGGCGCATCGTCACTTAATGCAAAAGAGCCCTCCTGTGCGCCGCAAAGCGCTTCCATCTGCTCAAAAGTATAACACTCTGCCTCGCCGCAAGCCTCACTTAATATGCTCCGGTAATCCTTTCCCGTAAAAAAGACAGAAGCTCCCGAAAGCTCTGCTTCCAGCCGAAGGGCCTCTCCCCGGGCGGTCTTATCCATAAGCACTGCCATATTCCCGGAAAACAAAGCCGCAAAATATATAATGATCCACTCCGCGCAGTTGTCTCCCAAGATGCCTATGCCAATCCCCTTGCTTAAGTTTTCTGTCATCCATCCTGCCAGTGCTTTGGCTTTTTTGTACAGCTCCAAAAACGACAGAGAATACTCCTCGCCTTTTTCGGAATAAGAAATTGCAGGGTTTTCGCCTCCCCGTGTCAGGACATCTGACAGTATGTCGTTTAATATTCTCATGCTCCCGTCATCCACCCCGTTCGCCCTCCAATTCAGACCGAATGATTTCCGCAAAATCTTCGGCCGTCATATCGCTCTTAAAAGCCGCGTCCGGAATCTCGACGTCAAAGGCTTCCTCCAATTCATAGGCAAGCTGGGCCAGCTGCATGGAAGTAAGGCCGATCTCTGCGCATAAAGGCGCATCGCCCTCCACGGCAACGTCCTCCGAAAGCATCTCCTTCACCTTTTGTATTACTTCTTTTAAATAATCGTTCATTTGTCGCCTCATATGTACAGCAGCAGGTTGTTAATGTTCATCGCCGGAACGTATTGGATGTCCTTCGCGAGGCCGACGATCATACGTATGCCGATGTTTGCCGCGGGATCCTCCGGATGGTTCTCATTAAGCCATGAAACCGGATCGAAGGGGCGGCCGTTGTCCTTGATGCGTATCAGCTTCTTTTCGTCATTCAAGATAAGTTTGATTTCGACGATTCCGTTTCGTTTGCCTTCCACGCCGTGCCGGACGGCGTTTCCTCCCATTTCCTCTATGAACAGGGATACAAGCCTCGCCGTTTTCCCGCTCTCCCCTCTTTCAAGGCAGAATCCATATGCCCTCTCCGATACGCGGGCCGCGCCCTCCAGGCTGTCTATAGACGCCTCAAGGCACTCGGAAGGATCAAGCGCAAATGATTTTGGAAGCGCCAGGAAATCATAAAGCCCGGTCGGCAGCTTGCCGTTTATAACCGTGGGAATCGCGACAATGGTTATAACGGTTAAAACCCCCGCCGCGATAAAGCTTGCCTCCACGCCCCGCACGCCAAACATATTGCCTAGAACGAGAATGCTCAGGCATGGGAAAAGGCCATCCCTTAAAACGCCTATCAGATAATTCACCTTCATGCGATTCGTTCCCATATAAATTCCCGTGATGGCATAGCTTGATATGGCAAAGGCGTTCTGGACGGCTAAAAACCTTATAAAGACCGCTGCCAGCCCGGCGGCGTCGGCCGCGGTGGGATCGTTCAGGAAAACCTTTGCAAAAACATCTGCTCCGGCAATCAACGCCAACCCCAATACCAGATATATCCTGTAAGAAAGAGAAAGCGCGTTCGTAAGCATCCGGTAAAGCCCGCGAGCGTCCTGTTCGCCGTAAGACAAGCTCGATACGGCTGAAGTTGAAGCCTGTATTGTGGCGGCAAGAGCCGCGATCATGACAAAGACCCCGCTTGCGGCGGAATACGCAGCAACGGCATGGGTACCACCTTCGCGGATCAAAACGGCATTAAAGCAAAGACCCCTTGCGCTATTCATGAGCATCGGGATCGCGCCGGCGATTCCATAGGTAAGGACTTCGCCCACGTCTGAAAAGCATAAATCATGCGGCAGAAACTTAAGCAGATGCCCCGGCTTTCTAAAATGCATGAAAAGCCAGATCACCCCCACGTAGCAGCTTATAACGGAGGCCAGCGCCATCCCCAGCATCCCCCCATGAATTACGAGGACGTTGAAAAGATCCAGCACAAAGTCCAAAACGAGTACGATCAGCGTGAATCCCAGACATCGCGCCTGGTCGTTGTCGAGAGGCATCAGGGCGCTGAGGAAAACGGCCATCCCTATGGCGGGTATGTTAAAAGAAAACCCCCTTAAATAGTCCAACGCCATGGCGGCGGTCTGCGCGTCCGTGCCCTTTGCCGCGGCAGATATGTAGAAGGGCGAAAGGAAAAACATGAGAATGCATGCAAGCGTACACACGGCAACGGAGCAGACCATCATCGTGGAAAACACCTGATTGACCTTATGGACGTCGGCCTTTCCCATATTTCTGGTACACAACTGGCCGGTGCCGCTGGCAAAAAGCCCGGTGACCACGTTGGAAATCGCGACCATCGGCGTGACAAGCCCCATCGCCGCGACGGCTTTGCTTCCCAGAAACTGTCCCGTCACGACGGAGTCAACGACGGTACTTAGCACGGTGGAGAGCATCCCCAAAAACATCACCATGAACATCCTGAAGAAAACTCCGTCGATCAGGAAGCGGCCTTGAACTTTTCCTGTCCGCCCTAAATTATTGTTTCGTCCCATAAACTTATTCCTCCTGACAATAACGCCAGTTTATCATCTGACTTTATCCGTCGGATCCGATCCCGTAACTCGTCGCTTTGCGACTTCGAACGGTTTCCGGCTATTTAATGGTTGCCGAACGTCCGTCATCACCAGATTGAGTTGTCCTTTTTATTACGTCCATATATCCCGCCGTGATGACGCCGGAGGGCAGCGCCACAAAGATCATGGCGGTGATTAAGTTAGATACCGAAAACGGGGGAGGTGACTCCTTAAACGCCAATGGTATTATACTTATGATTATGGCGATGAGCATAATGGCGTCGTAAATTATTCCGGGCCTGTCGTCGTCATCGGACAATTCAATTATTTCAAATAAACGCCTTCTCATTCCACCTCAACCTGCGATAATCTGCAAAACTCCCCGGTAAAAAATGGGATGTTCTTGCCGTCATTACGGCTAACTATTGTAACATTAATGAGGAAAAATGTAAATGTTAGTTACTGTTCGGTTCATGTCAACAACTGCTCGTAAATCTCCAAATCAACATCCTTGAAAACATTGAATATCACCTTCATATCACTCCCGGTCTCTTCCAGCCAGTTCTTCACTGTCTCAACGGCAATCTCCGCCGCCCGCCGGTTTGGGAACATAAATACGCCGGTGGATAGGCAGCAGAACGCGATCGACTTCACGCCGTTTGCTGCCGCAAGCTCCAGGCAGGATCGATAGCATGACGCAAGCAGATCCTCATGCTCCTTTGTAAGAGGACCGCTGACGATCGGTCCTACGGTGTGCAGCACATACTTTGCCGGCAGATTATATCCGGATGTGATCTTTGCCTGCCCGGTCGGCTCCTCATGCCCCTGCGCTTCCATGATCTCATTCATCCTGAGCCGCAACTGGATACCCGCATAGGTATGAATGAAATTGTCGATGCAGGAATGCATCGGCTGGAAGCAGCCGAGCATCTGGCTGTTGCAGGCGTTCACGACTGCATCGCATTTTAAAGTAGTGATATCGCCCTGCCAGATATAGAGCCTGTCATCCGTACTGACCGGCGACAGTTCCTCCGCATCCGTGATGCCGCGCTCACGGTTTCGCTCTTTTAGATATTCATCCTGCACCGCCAAAAACCCATCCGATACCGGATCCGGCATCCGCACATTCATAAGCGACCGCAAAAGCTGTCTCTGCCCATCCGCGTTTTGGGGCATTTTTGATACCCTGATCCGCTTCTGCTCCTTCAGCAGATGCTCTATAAGAAATACTCTTCTCTCATCCTGTGTCATGTCCGCACCGCCTTTTTGGTTCGTTTATGCTTGCGAATTTACTTCATTTGCTATTTCCCTGCGTGTTTTATTTACGATATCGGAAAGCTTTACCGCTTTCATTTGGGCTTCCATGGCATTCTGTACGCCTAAAAGCTCTTCATCCAGAACCTTATGGATGTTCCTGCCCACCGGACAGTCCATATTGGGCTTTTCATGAAAATGGAACAGCCCCTCGTCGCTGACGCAGGATACGGCCCGATATACATCGTAGAAGGTGATATCCTCAAGCACCCTCGCCAGCGCCATGCCGCTCTTCCCCTGGCTGATCGAGATGATCCCGGCGTTCTTAAGATCACCCATGACATTCCGGACGATCACGGGATTTGCCCCTACGCTGCCTGCCAGAAAATTGCTGGTCACTTTCTGGCTGTCCTTAAAATAATCGACGGCAATAACGATATGAACTGCTATTGTAAATTTACTTGTAATCTGCATTTCACTATCTCCGCTATCATGTAATAACTATCATTACATGAGGCAGTATAGCACCGTGCCTGCAGCTTGTCAACTCTTACGCTCCGGCTCCCCGCTGCGCGTCAGAAGCAAACAGCCTTGCCAGATGCAGCGAATTCAGATAGGCGATCAGGCCATTGCCAAACAGCAGAAACAGGATCAGCCACTGTCCAAAATAAACAGAAGCAAACTGCTTTGCCAGAAAAAGAAACGGAAAAACACTTAAGACCATCACAAAGACCGTATAGATGCCGTTGCGGACGGCAAGACCGAAAACTTTCTTTAAGACATGAAACGGAGATCCGCTGAAATATGCCAGCCCGGCAAAAGCGTGGCTGGCAATCAGCAGATAAAAATAGCCTGCAGACAAGATCAGGATTTCCAGAATAAACTGAAACGGCACATCCCAATGGGCGGCGCTCCAAAGATCTGCTGCCAGAAATACTCCGGCGAACAGCAGCGCAAAAAACACGGCAGTTGACCGCAGGAAGTTCTTTTTGTAAGAAGCAAAAAATGTGGAGATAATCCCCTGCCCGTCACCCTCTGCCATCGACAGCGTCACGGAATACAGCGCCGTCGTAGATGCGCCGGCCGTAAAGACCGGCAGGCTTCCGATCAGCCAGAGCGCATTGGCAAGCACGATTTCGATAAACCGGCTCAAGGCTCTTGTCAATACGGTATCATCCTGCAAAAATTTCATATCACACCACCAGATCGTATTTTTTTACATCGATGATTGCCGAACCGGTCGCCTCAAAGGAAATGCCGTCCGCACTCTGCGGCGTGTACAGCGTGGCAGTCAGCACCTGCTCGCCGTCGTTGACAAATACTTCAACTGAAAAACGGTCGATCAGCAGGCGAAGCTTGATCTTTCCCTTCTGGTAACGGATGTGCGCCTTGCGCGTCGCGACAATGTCATAACGGAAGCCCGAATGACTGCGGTCAAAGCGCAGGACACTGTTGTTGGGATCGTAGGTGACAGCGGTATAGCAATCGGCGTCCTTTGCCACCTTGATGGTGAATTTCTGATACAATGCCCCGCCTGCCGGACGCACTGCCACCGTCATATCCACGCTCCGTCCGCTCACCCCGGGCAGGCGCAGACGCTCCCGGATATAGATGTTCTGATAAGCAACCGGATTCTTACGGAACTGTTTCAACTCCCGGACCGGTGTCTGGATGAGCTTGCCCTTTTTGATGGACAGCTCCCTGGGTACTGTCATCTGCCCGAACCACTTGATCCCGTGCGGCTGGCTGTGCTGGTTCTCCGGCGACTGCATCCACGCGATCAGAATCCTCCGCCCGTCCGGAGCCAAAAGGCTCTGCGGCGCGTAAAAATCCAGACCATGATCCAATGCGTGGATTTCCTTACGGTGGAATGTATGCTGCTTTTTGTCATAGCTTCCCAGCAGAAATGCCACATTCTGCCCGTTGTGGAATTCCAGCCCCTCCGCAAGCATTTCCATCGGAGAAACGATCAGTACATCCGTGCCGTCCAGCGAAAAGAAATCCGGACATTCCCACATCGTCCCGTGCTTGTTGTCACTTTTGTCGATCGTGGACACATATTCCCATTGAACCGCGTCTGCGCTGCGAAACAGTACTACTGCCCCGCCGTCGTGTGCCGTCCTGCTGCATGCTACGGCGTAAAAGCACTGTTCTTCTTCATCCCACCACAGCTTGGGATCGCGGAAATCCTCCTTGCTGCTTCCCTCAGGCAAAATCTCAGGACGGATGACCGGGTTTCCCTCGTATTTCTCGTAATCGACCCCGTCGCCGTATGCCAGACACTGGGTCTGTTGGATATCGACGCTGCCATCCTCAAGCTGGCTGACATGCATCCCCGTGTACATCAAAAGGTGCCGCCCGTCGGGAAGGGCCACCGCGCTGCCCGACCAGACGCCCGCATTGTCGTACTCCTCGTCGGGAGCCATTACCGCGGGAAGCCGGTCCCAATGGATCAAATCTTCGGAAACGAGATGTCCCCAGTGCAGAGACGACCAGCGCGTGCTGTAAGGGTTGTATTGGTAAAACAGATGGTATTTGCCGTTGTAAAAAGAAAACCCGTTCGGATCGTTCAGCCATCCTACTGTCGGAGATACATGATACACCGGACGCTCCTCAGGCGAAATCTGTTCGCCGTAGGTTTTCTCATACTTTCTCGCCTGTGCAAGCAGATTTTTTTCCATGATCATATTCCTTTCCAAAATCCTCCGGCACACTTTACAAGGCTGTCAGAGAAAGCGCTGTTTCATCCTCCCGCCCCCGTGGAATCCCTCCGTCGCAGTGTCACCGGCAGGGTAATATTGTTCTGTTGTAATTCCTTTCCCTGGATCAGATCCGTAATCATACGGACAGACTCCCGGGCAATCTCTTCTATTGGCTGGCAGACGGCCGTCATCCCCGGCGTCATGAACCGTGTCGCATTCGTCCCGTCATAGGCGACGATCCGCACATCCTCCGGTATCCGTCTTCCAATCTGCAGCGCATACTGCATGGCTGCCATGGCATATAAATCAGCGCCAAAGACACCGTCCGTTTCAGGATATTTCGTAAACGCCTCTGCTGCGGATTTCTGAAAAGAATCCGATGCGAACGACCGCCAATAAATGTCAACGGAGTGGCATGATACACCATGCTGCTTCATGACTTTTTCAAAAACCACATGCCGCCGGTCATAGGAAGATACCACCCGTTCCTTCCGGCCGACAAACTGCACGACATTTTTGCAGCCGCACGAAAGCAGTTCTTCTGCCGCCAGCCTTCCGCCGGTTTCATGATCCGCTGCGACGCAAGGGATATCTTTGCCCAGGTTTCGGTCAATGCCGACAATAGGACGGTGCAGATTCTGATACTGATCCAATCCCTGCGAAGTATGCGCCGCAAAGATGATGCCGTCCACGATCTGCCTTTTTAACATATCGATATAGCGAAGCTCATAGCTTTGTTCGTAAAAAGTATTGCAGACCATCGCCTGATATCCGGCGGCAGACAGCGCAACTTCTACCGCATTGACTATTTCCGTGAAGAATGGATGCGCCAGCTCCGGCACGATCACCGCTACAATACTGCTCTTCCGGAAAAAAAGATTCCGTGCCATTTCATTCGGCGTATAGTGCAGTTCGTCGATCGCCTGCTGCACGCGTTCCCTTGTCTCCTGCTTCACATAGCCGTTGCCGCTTAAAACGCGGGAGACGGTGGCAGCACCGACTCCCGCTCGCTTTGCCACATCCTGGATGGTTGCCATACTTTCCTTTCACTCCTGCCTGCCAGTGCTCCTGTCCGACAACGGGAGCACAGTCTGTTTCATTAATGTCACCATTATATCGTGTTGTATGGCAATTTTCAAACACTATTCCGCTTGGTGAGCATCAGCCTTTGATGCCTGAGGACGCGATTCCTTCGACATAGTACTTCTGCATGAAGATGAACATCACGATCATCGGGAGTGCCGATACGACCAGGGCCGCCATGATCGCGCTGTAGTGTACCGGGCTCGTGCTGAAGAACGATTGTACCGCCAGCTGGATCGTCCGCTTGTCCTCGCCGGTCATGACCAGAAACGGCCACATGAAGTCATTCCAGTGTGCCACGAAATCCAGGATGAATACAGTCGCGTATACCGTTTTGGAAATCGGCATGACAATCTTAAAGAATGTTCCGATCGGTGAGCTTCCATCGATCGCCGCCGCCTCGATCAGGTCATTCGGAATATCGTGGAAGAAATTGTAAAACATATAGATGGAAAAACACTTCGCGATGAACGGCACAACCAGAGCGGTCAAGGTATTGACCCATCCGAGCTGCGACATTTCGATGTACAGCGGAAGTAAAATCGCTTCCATCGGCAGCACCATCAATGCCACGATAAAGCTGAGCATCAGCTTCCTGCCCTTGAAGTCGAACTTTGCCAGGGCATAGCCGCAGATGGAATTAAGGATCAAATCAAAAACCAGAATCAGCGCGATGTACACCAGGGTATTCTTGAATACATTTGCCATGTTGATCCGCCGGAACACCTCAAAATAGTTGTCCAGCGACGCATCCACCGGGAAAAAGGTGGTGATCGAGTTCATGTTGGCAAAGATCTTTGCTTCAGGCTTAAACGACGCCGAGATCATCCAGACCAGAGGCGAGACAAAGATAATGCCGATGATGGTATTGCCGCAGTAGAACAGGAATTTTCCCAAAAATGCGGAAGCCTTTTTTGATTTCATAGCGCAATTTCCTCCTTTCTCAATCCTCTGCTGTCAGTTTCTGTAAGATCAGTGACATCGCGACCACGATCACAAAGAATACCGCCGCGACCGAGCAGGCGTATCCGAAATTGCCTTTCTGGAAGCCCTGCGTGTAAATATAATACACCATCGTCTTGGTCGCGTTCTGCGGTCCGCCCTGCGTCATGACATACGGCTGTGTAAACAGCTTCATTGCCTGGATCATCGTGATCATAATGACATATTTGATCGTCCCTTTTAAGTTGGGAAGGGTGATGCTGACAAACTGCTGGAGCGAATTGGCGCCGTCCACTGAGGCCGCTTCGTATTGATCCCGCGGGATTCCCTGCAGTCCTGCCAGAAAGATCATCATCTGATAGCCCGCGCCCTGCCATGCGGACATGAAGATGATCGCGTTCATTGCCGTTTTTGTATTCGTCAAAAAATTGATCGGCTCCAATCCCAGCCCGACGAGCATGGAATTGATCAGTCCGGTATTGGGGTTGGAATTGTACAGCACCGTCCACAGTACTGCAATAACAACCATCGAGGTCAGCTGCGGACTGAAGTACATGGTCCGGAAAACAGCCACGCCCTTAAACTTTTTGGAAACGAGCATCGCCAATGCCAATGCTAGAACAAGCTGGAACGGAACGACAAGAACCGTGAAGTAGAAAGTGTTTTTTAACGCTTTCCAGAAATCCGGGTCGGCGAACAGCTTTTTGTAGTTTTCCAGTCCGATAAACACGATGTCATCCGGACGCATGACCTGATACTGGAACACGGAATAATAAACCGTATATACCATCGGAACCATAAGAAACGCGATCAGCAGCGCGATTGCCGGACAGGTGAATACATAGGCGGCGATCCTCTCGCCACGCTTTCTCATGGACATATTGCCTGATGTTGCCACGACAGCCTCCTTTCTTTTCTTTGGTTAGCTTTGTAAAAATACGGCGTACCGCGCCGCCCCTTTTTCGGATACCTGCAGTATCTTTCGGGCACAGCGGGATACGCCTGTAAACAATTGGAGGGTCAAATGCTAATAACCGTCTGATACGGTATTTATAATGGAACCTGCGAAAAGGATCAGTTCGCGTAGTATGTCTCGTAATCCTCTTCAAAGCCTGACGCCACGCCATCCATCTGCTCCTGGATGTAGCTTTCGTCTACCGTTCCGTTGGAAGCGGCTTCCGCGAAGATATTGGTCATGGCTTCCGCATAATCCGTAGAGAATGTGGAATAAGAAGGTGTCCTCGGACGGGGTGCCGCCGTATTCTGAAGCTGCTCCACGATCAGCGCGCGGGCGCCTTCCTTGTACTCTGCCATTGCCTCATCATCGTATGCCGAAGCGCGGGCTGCCGGTTTTGCGATCGCTGCCGCATAGGAAGCGACATTATCCGTTGCCATCAGCCACTGCAGGAACTCCGCCGCCGCATCCGGATTCTGGCAGTCTTTCGTAATAGCTGCCGACCAGTCACCGCACGGAGAAACTGCTTTCTTGGTATCGTCGGAAACCGGATAGTAGGTCACGCCCCAGTCAAAGTCAGCGCTCTGCTCCAATGTCGCGATTTCCCATGAACCGCCGATCTCCGTGGCGCATGCTTTGTTCAAAAATTCGTCCGTGATCGGATCTACATTTGCATAGCCGTTTGCGATCAGATCTGCCAGGAATGCTGTCGTCTTGACGGATTCCTTGCTGTTGACATAACTGTCTGCCTTGCTGCCGTCATCGGAAATGTAATCCTTGCCCTCGGAGATGTACATCGGCTCAAGCGCGTAGGGCAAACCCTCGCCATGATCCATGACGATATGTGTGCCGACATAACTGTCCGTCGTGCATTTTTCCGCGATATCGCGCATCTCAGACCAGGTGATTGGATTGTCCAATGTGCGGGAATCCAGATCGTCTACATCTACGCCGTTTTCACGCAGCATATCTTTATTGTAGTAGAACGCGACGGAAGACTCCGTTGCGGAGATCGCGTACAGATCACCGTCATAGGTACACTGGTTGATGGTAGACTCCGTGAAATCCGATGTGTCTTCAAAATACTGTGTGATCGGGATGGTAATACCATTTGCCGCATAATAGGATACCTGCGGTCCGTCAACAAACAGGATGTCCGGCAGGTCATTGGAAGTCACCGCTGTCGCGACTTTGTTCTCATAAGCGTAAGAATCCGAACGGTCAATCGCTTCACGGGTTACCTGGATGTCCGGATGCTCGCTGTTCCACTCGTCGAGCTTTTCTACCCACCAGTTTTCAACCGATTCCTTGTCTGTCGGCTGCCAGAGGGTGATCGCTGCAGCGTCCCCGGAAGCCGCGTCCTGATCTCCTGATGATGAATCCGATGTGCCCGATCCCGAACCGCCGCCGCAGGCAGCCAGGGTCAGGATCATGGATGATGCCAACAGCATGCTGATGATCTTTTTCTTCATAACCTCTCCTCCTTGTTGTGACCGCACCCATAAATTCCGCGGCCTCCTGTCTGATTTATTCTGTTTTGTGAAACCCGTTCCACATTTGTGTTTTTATATTCCGCAGGAGCGTCCTGCGGAATGATGTAAATGATATGAAACCCGTTCCACATTTCGTATTATACTCACTTGCCTTTCCCTTTGTCAATCATTTTTATGGCAAAAAAGACAAACTGTCATATTATATAATTCTCCGGGTACTCTTTTGTGTAAATTGTTCTAAGAATTATTAAGGAACTGTCTCAAGTTTTTTTGTGACAGTTCCTAAGATTTTTTTAATAGTATTGCAAATATCTATGGCTATCGTGTATGGTTCAATCGCTCACATTCCCTGTCATATTCATCTGAAATGTAATCCGGTCCATTCATCCATAATCCAGTCGATTCATCAAACAGATTCTGGAATGTATCTGACCGCCGAAACTTCCTCAACACTTCATCCGTGTCGCCGCCGCTTTCCGCCGCTCTGTCCATAATGACCATAGCCGCCAGCATTTCCATCGCCGGTTCTTTGGGAGTCCCATTCATAATGCTATTCTCTCCGTGTGTATCCATTGCAGCCTTTCTAACGCTTTGACTGTACGAAAACAAAACTGATCTTTCAAATTCTTTGGCTCCAAAAGCTCAATTGCAATTTGATCCGCCCGTTCTGACCCAATCTGGCCATACAATCCGTCCATGTAAGCTGTAATCACAAGATTAGTATGGTCATTTGCAATTTTGCCTCCGATTACATCAAAATCCGCCCATCGTGCCAATTCATCGCTCATTCCCCGTTTTCGTCTATGTGCAACCACACAATGCAGCCATTCGGAATCCGCGTCCGCAAATTCATAAATCTGAAGTCCTTCCCAAATATCAACAAAAAACTCCGAAACAAATCCTTCAGCGCTGTCCACCGAAATGATCTTGTCGCTTTCCGCCTTTCTGACCGCCGTGCGGGTGAATCGCTCTGCCTGCCGTCTGCTCGTCGTCAGATAAAAGCCTCTCCCAAAATCTTTCCCGTCCCTGCATTTCGACAAATCCGGTTTCTCGACGGGAATGTAACTGCCGTGATACAGAGAAACATTTGGTTTTATCATAACTCTGCACCCTGCGATTTCAAATACCGTGCTACCTCACCCAAATTCGCCTCATCTCCCTGCACATGAAAAATCTCGTAACACTCGGAAATATACCGATCCACTTGAAATCGGTCAAACCACTCGGCGCATTTTTCCAAACCAACACCCCACTTCATCCACGCCAGCCGGAACAGCCTGATCTGCATATGAAGAATTTCCTTTTGCCGTAACTCACTCATTTTCAGCGTCCCTCTGCTTCGCTTACTCCGCTATCTCAAACTCTCGGTAAAATTTCTGTTTCGACATTGCATATTTTACCACCTGCGTCAAGCAAAAGCAATCCAAGGACATATTGAAGGCATTCATACGAAATATTTGTTGCAATGCCGCTACTGGTTTTCTTCCGTATCGATTTGTCCGGTTGCTTCCATCTTTTTTAAAATCGGAGTATAAAGATACGCCATCAGCAGTCCCGGAATGGAAAATCCAAACAGCAAGAGTACCGGCGTTGCGCGAAGGGGAAGATTATAATATAAGTACCCGCACCCCACCAATATTGCAACCATTGCGATTGTTCTGACAAAAAACACAAGTGAAACAACGAATACATTTTTCATTATTTCACGGAGGGAGTTTTCAAACCTTGCAATTAAGGGAAAAATATAAACAATGGTAGAAAGCCAGACAATCGCAACGGCCACAAGCACCCCGGAAATCAAGGATCTGTATTCTTCAGGCAGCTTGTCAAGAAAATGATAATCCGCAAACAAAGCGCCACCAAAAAGCATTATAATAATCCATACGCAAGTAGCCTGTCTGAAATTATCCTTGAATGCTTTGAAATACGGCTTGATAATATATCCCTCTTCATTGCGCGCCATGCGCAAAAGCACATAATGCATGGCAGACAGCGATGCGCCCACTGTCACTACAGGAATGCTTGTAAGTATAAAAAGCATATTCAACAGTATTAGATCAAATACCCTTGCCAAAGCTTTCATGATCGGGCTTTCCGGGCGCCACGCTCTTGCCATACCGCATCTCCTCTAAGCTGTTAAGTCGTACGCTACATGACCAAATCATATTTCTCTACTGAAATGTAAACGCTGCCATCAACAAAAAAAGTGATATCTTCCGCTGACAGCTCTGTTGAAATTGTGGTCGTCATTACCTTTTCGCCATCTCCAACAAAAATTTCCGCCGAGTACCGATCCAGTAATAATCTCATACGGATACCGCCATCCTTACATCCTACTGCTGCACGCCTTTGGTGAATAATAGCTCTTCTTGATCCCGAAAATTTACGATCTATCTTTAAAATACCTTCATGAGGACGGAAACTAACCGCCGTATGATACTTTGCATTTTCAGCAAAACGAAGCGCAAATTTCTGATATATGTCTTTCCCTGCAGGCATGATCTCCAGTATCATATCTACACACCGTCCCCGGACTCCAGGCAAGGATATCTCTCCATGCGAAAACTGAATATTTTTATGAAGGATACGGTTTTTTCGAAACTGTTCGATCTCACGGATCGGCTTCTGATAGAGACGCCCGTCTTTTACAGACAGTTCCCTGGGCACTGTCATCTGTCCGAACCAGGGCACATCCGGCGTATGTAAATTACAGGTATCCCAGTTCTGCATCCACGCTATCATTAACCGTCTGCCGTCAGGCGCAACTACTGTTTGAGGAGCATAAAAATCAATCCCATAATCTACGGCATGATCGGATTCCTCCTTAAACGAGCCCTTCTCCTTATCATATTCACCCGTTATATAAAAGGTGCCATTTCCATTGTAATATTTCAAATCCTGCGGCAGCATATCCATAGCACTGCACATCAGCACAGATTTGCCGTCTATTTCAAAGAAATCCGGACACTCCCACATAAGCCCAATCCGTTCATTATTAGACATAATCGTGGTTTCATACCGCCACTTCAGCGCATCATTGCTGACAAACAGCAGAACCTGCCCTCCGCCTTTCGAAGGATTGTCCGTTACAGCAACAGCATAATAGCGGCCATCTTTTCCCTGCCACAATTTAGGATCACGAAAATCGTACTTGCTTGATCCCTTCGGAAGATTAGAAATAGAAATCACAGGATTCTTTTCGTATTTTCCATAATCAATGCCGTCACCGATCGCAATGCACTGGGCTTGTATGCCGCGCATCCTCCCATCTTGTTCTTCGTTTACTACGCCTGTATACATCAATAAATGCCGGCCATCCGGCAGCATCAGTGCGCTGCCCGAAAAACATCCATCCCGGTCATAGGGCTGATCCGGAGCCATTGCCGCCGGAAGATAGTCCCAGTGAAGCAGATCTGTACTTGTCGCATGCCCCCAATGCATCGGACCCCAATGGGAGTTATAGGGATGGTACTGATAAAACAGATGGTATTTACCTTGAAAATAGCAAAATCCATTGGGATCATTCAACCATCCAACCCGGGCGGAAAGGTGGTACGCCGGCCGCATCTCCGGCGTAATTTCCCTCTCCTTTTCTTCTTCAAATCTTCTGGCATCTCTTAACGCTTGCGTCAACATATGATGATTACTCTCCTAAATCCTCTTGATAACGGTCATATGCATCCTGATATACGGACAGCAGTTCTTCCATTCCACATGAATCATTCAACTGTGATACATAACTTTCCCATTCTTCATCTGTGGGTGCGCCTTCTTTTATGCACCTCGCTTCAAATTCTGAAATAGAATTTTCGAAATCCGTCTTGTACATGTCAATTGTATCAAGCTCATCATTTGTAAAGACCATATCCTGAGGATAAACAGTTGTGTCATCCACCTGCGGCATCCAATAATCCTTCAAATCCGTCAATCGTTCAATCGCACGGTCTTCCATTTTAAAAGTATTAGTATAATAGTCTGTAAGAATAAGCTTCGGTCCGGCAACCTCATAGGCACTCTTTAATTCTCCTGCACCCTTGCCGAATTTCTCCTGTGCTTCTTCTTCAGTTATGGACAGCCACAGACCGTCATCATTTTTTTCTGTGAAATATACATCAATCGGACCGTACTGAAGCTGCATAACATTTTCAGGCTCATACCACTGATCATAAAACTTCAGCAGATTGATCGGGCTTTCACAGGCACTTGTAACGGAAAGCTGTCCGCTGTTTGTGGCTCCGCCGTCACGAAGGTTGACATTGTGCGTTACATCCGGACCATCCAAAATCGGCAGGAAAACATAATCCTTTGCATGATCTCCCATAAGCTCTTCGATATACCACCATGTAGATACACCCACATAACCCTGCTGGCATTTGGATATAAGCTGTGTGTCATCCTGAGAAAACATTTCAGGATCCATCAGCCCTTCATCAAACCAATCATGGAAATATGATATTGCTTTACGATAATTATCATCGTCACAAACAAAATTCACCTTTCCATCCTTACCAACTACCAGATCATCAATGATGTCATTAGTCCAGTTGGTAAAACCGAATCCGGCATAAAACACATTCTGCCCCCAGCACCACTGGTCATATCCGGTACACATAGGAATCGTCGTGCCTTTGTCGTTTCCATACATTTTCGCAGACATGTCATTTTCCTTAAATGCCTTCAAACAATCGTGCAGCTCGTCTAAGGTCGTCGGCACCTCAAGACCGAGCTCGTCAAGCCAGGCTTTGTTGATCATTGAAAACTGAGGTACGGAAAAAATGCTGTAGTTTTCATCATCTCCAACAGCACCCGTACCCATCTGCTCCGCCGCAGGCAGACCATAGATGCCGCCATCTTCCATTGTGATTGCCTCTTTAATGTCCGGATTGTCTTCCAGAATTTTCGCAAGATTCGGCATATATTCTTCTGTCATATAAGGAGTCAGATCTATAAAGGTTCCGTCTCCGCCATAATTAGTCAACTCATAATTTGTAAAACCGACTCCCTGAAACGCGTCCGGAAGCTCGTTTCCGGCAATACGGATATTTACCTGCTCGCTGATGGAATCGCTCTGTGTCTCCCAGTCAATCTTAATGCCGGCCTTGTCCATCATATCATTCAATACGACATTATCATCGTATCCGCCTGACAATGCACTCATTGCGGAAAACACTTTAAAATCCGTCTGCCCGGTATCCTCGTTCAGCTCACCAAGCGTACTTCCTCCGCCGCTGCCTCCGCAGCCTGCCAGCAAGGATACCGTCAATGCTGCCGCCATAGATGCTGCAGCCAGTTTTTTTACCATCTTTTTCTTCATAATGCGTCCTTTCTGTAATTAGGTTTGATTATCCTTTGACGGCTCCGGCCATCATTCCTTTTTCAAAATACTTCTGTACAAACGGGAATATAATCAACATCGGAGCTGCGGCTACGATGATAGATGAAAATTTGATCATTTCCGTTAGTTTATTAAGTTCCGCATATCCTCCGGAAATGGTGCTTGCCTGACTTGCCGCCACGGATGACTTGATCAAAACATTTCGCAGTACTAACGGCAATGGCGCTTTTTCAACTCCAGGAAGATAGATCAATGCAGTAAACCAGTCATTCCAATATGCTACCATGGAATACACCAACATAACCGCCATGATTGGCTTTGACAAAGGAACCACTAATTTATAAAAGATTGTCCATTCCGACGCTCCATCTATTCTTGCCGCTTCAAGAAGCTCTTTCGGTATACTGTTTTCAAAATAATTCCGGACAATGATCATATTCCCCACTGCCACACCTCCCGGCAAAAACAGTGCCCATATATTGTTAATCAGGCCAAACTGCTTAACGATCAGGTATGTAGGAATCAGCCCTCCGCCAAAATACATTGTAAAGATAAAGAACAGGCTCAAATACTTACGCCCTGGCAAATCCTTTATAGACAGCGGATATGCTGTCAGATAAATCATGACTACAGAAAATACTGTACCGATCACAGTATAAATTACACTGTTTTTAAAACCTGTAAGCAAGTTATTATCCGCAAAAACCGCTTTATATCCATCCAGTGTAAATCCGCTTGGGAACAGGAATGTTTTTCCCGCATAAACATCATAGGGATTGGACACGGATGCAATAAGGACATAATAAAGAGGATATGCTACGATAAAAGCTATGACAACCGACATAACCACCAATATGATATCGCTCGTACGCTCTGACAGCCCCGAAGGATTTCCATTATTTTTCTGATTCATCCGTCCCTCCTTTACACAAAGCTGATGTCATCGGATAAGCGTTTGACAATCTTATTGACAAGTATCAGAAGTGCCACATTCACAATCGTATTAAACAGACCCACTGCTGTTGCATAACTGTATTTTGCGTGTTCAATACCTTGCTGGTAAACATATACTGCAATAACATCGCTTGTGGCCTTGTTCAAATCAGTCTGCAGCAGCCAGACTTTTTCAAATCCGATGTTCATGAGATTTCCCGCACTCATAATCAACATCAAAACAATGGTCGGAACCAATTCCGGAAAATCAATAAACCGGATTCGCTGGAACATAGATGCGCCGTCAATCTTTGCAGCCTCATACTGCGAAGAATCAATTCCTGCAAGGGTAGCCATATACACTATGATCCCCCAGCCTGCATCCTGCCATATCCCGGATGCAATATATATAGTACGAAACGCTGATGCTTCTGACAGGAAATCCACCTGTGTGCCAAGAAGCAGATTGATCAATCCTCCGGTAGGACTTAAAAAGATCCGCAGCATACCACATACAATCATTATGGAAATGAAATGCGGTGCATAGAGTATGGTCTGCACGCCCGTCTTGAATCTCTGGAATCTCAGCTGATGCAGCGCCAGCGCCAAAAAAATCGGAACCGGAAAACTCCATAACAGACTATAAAACGCGAGCAAAAATGTGTTTTTGATCATTCTCCAACAGTTAGGGGATGAAAAAAATCTCTCAAACCACTTCATCCCGACCCACTGGCTTCCGGTAATACCGGCAGACGCCTTATAATCCCTGAATGCAATCTGTATGCCATACATCGGAAGATACTTAAAAATAATTGTAAGTATCACCGGTATGGCAAGCATTAGATAAAGCTGCCAGTTCTTAACCACAGCCTCCTTGACTTTTACCATATGCACCCCTCCTTTTTGTGAAACGATTTTTGTGTGAAACGATTTTTTGATATCTGCATTATGACACTGTAAAATAGTATCGTCAATAATTTTTTCAAAAAACAGCTAATATTTAGCATTATTTACAATCTTATCCTATAAGTTTTATTCAACGCGACAACCATGTATCGTTTCATAAAATATTGATTTGTCAGATGATATTTTTCATGTTATACTGTATAAATAAAAATCGTTATTCTAACAAAAGGGGATAGACATGAAAAGAGGTTCTGCGCCGACAATGAAAGATGTGGCAAGGGAAGCCGGGGTATCACTCGGCACGGTCTCCAAGGTTATTAACCACAAACCCGTAGGGGAAGAATATGCCAAGAAAGTCAATAAAGCCATAAAGGCACTTGATTACCATGTTAACACCTATGCACAGGGACTCAAAGCAAACAAGACGGACACCGTTGCGCTTTTAGTGCCTACATCCATCCATACCTTTTATGCCTATATTATTTCTTATGTGAACAAGGCTCTTCTCAAACGCGGATACCGCATGCTTTTATGCTGTTCAGATTATGATCCCAAGCTGGAACAGGAATACATCAATATGGCTCAGCAGAATAAAGTCGATGGCATCATTGCACTCTCATATAACCCGGCTCCGATCATCAATCCAGACCTGCCCTTTGTTTCAATTGACCGCACTATCAACGAGCACATCCCCGTGGTTTCATGCGACAATTATGCAGGAGGAAAATTGGCAGCGCAAAAATTATATGAATTCGGATGCAGAAAAGTGGCATTCTTAAGAGAAGGCGCTTCAATCGACAATGAACCGAACAAACGCCGGGCAGGCTTTGAAGATGGAGCCAACAGCCTCCATCTCGATTATGATTTATGTTTGTTTGAGGACGGCCACCCAAAAGATGCTTTTCAAAATTTTTTGAAAGCTCACATCAATGAGGGCAAGCTTGAATATGACGGTCTGTTCTGTGTCACGGATACACTCGCCTTTAAGATTGGCAATATACTAAAAAAAATGGACATCCGCGTTCCCGGGGATGTTCAGATTATAGGCTTTGATGGCGTACAGCATTTTGGAGACAGAGGATATGTCTGCTCCACAATCGTTCAGCCTGTTGAGGATATCGCTGAAATGGCAGTCGAACTGCTCCTGCAGGATCAAACGCGAGTCAGACCCCATCTTGTATGCCTTCCGCCCCATTTTGCTGAAGGCGGTACTACACGGGCGCTATCTTCCAATCAGGCTCCCTCATCAGGTCTCCCTCTGTAGTTTCCGCTTCCTCCGGCACAAACTTGATGGCGGGATCATTCGGAAGCACAAATGCCCTCACTCTGTTACCACGGGCAATAAGCTGCCTGTAAATGGTTCCGCCGAGGAAGCCCGCGGACATCTGGATTTCTCCCGCGCCCGCAAGCCATATTTGCCGCCCGCCATTTTGAACATCATCCGTTTTTATTGTATCCATTTAAAATTGCCGCTTTCATTTATCGTCGCTCCCTTCTGCCTGATTGCGCATCCTGTCAATGCAGTCTGCAAGAGTCGTATTTTTTAATTCCTGTTCTGCCTTCTCTTCGACGCTTCGGAAAACTTCCAAAAGTACAGGTCTGATATGTTTTCCGACTATGCACTGATCATTTGGATTCTGATGCAGGTCAAACACATGAACCTGATCCGTTTCCGATACCGCAAGATAAATATCATATAAAAGAAGTTTCCTTGGAGAGATCAGAAGCTGAAATCCGCTGACGCCTCTCCTGCTTTCTATTATTCCTTTTCTCTTCAGGAGACTGGTCACCTTTCTGATGTAACTGGCATTTGTTCCAACGCTTTTGGCGATTTCTTCCGATGTCATCGGTGTCTCGGCTTCTGATATTAAGATCAGCGTATGTATTGCGGAAGAAAATCTCGTATCCATCAGCCGACCCTTTCATATGTCGCAATGTAATAAACATTTTCCGGCATTTTAATCTGCGGAGCTTCAAACAGAAATCTTCCGGAGGCGCCGTTTTCTTCCATCACCAGATCAAAATGGCAAAGAGCGATACCGACATCTACCTTCTGGATATCTCCTAACGCACTGTCCTTTAAAGTCTTCTGCTCATAGAAATGCACCCTGCTTCCATCCACGACCGCGCGCCATGGCTGTTTATTGGTGGCGGACGGTGACAGCCTTGTCATCTCCAGCGCCTGGGCATATTCACCCGCAGCCTCTTCTGTCAGCGGCTTATCAAAGGAGCCTTCAAAAAACAATTCGCCAAACGCGATCCTCTCATCCGATTTCATACCCTTGCGCATCAGATTCTCCCGTATAGACCGTTTCTCTGCAGGGTAGCCTACAGGGCTTGCCGTCGGAAGGACCTCATCCTCCTGCACATTCATCGCCTCCTCAAAGGCACTGCGGCTTAAGGACGCTGCCAGTATGACAGTCCCTATCCCCAGTGACTTCGCATACAGACATGCTTTTTCAAAGCTGTAGCCGAAAGCGATCTCATAATTTCTTTCCCTTTTTACTTTTGCCGCAAGATAGGTATGCTCTCCAACGATCACGGGGCTGGAGAGCTGATGCTCTTTCGCGTCAAGAAGCCGAAACTCTACCGGTACATCGAAAGGATTCGTAAGCACCTGGATATAGCTTTCAAGATTCTTGCGGTCTTCATCGGAAAGAGTTTTTCCGTCAAATGTTCTGACACTCTTTCTTTGTTTTATCATTTCCTTTGCTGAAAAAGTCATTTCTGTCCTCCTTTAAGTACTTGTATCTGATACTGATACTTATTATAGAGATTTACCTGCCATTGTCAAGGGCTGACCTTCTCACAAAGACAAGTTTTCTCCATTGGATTCAATGACCCTTCTGAACCAGTCGTAGGAATCCTTTTTTCTCCTTTCCAGCGTGCCGCTGCCGTCGTTAAACCGGTCAACATAGACAAAGCCGTACCGCTTACGCATTTCGCCGGTGCCGGCAGAAACAATATCCATCGGACCCCAGTACAGGTACCCCATGACTTCCACGCCGTCGAGCAGGGCTTCCCTGATCTGAACAAGATGGTCATGAATATATGCTTTTCGGAAATACATTTTCATTCATACTAATCCACCTCGTATTTGAAAGAATCCGCCAGAGTGAATCTCAGACAGGTCATGCAATAGGAAACTGTTTTCATTTTCTTTGAGCAATCTAATTACGGGACAGTTCACCATTTTGTCTTAACGGCATTCTCCTTTATCATCCGGGAAGCGCCCCCACGATGCAGCTCTTTCTGCAGAAGCAGATGCCATAGGACTTCACGCCAAGATAACCGTCATCCAGCACGCCTTCCTCGTATTTCCTGTCTGTGATCTGGTCATAGGCTTCCTTCAGCCCGTCTTCCATCTCAGAGAATTTCTTTCGGACTTTGATCTCAAAAATGATCGCGGGATCACGTGGATTCTCAGGATACAGCACGATATCCGGCCTGCCGTCTCCTTGTTCTCTGTTAGATCTCGGAGCGTAGTCGGGCACTTCATAAAGCAGCGACAGGAAAAAACCGTGATAAAACGATTCTCCGCTGTCAAAAACGCTGATACTTTTTTTCAGAAGCCCGGTGACATATTTCGCAATGCCATCCGTATCCCCCTCCAGCACCGCTCTGTTTAACTCTCCCTTGCTGGTTTCCTTTACCCGCTTTTTAAACCATGCGCTTATCTGGTTATCATATATGCTCGCTATCTCCCGGTTGGGAATACGCATGGTAACAAAAATCTTATTCTCTTCCCTTCTTTCCGATTCTTTTCTCATATACCCGGTAAAGAACAGGAAATTCCACAGATTGTCCTCCGACTCATGAATATCGTCGTAAGTGATGTCCTCGTGTATCTCTTTTTCTATCGTTCCGCCGCTGATCAGCACATCAAGCTGCCTTTTCATCTCCTCGTCCGCATTCCACACCAGGTCTTTTATGATAGTATTCGACGAAGTATTCGCCCAATACGGCATCGGGAATTTCACATGGTCGATTGCGATGCTCTTGACATATTTGATAACACTCCAGGGATTGTATATTTCTGTCTCCCCAAAAAGATAGCCGTCATACCACTCTTTCGCTTCAGAAATCCTGTTTTCAATTCCATAATCCTTAAGCATCTGCCCGGTTTCATCCTGCGTAAAACCAAATCCTTCTTCAAAGGTGCTGTTGTATACCGAACTGATTTCCAAATGGTTAAGCCCGGTAAATATGCTCTCCTTACTGATCCGCAGGCACCCCGTGACCACCCCGAACTGCAGCGCGTCGTTCGTCTTTAATACCGACTCAAAGAGCGAGCGGATAAAGCCGACCATCTCCTTATAAAAGCCCTCGTAATACGCATTCTCAAGCGGCACATCGTATTCGTCGATGAGGACGATGACATTTTCGCCATGATGCTTTTTCAGACATTCAGATAATGTTATTAATGCGGTCGAATAACGGTCTATCTCTTTCTTGTAATCTTCATCACTGTTCAAATCATCCCATTTTGCTCTCAGAGACAAGCTTTTAAAAATCTGTATTTCATCATCTGTCAGCTTTTCTGAATCTGCAAGATATATATGCCGATTGAACTCAGAGGCAATCTCATCCCGCAGTCGCAATGCCGCCGATCTGAAACTTGGCTGCTTCGCCGACTTCAAAGACAGCTTGATGACAGGGTAGCGCCCCATCATGGAAAGGATCTCCTCCGGGGCGTCCATGATCTTCTTCCCTTCAAAATACCTGCGGTTGTCCACGATGTTTCCCCCGCTGTCATATTCCTTTTCGAAAAATGTCCGCAGCATGGAAAGCGCAAGGGTCTTGCCGAAACGCCTGGGGCGGGTAAAAAGCGTCACCTCCCCGCCTTTTTCCACTAAATCCCTGATCAGCAGGGTCTTGTCGACATAGTACAGGTTTTCATCTATGAATCTTTTGTAATTTTCATACCCTATCCCAATCTTCTTCATATCCCGCTCCCTCCCATTCCGATCGCTCCTCTTGATTATACAAAAAACGGATGGCCTTTGTCATCCGTTTTCGTAAATCTATTAAGCTCTATTCGCCAAAGTCCTGTCTTTGACATAATTTCACCTTATTTATATTAGAACTGCTTCAGGTTCGGAGCCAGAAGCGACCAGAGCATATAAGTCTGCGTCGGGAAGGACATGATCATGCCGCGAAGATCCGTCGCCGTCATCTTCTTGTCGATGATCAATGTCAGGTAATCCAGCCAAGTCCCGGCTTCGCTTCCATAGATCGCAGCCCCGCACAGATAGCCTTCTTTGTCAAAGACAAAGGTGATATCCGCATCCGTTTCGTGGTTATTCACCCAGTCATTCTGGGGACCATAAGGAATATTGACCACTTTGTAATTTTCTTCATCTGCTCTCGCCTCGTCAATCGTTACGCCGACCTGCCCGATTCTCGGAAGCGTGAACACCAGATTCGGCACCGGCGGATAAACGATCGGGGCATCAGACAGCCCGAGGATCTGCGCTGCGATATAATTCGATTCAAATTCCGCCGTCGGCGTAAGCTTCGGGATCGTCTTGTCGATCACATCACCGCTGGCATAAATATTTGCCACGGATGTACGGAGATGGTCATCTACCTTTATTCCCCTGCGGCTTGCTTCGATGCCGAGCGCTTCCAAGCCCAGGTCTTCCACATTTGCGATCCTGCCGGTGGCATCCAGCACATAGTCGCCGTCCACCGTTAGACCGCTGTTCGTCTTGACGGTGTAAGAATCCCCATCTTTTTCAACGGAGGATACTGCCTCTCCGAAGTGGAAATCCGCTCCCATGCCTTCCATTCTCGCCACCAGTTTGCTGACATACTCTTCAGGGTAAGCAGTGAGGGCTCTCGGGGCAAACTCCACAAAGGTGACCTTCTTGCCAAGCATCAATGCCATAGACGCAAATTCCATGGAAATGATCCCTGCGCCAATGCAGACCATATGCTCCGGCATCACATCCAGATCGAGGAAATGGCTGCTGCCGTGGGTATATTCTTTACCCGGAATGTCCAGCTGCGCGTTTCGCGCGCCCGTTCCGATCACGATGTATTCCGCAGTGATCTTTTTGCCATCCACATCGACCGTATGGGCGTCGGCAAGCTTTCCCCTGCCGCGGATGACGGTGATTCCCATATCCGTAAATATCTTTTCGAGAAGCGGATCAAACATTCCGATCGACTGTTTCTTATAAGCCATCAGGCGTGTCCAGTCGATCTTCACATCACTGTCCACGCAAAGATCTTCATACCTATTCAACCCCTCCAGAAATTCAAAGGGGCCGTCCAGCATAATCTTCGCGTCGCACCCGTAGTTCGTGCAGGTGCCGCCCATTTTGCCCATTTCCACAAAGGCGACCTTTTTCCCCGACATCGCAAGAGCCATGCCGCCGTGGTTGCAGGAATGCCCGCTTCCTAAAAATATCACATCATAATCCATACAGTTCCTCCTTCCATCTATCCCTGATTACTCTTCCTTCAAAACAGATACAACAACGGAGACAAGCAGCTGCCTCTTATGCGCGTTTGCATTTTATGCTATTATATTGCATAAAATGCAAATTGTCAAGATGAAAGAGGAGTCATAAAGCTCCGTGCCGCTGCCATCGTTAAATCGATCAATATAGACAAAGCCGTACCGCTTGCGCATTTCGCCGGTGCCGGCAGAAACAATATCTATCGGTCCCCAATACAGGTACCCTAGACTTCCACACCGTCGAGCAGGACTTCCCGGATCTGAACGAGATGATCATGAATATATGCTTTTCGGAAATCATCTTTCATTCCCGCTCTTTTCATAGGTTCCTGTATCCTCCGGTTTGCAGTATCTTCGCTTTTAAAGTACCGGCCTCCTCAAATCCCAGATTCGCCAGCTGATCAGAAGCGGCTTCCATGGCATTCCCTAATGCATGCGCCACATCATCAAAGATGTTAAGAACCATTCTGCCTGTCATTCCGATTTCATCTGCTGCTTTGGAAAAATTCAGGCGGTCTATCTTTTGAATATCCAATTCTCCGCCTATAAAGAATGACATCTCAGAGGTGGTCCCATATACCCTGGTGGCCACCAGATCATATGCCGGCGCAAGATGCTTCGTTTTTAAATCCGCGTCATACAGCAGTGAAAAATTTTTGATATGGCAATCCGTATTTCCAATCAGAAAATTAAATACGATAACCTTAAGCAGTGCCCGTTGGTCCTCAAGCGGGTTGGCCGAGTGATGTTTTATCAGTTCAAACATCTTTTGCATGTACATAGATGGTATCTTTTCGTATTTATCACCGGCGGAAATACCCAGCGCCTGGGCGAAATCCTCCTGATGCAGACGGTAGGGACAGCCAAGGCCATTGATGTATTTATCGTTAGCAAGAATACGGTCATACCGTTTCGTTGCGTAAAGCAGTTCTTCATCCCCGGCACCTTTATTTACAATAAAGCTTGCGGGTACATCTATTCCAAGATTTTTTGCTGTAAGAATGCAAAGCTGCTCATTCAAAACAATCTGCTTTAGTCTCACATGGCTTTGTTTGACAATGTGGGTACTGGGAGCATCGCCTTTCGGCAAATACCACTTGTCTGAACCGTCATCATAGTACAGCCCAACCTTTCCCGTGGCGCCGGTCAATGATAAATGCGTTTCCAGCAAAATCCGCGTGGATTTTGTCGCCCCTTCCGCCGCAAGCTCTTTTACCTGTTCCTCTGACAATAACTCATATCCCGGCTCATCCGTGAATTCATTTTGGACTATTTTGACAGCGCCCAGACACTCTTTCCCTAATACAGATAAAATGGTCAGATAATCCTTCTCATCCGCCTTTATCCAATTGGCAACTGCTGTTCTGGAGAAACCTTCCGGCAAAAGGCTTTCAAAAAAATTTCTTGTCTGAACGGAACGAAACGGTTCATTCTGAAGAGGAAGTGATATGGAAATCGGGACTGCATCCCTGCGGGACAAATACTCTTTTCCATACCGGAAACAGGCATCCTCAGAATTGCTTCCCTGAATCGTCCCGACAAAGCTCTGCCGGCCATTTATCTCAATATATACCTTAAGTGCCTGCATATCTCTATCCCCGCTCGTTCAATTCAACATCAAGGCCAAGCAGATTTGCAACGGTAAGGGCTTTGTCAAGCTCTATGGTTTTCTTTCCGTTTTCCAAATCAGAAAGAAAACTCACACTTATGCCTGTAAATTCAGAAAGATACTTTTGAGTATATCCCAACTGCTTCCTTCTCTTTTTTATCATTTCTCCAAAAGAAATTGAATTTGTGATCTTCATAAGTGCCTCTTCGCCGTACGGCGAAATATATTATCCGAATGCAAAAAATTAGCCGTACGGCTTATTTTTAATGATCCCATTATATAATGAGCCGTACGGCGAAGTCAATATGGAAAAAACAACATTAGCAAGTTAATCCTCACTTCACGCAGGCATTTACCCATGCGATAAAGTTCTCCGTGCTCGTTCCGGTGCGCTCCGCCTCGGTGTGTCCCGCGCCCCATATCGTTTCAAAATCAACGGACGAAACATTTTCATAGTTCTCTAACGCCAGCGCCAGGTTCAATTCCGTAGACAAGGCGCAGTCGCTCTGCGCGATGCCGGTACGGATCCGCCAGTATTTTGCCACATTGCTCGACTGATATCCGTCGGAGCCTTCCAACAGATAATACATCGGCGAATACATATCAAGCCGCGCATCCACGGTATTCCCAAGGGCGTCTGTCTTCGCGAGGTCTGTGGCGTAATCCTCAGCATAGCTGTTTCCAAGGTCGTCTAAGATCCCGGCAAGAACGGAATCAAAATGCGCGCCGTTGCCATCTCCGTAGCCGAACAGCGTATTCTCCCCCTGTCCGCCGTCTAACTGGTCAAAAGCGCCCAAATTCTTTGACGCGTTCTTGAATGCCGCCACAAAATCCCCGATGCTTGTGACCGTTGCCGTGTTGGTCGCCTCGTCATACGACACCCATGCGCCGTTCGCGTTCATCGCGTCCACATAGTCCTGCGCCGTCTCATAGGTACCGGACAGATCCAGCCCGCTCGTGGTATCGTTCCTTGTAATATCATCGATATCCTCGAAGGAAACCTCCTCTTTCCCGTCTCCCGCGGCTTCACCCGCATCGGCATTCTTGTCCGGCATCTGCCCCATATCGCCATCCGCTCCGGGCATTTCGCCGCCGTCAAAAGAGGGACCGCCTTCTCCGCGAGGACCGCCCATACCACCGCCGGGGCCGCCCATGCCGCCACCGGAAGAAGCGGACGCGTCATACGGAAATTCCGTATCGGAAAGGAAGTTGTTTAAAGATCTTTCAACCTCAGATTTCATATAGTCATAATAACTGCCTGCCTGATAAATCCCGTCCGTACTCTCTTCCAGAGAAAGCGTATTCCCATCCGGATCCTTGATTCCGGCAGAATTGATGTATGCGGCAAAAGCCTCAGCAAGCCGGTCGGATATCTGCTGCTCCTCATCCGACAGTCCACTTCGGGTGGAACCCATCATCCATTCGTAAGCCTCATCCGCGGAATCCAGATTCGTGATCGGGCACCAGCACATCGAGCCAAGCACCGCGTCACTGACGCCCTCTACCGCGCCGATGGCGGATAGATATGGATCATACAGCGCACTGTCTCCGGTAATGCCCATCAGCGATGACTGCGCTCCGCCGCCGCTCATCCCGAATGTAAAAATGCGCTCCGCATCCCCCGGCAGCACATCATCCGTGTAGCGGATATACCGGACCGCCGCCTTTAAGTCGGTGACGCCCGCCGGTGCGCCCGCGTCTCTGCCTCTGCATCCCGCGTGCGCATAGACAAGCCCCTGCGAGGTGTAATCCGTATAGCTCGCGTACTCCGTCAGCGCCGCCTGTGCCGAATATCCCGGCGTATTGATCGGCATCACAACCGGTGCCGTATCGGCGGTATAATCCCCGACCTTTGCGGATGAGTCGACCTCACAGGTATAGGTTCCGTCGCCGTTCTCTTCCGCGCTTAAAAAGCCGCCCGGAACGAATACCGCAAGCGTCTCATAGGTGGTGTCCGCAGGGCTTTCGCAATACGAGATGCCGAGCTGGTAATACACATCGTCATCCGCGTTGTACTGCCATTTTGCCATATCGATCTTATCCAGTCCCGTTACCGGCTCCGCGTCCGTTCCGTCCGCCTCGTCGGATATCGCCTCTTCCGTCCCATCCGATGTCTGTGAGCCGGTGTCCGCGTTCTGCGAGCCGCACGCCGCAAGCGATACCGCCAGTCCTGCTGATAAGGTCAGCGCCAAAAGTCTTCTTTTCATTTCCCGCATCCTTTCTATCTTTGATATCCTTTTGTCTCTATTCCAAACGGGGTGAGCAGCTTCGCCATGGCCGCCTTTCCCCATAGGATATGGATTTATTTCTAAAAAACAGCCTGGATCAGCAGCATATAAACAATCGTTCCGCCGAGGATGCTGACCAGCGAATTGCGTTTCCACGCCTGCAGTCCGGCCACGCAAACCGCAGCCATCAGCTCCGGGAGTCCGAAAGGAGTAGATGAAATCTGAATATCCTTCAGACAGTAGATCACCAGCATCCCTATGATCGCAGGCGGAAGCACTTCTCCCAGATAGGAAATATACTTTGGCGTCCGTCCCCTGAAAATTAGAAATGGCAATGCCCTGAGCCCGAATGTCACAGCCGCCATTACACATACCAGAACCATTTCATTCATCATGCACCTCATTTTTGTTGCGAAAAACCGTCAGGACAAAAGTGATCAGCAGCATCGCCGGAATCAAAAAATGCTCCGCGCCGAATACGATCCGGCAAAACAGGGTGCTGACGAGTCCTGTGACCGCAGGAAAATGATCCTTATGTGTCAGCCACTGTTCGGAAAACGACGCAACAAACAGCGCCGTCATCGAGAATTCAATCCCCGCCACAGAAAACGGCAAGGCTGCTCCTAAAAGGCTGCCAACGATGCTCCCGGTCACCCAATAGCACTGATTGAACAATGACACCAGAAACCAATACCGGGCCGCGTCACATGCTTCCGGCACATCCCCGTCGCAAAGAAGGGAATAGGTTTCATCTGTCAGGGCAAAAACCAGGTAGGGCTTGTATTTGCCCGTGTTCCGGTAGCGGTCAACCATGGATATGCTGTAAAAAAGATGTCTGGCGTTTACCATAATCGTGGTAAGGACTGTAGTAAGAACCGATGCACCGCCTGCCAGAAGCCCCACTCCCACATACTGCATGGAGCCTGCATAGATCAGAATACTCATGGAAAATGCCAGCGCGACGCCGTATCCCGCTGAGCGTAATAAGATTCCAAAGCCGGTGCCAAGAACAATATACCCCGCCATAACCGGCAGGGATTTTACGAATGCGCATCGGATCGTTTTGTTGAGGTTGTGCATGAATTCTCCCCACTAAAATAACAGATGGCCTTTGGAAGCAGCCGCCCTTTGGATTTTTTAGTAATGACCATATGTTAAATCTTTTTTGCAATAAATGCAAGGCAGGGATGAACCTACTCCTGCCCTTCTGTCTGGAGGCGAACCATCTGCGCAAAGATGCCGTCCGCCTTCAACAGATCCTCCGGCGTGCCCTGCTCTGCCACGGTTCCGCCGGACAGGACGACAACCTTATCCGCCCCCGCAACGGTGCGCATGCGATGGGCGATGACCAGTACGGTCTTGTTTTGTATCAGCCTTGACAACGCCGCCTGTACCTTAGTCTCATTTTCCACATCCAAAGACGCAGTCGCTTCGTCGAGCAGGATAATGGGAGCATCCTTCAGAAAGGCCCTTGCTATGGATATCCGCTGGCGTTCCCCGCCGGAAAGCGCGCTGCCGTTTTCCCCGATGCCTGTCCGGTAGCCGTCAGGGAGCTTGCGGACAAATTCATCGCAGTTTGCCATTTTCGCAGCGGCCAGCACCTCCTCGTCCGTCGCGTCCTTTTTCCCGACGCGGATATTTTCCATTACCGAATTGTTGAACAGTGTCACATCCTGAAAAACTATGGAAAACGCGGACAGCAGTGCCTCCGGATCAACCGTTTTCACATCCACGCCGCCGACCGATATCCGCCCTCTGTCCGCATCCCAGAATCTTGCGGCAAGCCTGGATACCGTGGTCTTGCCGCCGCCGGAAGGTCCCACCAGCGCCGTCACCTCACCCTGCTTCGCCACAAAGGACACATCGGAAAGCACCGTTTTCCCATCCTCGTATGAAAATCCGGCGTGGTCAAATACAATATCAAAACCATTGGGAGAAAAAGCCTCTGCGCCTGTCTGCTCCTTATATCCGCTTATACTGCCCATGCGGTCCACATTCACCTGCAGCGCATTGATCGCCGCTAAATGGATCAGTGTGCCTGACATGGGTTCATACAGCCGGGACGCCGCCAGAAGAAAACAGAAAAACTGCATCAGGGAAAGTTCGCCTTTTATGAGCAAAATGCTTCCCGTCAGTGCCACTGTGGCAATCCCGAATTTCAACAGCATTTGTGCCGACACCACAAACACAGCCGTCCCAAGCTCACTGGACAGCTGTCTTTTTTCCAGCAGATCGATGGTTTCAAACAGCCCGGACAGATACTTTTCCTGCGCGTTATAGCTTTTCAGATCGCGGGAAGCCTCAATAAATTCCTGCACGCCCTCATTCAGCCTGACCTTTGTCTCCATCTGCTTTCTGGAAAAAAGATTCTGCACATTCTTTGAAGTCAGGACGATCAGCAGCGCAATGGGCACCGGCCACACCGCTGCCACCGCCATCTTTGTGTGGAAAAAGAACAGCGAAACGCACACAATTACTGTAGACAGCATGCTTCCGTAAAACTGTGGGATCTGATGGGAACCCGCGTGCTCCAACGCCTCGGCATCGCCCATAATGGAGCTCGTCAGATCCGCAAGATCCCTCCCGGCGAAGAAGGAAAGCGGCAGCTTCCTCAGCTTTTCAGCAAGCGCGATCCTCCTGTTGCCGGATTCGATATAGGTCGCAAAATACGCGGAATTGTACTGCCACAATGCAGTCAGCGTGATGAAAATGATACAGCCGGCAATTCCCGCAAGGTATATGGCTTTGTTTGCAAAAATGCTGCCTGCCAGATAATCCCCTGTAAACCGGTACAAAAGTCCCACCGGCAGCATCAAAGCCAGATTGGCTGCAGCAACCGAAAGAATTGCGTTAAGCATATCCTTCGCGCCCTGATCGGAAAGGGCAAATTTGTTCTTTAATATCCCTGTCATACGGTCTCACCTACCTTCCAGCTTATGGCTTTTGAATACTCCCGCCACATGGACGCGTAGAGTCCGTTTTTTTCAAGAAGCGCTTCATGGGTGCCTGCTTCCTCCACGCTCCCGTGATTTAATACATAAATAGTATCCGCTCCCGTTATGGTGGAGAGTCTGTGCGCGATCATGATAACGGTCGAATGGGCAGTAAGCTCCCTGAACGCCCTCTGCACCAGCACTTCATTCTCCGGATCGGCAAACGCTGTCGCCTCATCCAATATGACGACCGGCGCGTTTTTTAAGATCGCTCTCGCGATAGCGATCCGCTGCTGTTCCCCGCCGGATAAATATGTCCCTTCACTCCCCAAAACAGTATGGATTCCCTGCGGCAGACGGCGGATGATGTCATCGCACTGTGCCTTGCGCAGCGCGTCTTCCATTTCTTCTCCGGTGGCATTTGGCTTTGCCAGACGGAGATTGTCCGCAATGGATCTCTTTAGAAGCTTGCTGTCCTGGAACACATAGGAAACGGTGTTCATCAGCTCTTCCTTGGGAATGTCCCGGACATCCGCTCCGCCGATCCGGACGCTTCCCTCTTCTACGTCAAAGAATCTCGAGATCAGCGCCGCCGCTGTTGTCTTTCCGCTTCCTGAAGGACCGACCAGCGCAACGGTACTGCCCTCCTTTGCTTTGATGGAAATGTGGTCTGCCGCCGCGTTTTCATCCCCGGCATAATGATAAGTGACATCCTCCAATACTACGGATGCCCCGTTGGGATGCGCGTTATTTTCCGGATCCGCCAGCGGGGAAATGGCCAGCACCTCGTTCATGCGCAGGATGGCATCTTCGAGCAGCATTGCATTTTCAGACATAAACATGACACGGTTCATCACAGTAACGATCACGGGCGTAAAAATCACATAAAACAGAAAATTGGCCAGAATGTCCTGTGTCGCCGCGCCGCCTCTTGTCAAAAACAACGCCACTCCGATCAATCCCGCAAAGGTCGCGTTGATGATTACCGTAAACGCGATCATATGCGGTCTGCACCTTTTTGTGTAGCGGATGCAGAATTTGCTGTAATCATCAATGGAAGCTTTAAACCTGTGAAATGAGAACACTGTCTGTCCAAAGGTCTTTACTACCGGGATGCCCCGCACATATTCCACTGCTTCATTGCTCATATTCTCCAGGGCGTTCTGATAGCGTTTCATGTCATCCGCCATAGCGGAGCCTGCCATCTGCATCATGCAGGCAAAGGCAATGACCACCATAACAAGACATGCGATCCCGAACCGCCAGTCGAACAGGAACAGCATCACGACCATGCACACCGGCGTAACAACAGCCTGGATCATGTCCGGCAGGTTATGCGCCAAAAGAGTTTCCGTGGACGCTGTGGTCTCAAGCACGATCCTTCTCAGTTTACCAGAGCCCATTTCATCCGCGAAGCCCACGGGGAGCTTTGCAATGTGCGACAGCAGGATCTTTTTCATATTGCCTGCCGCACGGAACGCTGCCATATGCGAACACATCAGCGCCGCAAAGTAAACCAGCATTGTTCCAAGCGAAAACCACACTGCCATCCAGCCGTTGTGGACGATACCCGTCGCGTTCCCGTAGTCGGGAGCCGCTTCAATGACCTCCCTGATGATCCGCCACAGACAGACAAACGGCATCAGCCCCGTCACAGCTGTCGCCGCCGCCAGCACAAAGGACAGATAAGTCAGGTATTTATAGGAGCCTGCATAACCAAGTGCCGCCTTTAGAATGTTTTCCTTCTTTTTCTTCATACTTATGATTTTCTCGTATCAACGACCAGGCTCTCCAGCGGTCTGCCTTTTTTCGCTTCGCTTTGGTATATGGCTCTGCACCGGTCAAACCGTTCAAAGGTCCTCCTGGCCTCGTTCTCATTGCTGTACGCCTTCCAGCAGCCCGTACATTTGACTCCGTCGCAGGAGCTCTTCATAAATCCCTTCACATCCGACGGGGGATATCCTAAGAACAACCCTATTTCATGGGGGAATTCTTCGTCCGCGGCAAGATGCCTGACCAACTCTGCGATGCAGCAGGCCGTATCACCGCAGGGATAACCCTTATCCGCCAGAATCTCCTCCGCCTCCGGGGTGCTCAGATCCCTTTCCAGATAATCCGGGCGGTAAAGATACACCATCATCTTTTTATTCGTCTTCTGCACCGGTATCAGCCGCAGCCCTTTCTTCGTCAATACCATGTTGATTTCCCGTATCTCCGTTTTGCAGTCTTCACTTTCAAACTCTAACGAAAAAATATTCCCGGTCTTGATTCCTGCCAGCGTCGGCGCGCCGTGTTCGATCATAATTTCTTTAATCATGGTTCTCCCCATTACAGTGCGTTAGCTTTTCCTAACACTGTGTTTATAAAACAACCGCCATCCGCGTGGGTGGCGGTTTTGGAAATGACTATAAGGCTTCTGCTAATCTGTTAGCCTTCGCTAACTCTTATAAGACTTTAGCACATTGACTGGGTTCTGTCAACAGAATCTTTCTTCCCCTCTTTGTCATACAACACTTTCTGCCCATACACTGAATTGACCGATCCAACTGCCGGTTGTCCACGACATTCCCCTTTCCGGATTTTCTACCAGATAACCAGACGATCCTTTGGCGCCAGATACATTGCGTTATTCTTTTTCACATTGTAGGTTTCATAAAACTCATCAAACTGCTGCACCGGTACATTTGTCCGAAGATAATCAAGCGGATGCGCATCCTGTGTCAGCAGATAAAGCTCTGATGAATAAAGTCCAATCGATGCGTTCATCTGGGCATAAGTCTTAAAAAACTTATCATAATCAAAATGATCTACATCTTCTGCCATCTTTAAAGCGCACTGCAGACCCGTCATATCCGCAATCATTTCTGTGTTGATATTACTGCCGTTCACATGATATTTTCCAAACGGAACAATCCTGTCCAGATAACGATTCATCTTATTAACGCGCTTCTCAAACTCCTTTTGATCTCTTTCACTCCACCAGTTGCGCAAGTTGCCATTTGCGTCATATTGCGCTCCATTGCTGTCAAAAGCATGAGATACTTCGTGCCCGATCCAGAATGCTCCCAGTGACGCATACAACTCCTCCGTAGACATATCTTCTGAAAAGAACGGTTCTCCCATCATTCCAATGATCATATTGATTGTATTCTGTGACGGATCATAGAATGCGTTGCATGCCAAAAGACTCATTCCATAGCCCCAGTTTTTCTCATCCACCTTTTTACCGGCGCAAGATATGTCATAATCGGAATAATACTCGTTGATCCTGCGCTCGGCACCGATTAAAGAAAGTCCATCCAATGAAATAGAAGAATAATCCATCCATTTGTCCGGATAGGCTGCATGAATCTTGATGGCATCCAGCTTCTTAATGGCATAATTGATTGTCTTTTTTGAAGCCCATTTATTCTGCCTTAGCATCTTGCGATAGGTATTGATTACCTGCCGGCACATATTTTCCATATGATGCTTTGATTTCGCGGAACCATATTTTTTGACATAAAGCTTCTCCATGGCAGTCGGCAGCAGACCTACAACCTCGCTATACGCCATTTCTTTATCTGAAACATTTCCCTCACTGCCTGTGTATTTATTGTAGGCATCATTCGCATAGTCATATGTCTCCCGGTCAAGCATGTCCGAAAAACCCAATACATAACAGACATAGATCTCATCCTTGATGCCCTCCAGGTTTTCCGGTGTATAAAGCTCGTTCAAATGTTCCAGATATTTTGGCTCGGTCACAACATAATTTTTATTGTAACGGTATCCCATCTTTTCAATCATTTCTGTCAAAGGATAATTACCATTGAAGCTTACAAGCCTTGAAAAATTCATCTCATTGTTTATCTTTTTTATCGCATCATCAGCCATTGCCTCCTCGGATGTCATCATGTTTTCAGCCAGCTTCGCTTCAAACGCGATTGCATTGTCAAAGCATAAACCGGCTTTATTGTGATCCATGCCAAGCTTTCCGGCAATATATGTAAAAACATCTTTTTTGTAATTGTACATCATGTCGCCATATTCTGTCCGCTTGGTATATTCGGCAGCATCGTCCAAAAGCAGTCCGGGACTTTCAAGATATATCATATTGCGCGTCGAATCAGTCAGTCCGGCTGAAACCCCCAGACTGATAAAATTATCCAGATAGAATAATCCGTCTTCAGACATCAGCAAAGCATTCAGCTGCGGTATGTCCTTCACCTCAAGGATCTGATCTGCCAATGGCGCTATCTCTGAAACACCGATCGCGTTACGGGTATCCCAGTCCAGGACAAGCTGATTCAGCGTGCGAAGAAGCTTTGCGTCATGTCCCGTAATGCTGTTGTCCTGCAGCATCCTGATACACTGCATTTTAACCTGCCGGCCTCGTTCAGAATAATGGGACCAGCTGTCATAACCCTCAGGAATACGGCTTTTAACCAGCCAATCCTTGCTTGCATGCAGATGAAAATTGTCTGTAGGATCTGTTTTCATGTTTTTGGAAAGATTCTCCTGCAATTCCGTATCGATCCATGGCTTTCCGTTGTTTAGCCTTGCAGCATCTACGGTAATACAAGTCTGGCCATACGAAGATATCAGCAGCCCCAAAACGATTATCCATGCAACCAATTTTTTTGAAACTTTTCTCATGACTTTCCCCTTTCGTCATTAACTGCGTAGTGTATCGTGCTCCTCTTTCATACGATAGTCATGGTCTTCATCGATCATAGAAATGTCCGTGAACACATCATCCCCTCAATCTCTCTTCCTTGCTCCCATCTTCGAGTGCCGGCAGCTTCTCTAACGACAACTCTGAAATTGTCTTCATTTGCTTTATCGCCATGCTTCTCAGAAGTTGAAGCCTTTCCGACATAATTTTACCCTGTTCAATGAGCGCTGCATTATAGCTCTCCAAATTTGATAGCACGAGAAGTTGCTGAAGTGAAGCATAATCTCTTATATTCCCCTTCTTGTCAGGATTATCATCTCTCCATTTCTTAGCAGTTATACCGAATAATGCTACATTAAGAAGATCCGCCTCATTGGCATACTTATATGTAATCTGCTCTGGTGTCAGCTCAGGCGGAATAAGGTATTCCTTCACCGCATCCGTATGAATGCGATAGTTGATCTTCGAAATTTCTCTATGCAGGTTCCAACCAAGGGAGAAACGACTGTTTTCATCTACCTTAAGACGCTGATAATCCTTGATGATATACAATTTGAATTCCGGTGAAATCCAGGAAGCAAATTCAAACGCAATATCAGAATGTGCAAATGTACCGCCGTATCTGCCGGATTTGGAAACAATGCCGATGGCGTTTGTTGCTCCAATCCATTTCTTCGGAGACATGGTAAAGGCATTGGCACCAGCTTGATTTCTAAACCCCTCGAATTCGAGGGGGTTAAAACCCTGATTATGCAGCCCCTCCCAAAGTCCGAGAAATTCTATCACATCTCTGTTTCTCATCCAGTTTTGAATCACAGCAGTCGGATCATCACTCTTATACTTGGCAATATCTGTCAGAGATATGAATTCATTCTGAAAATCAGTTGTGTATATGCCTATGTCCAAGCCCTTTGCGTGGATCGTTTCCTTTACGATTTTCCCAGCCATGATCATTCTCCTTTTTTCTTCACATCATATCTCCGCATTTCCGCTTCAAACCGCGCTTCACCATTTCTCAGCCGCTTCACTTCATATGGCATGGAATCCGCATCCCTGATTCATTGTCCTTGTCGATGCTTCGGCAGCCTTCAAACTTACGCTCTATTACAAGCGTGCGCCCGGGATCCATTCTGCGGATAAGGTTTAAAGAGCGATTGGCAATTTCATCCAGCCTCTCCTTGCTGTATCTGTCCGACTGCTTCATGCAGAATTGATAGATCATGCCCGCAGGCATGATGTAAGCATCCAGATCCAGCTTCAATGCCAGCTGCAGTCCATATCCATAGGATCTGTGCCCGCTAATATAGCCAATACGATAATGTGCCATGTTTCTGCCCCTCAATCACTGCCCGATGCCCGTTTTTCAGTCTTCTTTCCAGACTTTACCATCATCGCAAAACTGACAACCGTGATATGCTCAAAAAATCCGCTACCACACGATTACTCCACACAGCCTACACAATAGAAAAAAGAGTCGTGGGTAATACCGCATACGCGATACTCCTCTCGGAACGGATTTATTATATTTTACCACGCATCATCTACGATTGCCATACTTCTTATCTCTTTGTTTGTGTCAAGTACTCGTTGCCCGTATCCCTTATTATTTTGCTTTTGTTGATAACTTCCTGCTTAAAATGGCGGGTGTATGGAAA
>JAFUYB010000073.1 GCA_017470735.1 Lachnospiraceae bacterium | reverse complement strand
CGGTCAAAGGGAAGAAAATCACAGGCTGATATTTATCAGTCCGAAGAATACTTGAATATGCAGGCATAGGCTTGTCCTATCCCGTAAGTCAACTGGATATAAGAATAAGGGAACGAGCCAACGAGTACTTGACACATACGTGGACGGTACATTTACTTGTCAACCAAAAGTCAATTATATATAATGTAAATATGCGTTCTTTGATTGAGGATGACAAACTCCTATATTTGCTGGAAAAGCGGCGGGATTTTGAGTCAGGCTGTAAAGCAGGCGGGGCAGTGGCTACGGGCATTTCCATTGTGTTTGCCGGACTGACATCTGATTTTCCAGATTTTTCACAGAGAATAGGAATGTATCTTCGGATTCTGCTGGTTGTAGCGGGTGTGGTTCTGATTATTTTTGGGATAGGAACAATGGCAAAGAATAAAAAGATTTCATATTCCCACAAAGATTTACATGATGAAATCAAAGAATTGGATTTGACAAGTCATCGATTTTCGATTGTTATCATCAAAGATACATTTCACGAGTATGCCAATCATTATTTGGTGCGGTATGTCAAGGATTGGGATTGCCGGCTGTTTTTTAGTTTCCGCACACAGGAAAATGGCAACGAAGAAAACATCATTCATCAGTTGGCAAACGCGCTTCATCTGCCGGATAGTTCTATCCAATTGACTTACAAGACAGAGGATTATACAACTAAATATTCTGTCAAGGACAAGGTAACAAAGACTTATGACCACAAATTTTATGTAGCAACCATATCGGATTATCCGGAAGTGCTTCAGCAGGATTCGTTTGTTATTGATGATGAACATTATTATTGGATGACATATCGGAATATGGCAGATGACAGCCGCATTCGGGAGGCCAATATGGAAATTGTCGATTTCGTCAAAGATAATGTCGGATGAGAACAGGTGGCGAGATGTGTTAAAATCAAATAATAATGGGTTGGACGAGGATTGGAGGAAATGACAATGGGACGGCTGAAAGATTTGCGGAAAATAGTGGACGAAAAGTTGCTGCAGATAGAGGATAATGACAAGCAGACTTCCGCGACCGTGCATTTGTACGGCGTGTCGCTGGCGGCGACATTGATTGCAGAGAAGCGGGGGTTAGACGCGGAGCTGGCGAGTATGGCAGCGATGCTGCACGATATGCACGCGTATTTATCTGGTTCCTATGACGATCACGCGCACAAGGGAGCAGATTTGGCGCGGGAGTTTTTGGCGGAGCTGAACCAGACGACGGATGAGGAGACGGAAATAATCTGTTCCGCGGTTTATCACCACGATGACAAGCATTTGGTCGATTCGCCGATGGATGAGGTGCTGAAGGATGCGGATGTGGTGCATCATTGTTTCAATGATATTTCCAAGCCCGTCAAGGAAAAAGAGCAGAAGCGTTATGACGCTTTGCGAGTGGAATTTGGACTGGATTGATTTCGGCCAAATCGGCGCACTGTGAGATGGATTGGGTGTGAATTGTATTTGCGGAATTGACATTCACTGAGTGTCATATTCGTATAAATTGAAATGGAGACAGGCGATGAATCCGATGGAACTGTTGAAATTGAAGGACAAAGTGGGCACTTTTCAGCGGGAGCATCCGAAAATGCTGCCGTTTTTCAAGACGATCCATAAAAAGGCTTTGGCAGAGGGCAATGTGCTGGAGATCAAAGCCATCGCTGCTGATGGAAAGGAATATGTGTCAAACATCCGCATGACGGCGAATGATATGGAAATTGTACGGATGCTTGGAGAGTTAGGAAAATAGATTTTTATTTCCACGAAGGTCAAATATTCGTTTTTTGAGACGCTCAAAATCATAAACAAGCCATTCACATTCTGAAAAGCAAACTTGCCCCGACTGCTCGCAACAAAGTATTTGACTTTGGAAAGGAATAACCGGAAGAGTTTGTGAAAAATTTCTAATGTGGCGAGATAGCTGGCGGGCATATGAAAAATCGTTGACAAATGGAAGTATTATTGATAGAATAGCACTTGCGTTTGGCATTGTCGGGTTTTTAGACGGCATGTCGGACAATAAGATATGGCGCCATAGCCAAGGGGTAAGGCAAGGGTCTGCAACACCCGTATCCCCAGTTCAAATCTGGGTGGCGCCTCGTGTGGTGAGATGCCACGGAGCTTGAGAGATTAGGCTTCGTGGCATTTTACTTGAAATAGAAGAAAAAATGCAGAGGGAGGACAAAATGGAAAATCTGGTTCAAATTTTAAAAGATGAGAAGGAAGAAAATGCAGCAGAAGGTATTTATGAATGGCTGCAGATCGCATTTGCATTTCATTCATGCCGGATTGACGGCAACCAGACAACCTATAAATGGGTCAGAAGACTGTTTCGGCACAGAAATGAGAAAGAAGCGGAAAATTCATACGATCATGCGGAAATCATTGAGCATTTCCAGCTGTTTGATGCCATGATCGAAAGTGTCAGGAAGCCTTTGACAGTGGAGCTGATCAAGTCGCTGCACAAGACATTGCGGGATGATACCGAAGATTACTTATACAGAAATGACATTGCTCCGGGTGAATTTCGAGTCAAGGAGCCGTTAAAGACGGGGTGCAAGCCCGAAGATATTGCCAAAGAGATGGATATGCTTTTGGGTGACTTTTCAGAAGGCGGCAAAATTAAAAAGATGAGTATGACGGATATTGCACAGTTCCATTTGAGGTTTGAAAAAATACATCCTTTTCCGGATGACAATGGAGCAATCGGACGGATGCTCATTACAAAACAATGCCTGGAGAACAATCTGCCACCGGCGATACCTGGCGATGACACGAAGAATACTTATTTTTCTGCATTCACTAAAGAGGATCCGGTTAAGGCAATGGAAGATTATCTGAAAAAGGAACAGTGGCTCTATGAGCGCGTGCTGAGCTGGTGGGGGATGAAATAATTCCCGTAAATGGCTGTTTAGAGGATTTTATAAGAAAAATCTGCTTAGTTGATAAAAAAAACAACAAAGCCTCTTGCGAAGTTTGTTTCGGCATAGTAGAATAGAAAAGCAATTAAATGGCATTCTGTTAATATAGTTGAAACAGAAAACAACAACGCGGGAGGTAGGGGAATGGAAGCCAATGAAAAGATTTTGGAGGCAATGGAAGATGCACTTGGGGAAGTGCGCAAAGTATCGGAAAGTTATATGCAGGAGGTTTCCCGCATAGAGCAGAATGTCCGTGAAGAATGCGACCGGATCCGCAAGGATGCAGAAGCAGATGCGGCACGGATCCGGGCTGAGGCAGATGATTATTATGCGTCGATGCTCAAGAAGGTGCAGGCGACGGTATCCATGCTCTCCGTATTTGATACAGAATACCGGAAGCTGACGAGTCTGGTTGCGGGTGGTCCGGCTGCGGCTCAGCAGGAGGAAGAATCCGTTCCCATGGAAGCAGCCGCGGCGGAAGAACCAGATTCGGGAAGCGATAGTCTCTTGGAGGAAGGCGTTTCTGACGGCGCAGCAGGGGAAGACACAAATGCAGACGAGGCGGAAGCAATTTCAGCACCAGAAATACCTTTAGCGGAAATGGCGGAGATCGGCGGAGAAGCCGGTGAAATAGAAGTAGAGACGATTTGGGAGGAAGACGGAGACACTACGGCAGATCAGATTCCGGAAATGGAAGCAGAAATGCCGGCAGAAGAACCAATAGCGGAGCAGCCGGCAGAAAATGTTGAGATACCGGCTGAGATGCCAATAGGGGAAGCCGTACCTGAAATGGCGATGCCGGAGGTTGAAATGCCGGGTGAGAATCCTGTTGAAAATGTGCAGCCGACAGCGGAAATACCATTGGAAGGGACAGCCGTCCCGGAAGCGATAGTGGAAGAAGTGGTAAAACTGGATGAAATGGTGGCGGAAATTTCAATGGTAGAGACAGCTGTTCCGGAAACGGTGATGGAAGAAGTGGCAAAGCCGGATGAGGTTATGCCGGAGGTTGAGATTCCTGTTGAAATACCGGCTGAGAACCCTGCTGAAAATGTACAGCCGACTGCAGATATACCGATTGAAGATATGACAGCGGATGCACAAACGGAGATACCGTCAGAAGTACCGCAGGATCCGGCAGTACCGGAAGCGGAGGTTCCTGCGCCAGCTGCAGATATGCCAGAAGCACCTATTGATATACCTGCAGAGGCAGCAATGCCGGAAGTACCTGCTGATATACCAACAGAGGCAGTAATGCCGGAAGTATCCATTGAAACAGCAGTGGAAATGCCGACAGCAGAGATACCGGAAGCGGTTGCGGATATTCCGATTCCTGAAGCAGCAACGGAACCACCTGCAGCAGAAGTCCCGGCAGCGGAACCGGTTGTAGCAGAAGCCCAGATCAAGAGCGCGGATGAAATTTTGTCTGAAATATCCGATATAGTGGCAGCAGATGTAGCCGCGAAATAAAGAGCACAAGAAAGTCTGGTACTATTCATGAATGCGAAGCATGAATAGAGGACAGCATTGGCATACCTATATGACAAGATTCCAACAGTCTAAGTCAGATAATAACATGCGTTGTCAGAGGAGAATGTACAGGATACATGAATAATGGAATCGCATATCAAAACAAAGACATTATCAGCAAGACATTCATAGAGACTTTTGGGAGTAAATCTTTGGAAGTCTATGGTATCCATGTGCCAAAGGTTGTTCGGCTGCTGCCGACGAATCTGCCAGCAGTTGAGGCGAACGAATTGCGGATTGACAATTTGCTTGAGCTTGAAGACGGTTCCGTGGCAATCCTTGATTATGAGAGCAGTTATAACGAAAAAGACAAAGCCAAATATATGAACTACATGGCGCGTGTCTACAGACATTATGCTACGGAAGGAAAACCGGATGTCGATATTCGCATGATTGTTATTTATACGGCAGATGTCAAACCGGAAAATGTGAAAACACAAGTGCAGAAAGCAGGCTTTTCTGTTACAATAGAACCAGCCTATTTGTCCAAGCTGAACGCGGAAGAAATTGAGAAACGCTTATCGGGCAAAGTGAAAAAAGGCGAGCCGCTCATGGATGAGGAGTTGATGGAATTTATCATACTCCCGCTGACCTATCGTTCAAAAGAAAGAAAACAACAGAGCATCAAAGAATCCATTGAGCTGGCAAAGCAGGTCAGGAATGAAAAGCAATCTAATTTTATTATTGCAGGCATAGTCGTATTTGCCGACAAGATCATTGACACGGAAACGAGAGAGAACGCAAAGGGGTGGATAAAAATGACAACGATCGGACGAATGTTTGAGCAGGAAAAAGAGGATGCGGTGCGAGTTGCGGAAGCAAGAATGATAGTTGACGATGTGGAAAGAGTGTCGAAAGGTTTTGCCATCAGCGTTGAAGAGGTCTGTGAGAAGATGGGAATAGATGCGGTAAAATACGAAGCCGCAAAAAAATTAGTGGCAGAAACTCTCGTGGGTGTAGCATAATATAGTTACGCCGCAACATTACAAACCTATAATCTTCACTAGCTCATCAGCCGAAGCAATCAGATAGTTTGTTTCGGCTGATTGCCGTTCTACGCTGAAGACTTATTCATAGAGGCTGGCGGAAAGGATGTTGTTGGATTTAGCATCATCGATATCGCGGTGGTGGTTGTCAACCGTCATTCAAACAAGGAATTATAATCAAATTCCCGATAAAATTTCCGCTCATTATCCAGATAAGTGCGATAATTTTCCTTAGTCAACAAGCCGATGTTGGCTTTCATATAGCTGAGCATTTGTGAATTTATCCATTCGCCGTAGTGAGTGGTATCTTTATAGTTGTTCAAATTGTGGTATTGGAATAAACATCAAAAGAGGTAATACCGCCTGTCTGACCGGCACAATATCCCAGTAGAATTTGAATGCACCGAAGAATAGTATCTTTGTTGATAATATATTTTATATCATCAAATAGATTATCATTATATAAATATCTCGAATATTTGCCCAAATCGTTTCGCATATAAAGCCCTCTTGCAAATCTTCAAATCTAAATCTTCTGCCTATTTACTTAATTCATAGTTTCATGGTATAATACGCTTTAATTCTGTGAAGCGATAATGCGACCAAAATGCCAGAGAGAGGGAGATGGCATGGTAAAGGAATGGCTGGGATAAAGAGGGTATGACAATGAAGGAAGAAGAAGGAAAAATCACATTGGCACCGGATGAAAACTATATTCCCACGGGACTTCCCGGCGGATTTTTTATTTACAATGCGCAGGGCGATGAGGAAATATATTTCGCTGAGCAGAATGTGATTGAGCTGTTCGGGTGCAAGACGATCGAGGAGTTCCGGGAGTACACGGGCAACAGCTTCAAAGGGATGGTGCATCCGGATGACCTGGATAAAATCTGGAATGAGATCCAGGCACAGACCTTCACGAGCGAGAAGAAGCACGACTATGTGCGCTACCGGATACTGACAAAGCAGGGGGAAACCAGATATATTGAGGATTTCGGGCACTTGCTTCACGGCGAAGGCGGCCAAAAATTTTTCTATGTCTATATCGTGGATGTAGACAAGGACGAGTATTACAACCGCAGCCGCAACAGCTTTGCCGAAACGCAGATATTCTCGATGAACCAGAATGTCGACCGGCTGACCGGACTGCTGAATATGCGCACATTTTATGAGACGGTGCAGGATATCATTTCCGATGACGCGGCACGGCACGCGGCGACCTATACATTCATCCATTTTGATATCGTCAATTTCAAGATGTTCAATGAAAACTTCGGCTTCCAGAGAGGAGATGACCTGCTCTGCAGGATGGCGTATACGATCCGCAATACCTTCCCGGACAGCCAGGTGGCCCGCTTTTCAAATGACCATTTCGCTGTCTGCACAAAGGCGGAAAATGTAACGGAGCTGGTGGAGCAGATTCACAGTACGATGATGCAGATATTAGACGGAATCCGGGTCGAGATCAAGGCAGGCGTTTATGAGCTCGAAGACAGCTGCAAGGAGGTCGGTATAGCGTGTGACCACGCGCGGCTGGCCTGCAATACGGTCAAGAAACGCTATGATATGATTTACAGCATTTACGATGTGAATCTGTATGAAAAGCTCCGTCTGCAGCAGTATGTGGTGGATCACATCGATGAAGCGGTGGAAAAAGAATATATCAAGGTGTTCTATCAGCCGGTCATCCGTGTGAAAACCGGTGAAATCTGCGGTTATGAGGCGCTGGCGCGATGGATAGATCCGAAAATGGGATTTTTATCACCGGCCGAATTCATCCCGACCTTGGAAGAATTCCGGCTGATCCACAAGATTGATGGCTTCATTATCAAAAAGATCTGTGAAGATTACTGCACTTTGCTGGAGCTTGGGGAGCCGGTCGTTCCGGTGTCGGTGAATTTATCCAGGCTCGATTTTGAGCTGTGCAATATTTTTGAAATTACGGAGCGGAACCGGAATCTGTACGATGTGCCCCGTGAGATGCTGGATATCGAGATCACGGAAAGCGCGTTGAATGAAGATTCGGAGCATTTGAAGAATGAAGTGAAGCGTTTCCGGAGTGCCGGTTATCACATTTGGATCGATGACTTCGGGAGCGGATATTCTTCATTAAATACGCTTTTGGAATATGATTTTGATGTATTGAAGCTGGATCTGGAGTTTTTGCGGACCTTTGACAAGAATCCACGGACAGCGGATCTGTTGAAATACATTGTCTACGCGGCAGTGGAAATGGGGTTAGAGCCGTTGCAGGAGGGCGTAGAGACAAAAGAGCATTTTGAATTTTTACAGTCGATCGGGTGTAACCGGGCGCAGGGATATTATTTTGCAAAGCCGATGGAGATTGAGGAGTCGCGGAAATATACGCGTAAGAAGGGGCTGAAGTGGGAGAGTTGAGGGTTAGAAACGATGGATATAAGCGTAACTGAAGTAAAAGAGATAGCAAAATCGGGTGACTACAAAAGGATTCCTGTTTGGAAGGAGCTGTACGCGGACGCGTTTACGCCCGTGGAGGTGATGCGCCGGCTGCGGGCGGCAAGCCGGCATGTGTTTCTGTTGGAGAGTGCGTCTCAGGCGGAAAGCTGGGGGCGCTATTCTTTTTTGGGGTATGATCCGACGATGGAGATCACTTGTACGGATGGACTGCTGCGGATACGGCGGACGACGGAAGAATGCAGTCCGGCAGGTGGAAATGGAGCGGATCAGCCGGATGATACTGATGAGAAGCAGACTGCACACCCCGGTGAGGAATTGCGGCGGATTTTAGCAGACTATAGGAGCCCGGTCATTGCCGAGCTTCCGCCGTTCACGGGCGGACTGGTCGGATATTTTTCGTATGATTATATCAAATACGCCGAGCCGAAACTGCGGCTGGAGACGGAGAAGGGCGAGTTCAATGATGTCGACCTGATGCTGTTTGATGAGGTGATCGCATTCGATCACTACAAGCAGAAGGTGTATCTGATTGCGGGCGTGAAAACGGACGATATCGAAGCATCGTATCAGAAAGCGCAGGAGAGGATCGCGCGGACGGAAGCGATCATCACAAGTAATGAAAAAATGAAGTTTCAGCCGCTTGCGCTGGAATCTGAGGTTGCGCCGCAGTTTTCTGAGGAAGAATACACTTCAATGGTGGAAAAAGCGAAGCATTATATTCGGGAGGGCGATATTTTCCAGGTCGTCTTGTCAAATCCGATGAGGGCGAAGGCGTCGGGCAATCTGTTTGACACTTACCGGACGCTGCGTGTGTCAAATCCTTCGCCGTATATGTTTTATTTTGCGAGCAGTGATATTGAAATGGCAGGAGCATCGCCGGAGACGCTGGTCAAGCTGGTGGACGGACGGCTGTCGACTTTTCCGCTGGCGGGGACAAGACCGCGGGGGAAGAACCGCAGGGAAGACGAAGCATTGGAGCAGGAGCTTCTGTCTGACGAAAAGGAACTGGCAGAGCATAATATGCTGGTCGACCTGGGACGCAACGATATGGGGCGGATCTCTAAGGTCGGAACGGTTGAGGTGGAGGATTATCTGTCGATCCAGCGTTTTTCACAGGTAATGCATATCGGTTCGACGGTGGTCGGCGAAATCCGCGAGGATAAGGACGCGATTGACGCGGTGGATGCGATCCTTCCTGCGGGAACCTTGTCGGGAGCGCCGAAGTTCCGGGCCTGTCAGATCATTGAGGAGCTTGAGCAGTCGCGGCGCGGCGTGTATGGCGGAGCGATAGGCTACATTGATTTTACCGGCAATCTGGATGTGTGCATTGCGATCCGCCTGGTGTACAAGAAGGATGGGGAGATCTGCATCCGTTCCGGTGCGGGGATCGTGGCGGACAGTGACCCGGCAAAGGAGTTTGTGGAATGCCAGAATAAGGCAAAGGCAGTCGTAAAGGCGTTGGGTGGTTTGGAATGATATTATTGATCGACAACTATGACAGTTTTTCATATAATCTGTACCAGCTGATAGCGAAGCAGTATCCGGATATCAGAGTCGTCCGGAATGACGAGGTGACGATTGCGGAAATCGAAGCGATGCAGCCGGAGGCGATCGTGCTTTCTCCGGGACCGGGCAGACCGCAGGATGCGGGCGTCTGTGAGGATGTCGTGAGACATTTTTTGGACAAGGCACCGATTCTCGGCGTGTGTCTCGGGCATCAGGCGATCTGTGAGGCGCTGGGCGGAAAAATTACCTATGCAAAGGAATTGATGCACGGAAAGAAAAAAGCGATGCGGCAGACAGCGGAAAATAAATTGTTTGCGGGACTGCCGGAGACCTTTGAGGCGGCGAGGTATCATTCGCTGGTGGCGGAGGAAAGCAGCCTGCCGGTGGATCTGGTCGTGACGGCTCAGAGCATTGACGGGGAGATCATGGCGGTGGAGCACCGATGGCGCCCTGTATTTGGACTGCAGTTTCATCCCGAATCGGTGATGACAGAGCAGGGAGATGTGATGATCGGGAATTTTTTGAAGCAGGCTGTTTCTGAAAAAAATATCTGCAATGAGCAAGGAGGGCAACGATGATACGCGAAGCGATTTTGAAGGTAACGAAAAAGCAGGATTTAACATACGAAGAAGCGCGGCAGGTAATGGATGAGATCATGGCGGGCGAAGTGTCCGAGGTGCAGGAAGCGTGCTACCTGACGGCGCTGGCGATGAAGGGTGAGACGATCGATGAGATTACCGCATCGGCAGAGGGCATGCGGGCGGCAGGACTGCGCCTGCTTCACGATATGGAAGTGCTGGAAATCGTCGGAACGGGCGGTGACGGCGCAAATTCATTTAATATTTCCACGACAAGCGCGCTGATCGTGGCAGCAGGCGGCGTACCTGTGGCAAAGCACGGCAACCGCGCGGCGTCGTCGAAGTCGGGCGCGGCGGACTGCCTGGAGGCGTTGGGCGTAAATATTGATATCGTACCTGCACGGAATCTGGAGATATTGCGAAAGATCAATATCTGCTTCTTCTTTGCGCAGAAGTATCACAGCGCAATGCGCTATGTCGGACCGGTGAGGAAGGAGCTGGGTATCCGCACGATCTTCAACATTTTGGGACCGCTGACGAATCCGGCAGGCGCGACAATGCAGCTGATGGGCGTCTTTGATTCGAGTCTGGTCGATCCATTGGCAAAGGTGCTTCAGAATCTGGGCGTCAAGAGCGGAATGGTGGTTTACGGAGAGGATTCGCTGGATGAGATTTCGTTAAGCGCGCCGACATTGGTCTGCGAGATCCGCGGAGACAAATTTGAGACCTATACGATCACGCCGGAGCAGTTTGGCTACAAGACGGTGGATAAATCAGAGCTGGTCGGCGGAACGCCGGAGGAAAACGCGGCTATTACGCGGGCAATCCTGGACGGCAGTGACAAGGGTCCGAAGCGTCAGGCGGTCTGTATGAATGCGGGCGCGGGTCTGTATATCGCAGGCAAGGCGGAATCCATGCAGGACGGGATCAGGCTCGCGGAGGAGCTGATCGATTCCGGCGCGGCGCAGAAGAAGCTGGATGAGTTTGTGGAAGAGTCGAATCGGTAATGCGGGAAGCTTTGGCACAAGCGGTATTTTGTGCTGACGAGTGAGTGAAAAGGGTAATTTTTAGTATGTCGAATATATTGGAAGAAATTGCAGAAAAGACAAAAGAACGAGTCCAAAAGGAAAAAGATAGACAATCATTAGCGTCTTTAAGGGATGATGCTGAGAAAATAAAAAAACAGCCGCCGGCGTTTTACGACGCGCTGAAACGGACGGGGATGAGCTTCATCTGCGAGGTGAAAAAGGCATCGCCGTCGAAAGGGCTGATCGCCGAGGATTTTCCATATCTTAAGATAGCAAAGGAATACGAGGCAGCAGGTGCAGCGGCAATCTCTTGTCTGACGGAGCCGTTTTATTTTCAGGGTGAAGATGCCTATCTGCGGGAGATTGCGGAAGCGGTCTCCATTCCGGTATTGCGCAAGGATTTCACTGTGGACGAATACATGGTCTATCAGGCAAAGGCTTTAGGAGCGTCGGCTGTGCTGCTGATCTGCGCGATTTTGGACGATGTTCAGCTGCATGATTTCCGGCAGCTGGCTGAAGAACTGGGGATGGATGCATTGGTGGAGACACACGATGAGCGTGAGGCAGAGCGGGCCATGCGTGCGGGAGCGAGGATCATCGGTGTCAACAACCGAGACCTGCGGGACTTTTCGGTGGACATGAACAACAGCGTCCGTCTTCGGCGGATCATTCCAAAAGACATTGCATTTGTGTCTGAAAGTGGAATAAAGACAGCAAATGATATCGAAAGGCTGCGTGGATGCGGTGTGGACGCTGTGCTGATCGGTGAAACGCTGATGCGGGCAGAAGATAAAAAAGCCGCGCTGGATGAGCTGCGGGGAGATTATAATTAAACCTGGAGGATAAGCGAAAATGGCCAAAATAAAAATCTGCGGCCTGTACCGCGATGAGGATATCGGCTATGTAAATGAGGCAAAGCCTGATTTCGCAGGATTTATTATCAATTTCCCAAGGAGTCACCGCAATTTGCCGATCGATAAAGTGGCCGGGCTGACTGAGCAGCTGGATCCGGCTATCTTATCTGTGGGCGTTTTTGTGGATGAAGAGGTGACGGCAGTGATCGATCTGCTGAAGCAGAATATCATCCAAATGGCGCAATTGCACGGAAACGAAGACGCCAATTACATCCGGCAGGTGCAGGATGCGACGGAAAAGCCCGTGATCAAAGCTTTTACAGTGCGCACGGCGGATGATGTGGCGCGGGCGGAGCAAAGTCCGGCGGAGCACATTCTGCTGGATTACGGAAAAGGCGAAGGAAAATCATTTGACTGGAAGCTTTTAAATGGCATAAAGCGTCCTTATTTTCTGGCAGGAGGCGTGGCCTTGGAGAACCTGCCGCGGATTTTGACTGAGATCAAGCCCTGGGCAGTGGACATTTCAAGCGGAGTTGAGACGGATCAGGTCAAGGATGAGGCAAAGATCGCGCAGGTTGTGGGAATAGTGCGGGAATATTCCCGGTAAGGTCATTTAATTGCAATTATGCGGAACGATGGAAAATTATCAAGGAGAATTTTATGTACCAGCAACCGAATGAGAAAGGACGATACGGCATTCATGGCGGGCAGTATATGCCGGAAACGCTGATGAACGCGGTGATCGAGCTCGAAGAAGCGTACGATCATTATAAAAAAGATGAGGCATTTAACACGGAATTGGCGGCGTTATATCGGGATTACGCAGGGCGTCCGTCCAATCTGTACTTTGCGAAGCGGATGACGGATGACCTCGGCGGGGCGAAGGTCTATCTGAAGCGGGAAGACTTGAACCACACGGGCGCGCATAAGGTCAACAACTGTCTGGGACAGGTACTTCTGGCGAAGAAAATGGGCAAGACCCGGGTCATTGCTGAGACCGGGGCGGGACAGCACGGCGTGGCGACGGCGACGGTAGCTGCCCTTTTCGGGATGGAATGCGAGATTTTTATGGGCGCGAAGGATATGGAACGGCAGGCGCTCAATGTCTACCGGATGCGGCTGTTGGGAGCAAAGGTCCATCCGGTGGAAAGCGGAACGGCGACATTAAAGGATGCCGTCTCCGATACATTGCGGGAGTGGACAAACCGGATCGCGGACACGCATTATGTGCTGGGCTCGGTAATGGGTCCCCATCCGTTTCCGATGATCGTGCGTGATTTCCAGGCGGTGATTTCCCGGGAAGCGAGAGAGCAGATATTGGAAGCAGAGGGGCGGCTGCCGGATGCGGTGCTTGCCTGCGTCGGCGGCGGATCGAATGCGATCGGCAGTTTTTATCATTTCATCGATGACGGGGAAGTGAGGCTGATCGGATGCGAAGCAGCGGGACGAGGCGTGGACACGGCGGAGACGGCGGCAACGATTGCCACGGGAAAGCTGGGGATTTTCCATGGAATGAAGTCCTATTTCTGCCAGGATGAATACGGGCAGATCGCGCCGGTCTACTCGATTTCGGCGGGGCTGGATTATCCAGGTGTCGGACCGGAGCACGCGGCGCTTTATGACAGCGGACGGGCGGAATATGTGGCGGTCACCGATGAAGAAGCGGTCGAGGCGTTTGAGTATTTGTCCCGCACGGAAGGAATTATTCCTGCCATCGAGAGCGCGCACGCAGTGGCATATGCCCGGAAGCTGGTGCCGACGATGAAAAAGGATCAGATCGTGGTTGTGACGGTTTCGGGACGCGGTGACAAGGATGTGGCAGCGATTGCGCGCTACAGAGGGGAGGATTTACATGAATGATAATGTTCGGCGGGCCTTTGCCAATGGCAAGGCGTTCATTCCGTTTGTGACTGCCGGCGATCCCGACCTGGAGACGACGGAACGGCTGGTGTACGCAATGGAGGAGGCGGGAGCGGATCTGATTGAGCTGGGGATCCCGTTTTCGGATCCGACGGCTGAGGGTCCGGTGATCCAGGCAGCAAATGAGCGCGCGCTTTCGGGCGGCGTGACGACAGACATGATTTTTGATATGGTGGTGCGCATCCGCAAAAAGACCGATGTGCCGATGGTGTTTATGACCTACGCAAATGTAGTGTATGCCTACGGCAACGAAGCTGTGCGGGCAAGCGCACGGAAAGGCGATCCTGCACTTTTGAGCAAATCGGGATCGGGAAACGATGCGGAAGCGAGCGGCGTGAAGGCAAATCTGTCTGCAGATGACAAAAAAGCTGTGACAGGCGGGACAAGGCGTTTTATGGAAAAAATGCGCCAGGTCGGCATGGACGGTCTGATCCTGCCGGATGTGCCATTTGAAGAAAAGGGCGAGTTTGCGGGAATTGCTGCCGAGAATGGATTGGATTTCATTTCGCTGATCGCGCCGACCTCGCACGAGAGGATCGCGGACATCGCGAAGGATGCGCAGGGGTTTGTCTACTGCGTGTCATCGCTGGGCGTGACGGGCATGAGGGATACGATCACGACAGACATCGGGGCGATGGTGCGGCTGGTCAAGGAGGCGCAGGATATCCCTGCTGCCGTCGGCTTCGGCATATCCAATCCGGCGCAGGCGCGCAAGATGGCGTCACAGTCGGACGGCGTGATCGTCGGATCGGCAATCGTCCGTATGATCGCTGAACACGGACGGGATGCGGCAGCGCCGGTTGCGGAATATGTGCGGTCAATGAAGGACGCGGTGCGGGATTTGTGAGGATTTTTACCATTGAAAATGTTGGAAAAGATATTTGCCGGGTCGCTTGCATACGGGAAAGTCGCGAAAATGTGTAAAACAGTCCGTTTGAAAGTCTAAAAAATGTGTAAAAAATCCAAAATAAAGTCATAAAAATGTGTAAAAATTTCAAAATAAAGTCCAAAAAATGTGTAGAACATTGAAAAATCAGGATTTTTATGGTAACCTTTTTTCAACGATCCTTTAAGGGTGTTGGAAAGGGAATAGAGCCGTTATGTACCGCAAAGCTTACGATCAGTTATTGCAATGGAAAAATAAACAGAAACGAAAGCCTTTGATTCTGAAAGGTGCCCGTCAGGTCGGAAAATCGTGGTTGATGGAAGAGTTTGGCAGGCAGGAATACAAGGCTTTTTTTAAATTCAATTTTGACAAGGATGAAGAGCTTTCGGCGTTGTTCCGACACAGCAAGGATGCCCATTTTCTGATTGAGCAGCTGGGAATTCTGGCGGGGCAGTCCATAGAGCCTGAAAAGCACCTGCTGATTTTCGATGAGATTCAGGAATGTCCGGAAGCGTTGGGCGCGCTGAAATATTTTTGTGAGGACGCGCCGGAATACCATATCGTGGCGGCAGGGAGCCTTTTGGGAACACTGCTCGCGCAGCCACAGTCTTATCCGGTGGGAAAGGTCAATATACTGCCCGTATTTCCTATGAGCTTTGGCGAGTTTTTGCAGGCGGCAGAGCCTTCGCTGGCGGATTATTTTTGGCGGATTGAGATGGGGCAGGCTGTTGAGGGGATTTTTCACGAGAGGCTGTTGGATTATTACCGCAAATACCTGATCGTCGGCGGGATGCCGGAATGCGTCGCGGAGTGGATCGATACCAGGGATGCGGGTGAAGTGGCGTCTATTCAGGATGAGCTTATCGCTCTTTACGAAAATGACTTTTCCAAGCATAACGGAAAGGTCAATGCGGGGCGGATCCTGATGGTGTTCCGCAGTATCGTAACGCAGCTGGCAAAGGAAAATGAGAAGTTTCTATATGGCTGTGTCCGTCCCGGAGCAAGGGCGAGGGAGTTTGAAGAAGCCATAGAGTGGCTGGTCTCGTCAGGGGTGTTGCTTCGGGTCTATGATGTCACAAAGCCGTTGCACCCGATTAAGACTTATGAAGATCTGAAAGCGTTCAAGCTGTTTTTGCTGGATGTGGGTCTATTAAAGCGGATGGCGGGGATTGGCAATGACGCGATCCTTTTAGACAAGGCATTCCAGTTTTCAGGGGCACTGGCGGAGAATTTTGTTCTCCAACAGATGCAGGGCACGCTGGATGTGCCTGCGCATTATTTTTCCCCGACCGGCGCGGCTGAAATAGATTTCATTCTCCAGGCCGGGACGGATATCGTGCCAATAGAAGTAAAGGCGGCAGAAAATGTGCGTGCAAAGTCTTTTAAAGAGTTTATCAAGAAATACCATCCGCAGAGGGCGCTCCGCCTCTCCAGGCGGAACGCCCGCCAAGAGGAGGTGATCTGGGATCTGCCGATCTACCTGGCGGAGAGGGTTGGGGAGTGGCTGAATAAAATATAGCAGAACAAGCAATTATGCTCTGGCTTTACAACCAGTATCGTTTCAATTCCTCGTAAAAGTTTTCTCTGGTACCGGCTAAAATTACAACAACCACTTCTGGATCGCCATTTTTGTTTTTAACATATTCTATTGTATATGCCAGCTCATAGTTGGTTTTATTGTAGTAGATATCGTAGCCCTTAACACCCTCCAGATCGCCGTGCTTATCCTTTCCGATCGATGGGTCTTTTAGAATACTGTCGATTGCGTTTTTGTAAAGCTCCTTAAGCCTTTTATTTTTTACTTTTCGCAGAAACTTCTTTGCCGGAGGCAGCACTCTTAATTCTGCCATGACTAATCCTCCGTGCCAAATATTTCATCATAGGTGGCATACTCGCCTTTTCCGTGCGCGGCATCCCTTGCTTTCTCCAGAAGCACTTCGACAGCAGGCCGCACTTTCGCCTGACGCTCTTTGAATTTAGTGAGAAGCTCCTGTCCGGAATATCCATCAGCGATCAAATCTGCTAAAATATTCTCTGCAAATTCACCACCAGAAATGTGAGAAGCCGGCTCAATGATCAGCATGCCATCCGCCATCGTGCAGATGGCGTCCCTCCCAAATCCCAATTCCGAATAAAATTTCTGCGGGATGGTAAACTGTCGTTTGGATGATATGGTGACTCTCTTCTGTTCAGGTATTCTTTGTGATGCTGCAACCATGACTATTTCACCTTTCTATAAAAACAAAGCCTCCTTGTTTCTTTGTTTCCTTGCTAACAGATTATCATTATTTTAGGGAAAAAGCAAGTCCTGCAACGACTCAAACAGAATGCCCGCCAGGAGGAGGTGATCTGGGATCTGCCGATTTACCTGGCGGAGAGGGTTGGGGAAATGATGGTCTGATATGATATAAAACGCTTGCATTCAAATAACATTATTTTTTCACCAAATACCGCTCCATAGAAATGTCGCCCTGACTAACGAGTTCGAGGATTCGGGAGGCTGGTCCGCTGGGCGTGTTGATGCCCTCTTCCCATGCTTCCACGGTTTTTTTGGAAACGCCAAAGCACTTGGCGAATACGGCTTGGGATGTGCCAGTCAGAGCGCGGATGGCTTTGATTTCCCGCGCAGAATATTCCCGAACGGGTTTGACTTCCAAGACGGTGCGCCGCCCTTGCGATTTGCCATATTTTTTAATGTCTTCAACCTCTTCAGTCAGGCTTTCCATCAAACTTTCGTACACTGTGCTCATAAATGCTCCTTACCCAAATTCCTTGATAAATTTCACCAGCTTTTTGATGGCGTTTCGCTCAGCTTTTGACAGATTGTCCTTTTCGTTTTTGGCAAATACATCGATTAAATGCAATTCTTCCCGCGCTTCAATGTCAAGATAACAGATTCGGGCGGAGGCGCTTTTCCCACGGTTTTCAAAAGAAAACCGCATTTTTCGCAATCCGCCTGTTCCTTGCATGACGGTACCGATTTTGGGATTGTCCAGTAATTCGTTTTGTAATTCTGCCAAATCTGAATCAGAAAATCCAAGGGACTGCCATTTGTTGGTGAAGTACTTCGTTTCGATAAAAGTTCGCTTCATAGTATGATTTTATCCTATTCAATAGGAATGTCAAGGAATATAACAGTAAAAATGTTATTTCCCCCTCACCGCAGCCAAAAACAAGGTCAGCAGTTTTACGGCATAGCTCTGCTCGTCGGAGGAGCATTTGGAAAGGATATGGAGCAGTTCAGCCATTTGGACGGTTTCCATATCTTTTTTGTCGTTAAGATTCCCGCCGAACATCATATAGTCGAGGCTCATATCCAGTTCTTTCGCAAAAGCCAGCATTGTTTCAATGCTCATGCCACAGATGCCGCGTTCGATGTCGGAGCAGTATTTTGTGGCACGGTCGATCCGCTCAGCTAATTCTTCTTGTGAAATGTTCAATAGTGCGCGACGATTTTGAATACGGATACCTACGGCTGCTCGATTATAAGAATCATTTACTCTTTTTCGGTTCATAATTCGATTATTCTCCCAAGATGGTATTCCTGACTAATGTTTTAAATGTATGTATTCTGAATTTATATCACGAATAGAAATCCGAAAAACCTGTTATATACACACTAATTCGTGTTATAAACTTGACAAGCAAAAGGAATTTAAGTATAATTGCCCTGTTTATAACGCAAATAATGGCGATATAAACAGAAACAGCTTGTAAAAGCATGACACAGAAGATAAATACAGAAACAGTTACACGATAAAATTAAATCCTGCAATGACAGACAGAAAAATACCCTTTACTGATATCCATACCCATATTCTTCCTGGGGTTGATGACGGGGCAAGGGATATGGAAGAGTCTTTAGAAATGCTGGAGATTGCCCACGGAGAAGGGATAAGGCGTATTATTTTGACGCCGCATTATCACTCAGAGCAAAATCAGTATGATTCGGAAAAACTGGACGATCTTTTTGCGGCATTACGGCGCAAAGCAGCAGCAAAATTTCCAGATATGGAGCTATATCTGGGAAATGAGGTCATGTATTCCTTTCATACCGTAAAGGATTTGCGGGAACGCAAAATTCATACCATGAATGGCACGCGGTATGTGTTGGTGGAATATCTGCCGGAAGTATCGTTACAGGCAATAAAACAGTCGATTGGAGATTTGCAACGAGCAGGATGGGTACCGGTCATCGCGCACATTGAGCGGTATCTATGTCTTGCGGAAAAAAAGTCGAGCATTGCGGAAATAAAGGCAATGGGAGCATATCTGCAGATGAACACCAATAGTCTTGTGAGGAAAAGCTTGTTTGACAAGCGCGTCAAATGGTGCAGAAGGCTTGTTGGCAACGGCGATATAACTTTTTTGGGGACAGACGCTCATAGCGCAAGCTACCGTACACCGGAATGTGCAGAGGCAATGGATTGGCTGGATGAAGCGTTGGACAAAGAGATCCGGTATCATATTCTATATGGAAATGCAGATAAAATGCTTCGTGATGAGATTATATAGGATGGTGGAGTGGATGTGATGGAGCAACAATGGCGGATGGAAGATGACGGAGAGATAGAAATTGACTTGGTGGAGTTGTTTTTTGTGCTTTTGGGACATTGGATACCCATTTGCGCAGTGACATTGGCACTTGGTGCGGCGGCTTATATTTATAGTGCTTTTTATATCGTGCCCCAATATGCTTCGACTTCACGGCTTTATGTGTTGAGCAAAAGCACTTCTATTACAAGCATTACGGATATTCAGGTCGGGGCAAGCCTGACAACGGATTATGTGGAGGTTGTCGGCGGTCGTCCTGTTTTGGACAAAGTGATTGAAAATCTTGAGATGGATATGGATTATCCGACATTATTGGGAAAAGTCGCTGTGACTAATCCTACGAACACACGGCTCCTGGATATCACTGTGACGGATGCTGATCCGGTGGTGGCAAAAGTAATTGCGGATGAAATAGCGGAAGTGTCGTCAAATTACATTGCACAGAAAATGGATCAGGATGCCCCGACGGTTATCCAGCGCGGATATACGGATGAAGGACCGGTCAGTCCCAATATACTTAAAAATACAGCCATTGGTGCATTTGCCGGAATGTTTCTGTCTGCGGGAGCGGTCGCCTTTTTCTATTTCATCAATGATACGGTAAGGGGACCGGAAGAAGCAGAGCAAAGGGCGGGACTGCGTGTGCTTGGCACGCTTCCAGATGAAGAGTGGAATAAAAAAGACAAGGCAACGCCGAAAAAGAAGAGCGCATAATGGAGAAAAAAATGTACTCGACAGAAAACGCGGACTGGACGAATGTATGGAAACGGATTAAGGAGAAGGCGGCTCAACATACGGATACAGAGAATACGGAGGAAAATTTTCCGGCGCACACGGATGAGGATAAGGCATACCAGATACAAAATCAGGCGCACCGTGCGGCACCATATACGGAGACCGCGGATTCGACTATGGATTTAATTTTGGAAGAATTGGACAATGTCCGCTTTGAAAATATAGAGCAGCAGAGTAGCACAATGCGGGAATCGCTGCGAGCATTGCGAACAAATATCCAATTTTGTGGAGATGACATAAGGGCGATTTTGTTTACAAGCGTCCAGCCGAATGAGGGAAAGAGCACAGTGGTACAAAGTCTTGGCAGGTCATTTGCAGAGCTGGGAAAGAGGGTGCTGATCTTGGATACGGATATGCGGAAATCTGTTTTGCTGGGACGGTACCGCATACGGACAGAGTCAGGCGAAGAGATGCTGGGGCTGTCACATTATTTATCAGGACAGACGCCACTGTCACATATTATTTATGGAACAGATGTAAAGGGCTTATGGTTCGTATGGGCGGGGCAAATGATTCCCAACCCAACAGAGCTTTTGGAAAAGAATTACTTTTGGGAAATGGTATCACTTGCTAAAAGCAAATTCGATTATGTATTGCTTGACTGCGCCCCGATGACTGCGGCGATAGATGCAGCTGTAGTGTCAAAAGTGTGCGACGGAGCAGTGATTGTTATCGAACAAGGGCAGAGCAGCATCCGTGCCGTCAAGGACGCAAAACGGCAGCTGGAGACATCCGGTATTCATATATTGGGTTGCGTGCTCAATAAGGTAAAAATGGAACGGAACCGCTATTACGGCAGGTATTATGGTGGTTACTATGGCAATTATTATGGGAAATATTATGGAAAATACGGAGAAGAACTGGCAAAAGATAAAAAAGTATTGAAAAATGGAAAAAAATGGAGAGATATTGCTGGAAAGCTTATTGGAAAACTGCGGCTACTGACAACGGCGATTCTTCTTTGTTCCGCAATGGGTTTATCGGCTTGCGGGCAGTTGGGAGAAGCACCGGCGACTGTTATTTCGGCAGAGCATTTGGATGAAAATGCGCAGGACGAGCCGGTAACGGTGCTGCGGCTGAATAAAAAGAAATATGCTTGTCGTGATAATGTAAAGACCTATCTGATGATGGGAACTGACTATTCAGGAAACGAAGATGCGAGGGGCGATGATTATCAGGGCAGCTTGGCGGATTTTTTGGCGGTAATCGTTGTGAACAGGACACAGGAGACCTGTGGTGTGGTGGAAATCAACCGAAATACCATTACGGATGTCAATATAATTGACCAAAATGGGGATGGTGAAGCATTGGCGGTGGAGCAGATTTGCACAGCGCATTGGTACGGCGGGAATAAGCGGATGAGCTGCCAGAATACGAAAAAGGCTGTTTCGCGGTTATTGGGGAAATTGCCGATTTCTGGGTATTATTCCATTGGGCTTGCAGAGATAGGGAGGCTGAATCACGCCGTGGGCGGAGTGGCTGTGACAATAGAGGATGATTTTTCCGAAGTGGATTCCACGCTGGTGATGGGAGAAACCATTACACTAAATGATGAGCAGGCGGTCCATTTTCTGCAAGGACGGCTGAATGTCGGAGATGGTGACAATGAATCGCGGATGCGTCGGCAGGAACAGTACCTGAAGAGCCTGTTTGACAAGACGGCGGGAGATCAATCCTATGCAGAAGCTGTGTGGAGCGCATTGGATGACAGCGCGGTAACAGATATAAGCGACAGAGATATTTCGGTTTTGATGGATGCGTATTCGTCATTTGACAATAAAGGATTTCTCGCACCGACGGGGAAAACGATGCTTGGCGACACATTACGGGATGGAGAGCTTCACGAGGAGTTTTATGTGGATGAGGATTCTCTGACTGGGATATTGGTGGAATTGTGTCATTTGGAGACATTGGAATAAATGGTGCAGTGCATATTGCAGTATTAAGGTGCAGATCCCTGGATTTTTTGGGGTGCATATAGAACATAATGTTTTTACAATGAGAAAGGCGGTAAAGAAAATGAAAAAGAAAATCAGGACAATGCTGCTGTGCGCGACCTTAGCGGCGGCAGTTGCGCTCTCAGGAGTGCCGGTTTATGCGGCTGGAAGCAATACGAGCGGCAGAACAACAGGTGGCTCGTCCGGCAGCAGCTCCAGCTCATCATCCAGAAGTTCATCATCTTCTTCTGGTGGCGGTGGCGGTTCATCCAGCAGTTCGTCCTACACGGAAACGGTGACGACCAGCTCCGGTGCGAAGGAGACGGTACGGGTGAGTTCGAAGGGCACGGCAAGCGTCACGAGCGTTTCCTCGACCAAAGCGACTGTCAAGATTGATTCTTACGCAAATGCGGACGGGATCAAGTATAAAGTGGTGGCAGTAAGCGCGAACGCATTCGCGAAATGCCCGAATATGACAAAGGTTTCGCTGCCGAAGACGATTACGAAATTCGGGAAAAACGCGTTTAAGGGGGCAAAGAAGCTGACTAATATCCGCCTGAACAGAAGCAAGTCGATTAAGATCAACAAGGCGGCATTCAGCGGACTAAAGACAGCCGGCATAACGATTACGGTCAACAAAAATATGGGTGACAAAGCGTTCAAGAAAATGCAGGTGAGGCTGAACAAGGCTGGATTCAAGGGCACGCTGAAACGGGCAAAAAAGTGATTGCTGATTGCGTATTCGGAACAGACAAGGCAGCAATTACTGATGAAATGCAGATTTTTCAAGGAGAGGCGGGGTGCCTCTCCTTTTTTAGTGGAAAACAGACGGCAGATACGATTACAAAGTTAGGGTAAAATTTTTGTAGGGATATTAAAGAATAGAAAAAGCATCCAATCTCTGATAGGATTTGGTTTAGAGAAAATAATCCATAAAAAGGAGAAAGGATGCTTTATGATTAACAGTATACAGCACTTTGCACAGG
>JAFUYB010000072.1 GCA_017470735.1 Lachnospiraceae bacterium | reverse complement strand
TTAATTAACTCAAACCAACATAATAAGGGAAAACTTTCCGATAGGGAAGAGTGGGATCCAATCCTTCTCTTCCTTTTATATCTGTCAGAATATATGTTCTGTGCTTCTTCTTTCAGGCAACGATAATTTTACACTAACATGTAAAGTTTGAAATTATCAAAGTCCTCTAATTCAGCTTTGTCTGAGCTTAATGCACACCGTCATCGGCGTCACTCCGAGCGCAAGGGCAAAAAGGCTCTGCGATAAGCCGGTATTTTTCCTGACCGCCTTGACATGTTCAGCATCGTATTTTGTCAATGGTTTGATCCTACGCTTTTCTGCCATAAAACACTTCCTTGAATATACTATCTGATATTTGACCTCCAGCAATGCCCTCGTGAAAGCTCATTTATAATCATTCGATGAAACCATGCTTCTTCCCATCAGAATACGCTCTTCCAGCGTTGGAAAGCGGTATTTGACAATGGCCGTCTCGTTTCCAAAAGCACGATGCACAATCGACTCAAGTGTGTCATCTTTGTCAATCTCAAACAGGAAAACCCGACGCCGCCTGCCACGCATTATTTCCGCTATATAATATGTTTTATCCATATGCGGTCACCTGTCCGGCAAGGAATACTTTTGGATTTCCTTCATCACTTTTTCCGCCTCGTCATTTAGTCCGGCAAAAATGAGGTATTCCACCTTTTCCTCAAGTTTTTCTATAATCTGCCGCATCTCAGCCTTGATAGCTTCTTGTTGTGTAAGATGCCGGCGTTCTTCTTCAATCTGCTTTTTTTGTTCGTATTCTTTTAACGGTTCCATGGTCTTTAACATAAAATAACCATATCTTTCGTCATCCATTCCAAGGAAGACATCATCAATGATATCCGCGATTTGCTTCATGAACCCGCCGTCAACCTTATCTGCAAAAGAATCCACGCACGAAACCCATCTTTCCAACGGTATCTCATGTATCCTTTCATCCAGCGTTGCACCACGGTTAAGCCCGATACGCCAAATCTCCGGGCTGACCAGAAGCGGATTGCTGGATGCAAACATATTCCTAAAATATCCCCGCATCGCCTCCTTGGTATAATCAAATGTGTTTCCGCTGTTTTTTAAACTATCCAAATCAGTCACTATGCTGTTGTATCCATTCATCCTCGATAAGCGCTCTGCCCAAAGAATACGGACGTCCCACGGAATGTGTTCAGTGTCATCCGCTTCTGCCACGGCACGGACAAGATTCCAAAAGCGTTGATTGCCGTATTTACCAATCCATTGATGTAATTGCCGTTGATAAAAGTAATATTTATTGCCATGGTTTTATGCCTTCACATCGTTATGGGCTGTATTTCCGTATCTCCCCCATCACCTTTTCCGCCTCGTCCGTCATCCCGGCGTCGATCAGTTCTCTGACCTTATTTTGGATAGAATCTATTAGTTGCTGCATCTCAGACTGGACATCCTGTTGTTCTATTGTCTTTCGTCCTGTATCGGCAGTATCCTGTTCTATAGGATTGTAATCCTTCGTCATTAAAATATTTGATTTATCTGCCTCTGTGGCAAGCTGCTTTGCATCTTTCGCATATAGATGCGAATAAATCTTTAGCGCACCATCCATAGGCGGATCAATACCAATCATATCCTTGAATGCGGCAAGAACTGCGCGATAGTCGTTTTCCGGTATCGCCAAAGCCTGCTGAAGCCTTAACGCCAGTCCCATCGGATCCGGCAGAAAAACACTTTGCTCTTTTATCTTGTCCGGTTGTATGTACGCAGCATGGTACACGATACAGTCGCGTGCGAAAGCCGCAAACATTTTCTTCAGAGATCCGCGGTCGGTCTTATTCACATGGCTGATAATATGTCTTCGCATAACATATCGAGCATAGATGGCACGCGTCAGATTACCCATATCTGAAAAAATCTTCAGCTGCCTTGTGACGGAGTCCGGTTCCTGTTCTTTGATAAAGGCATCAATCTGTCGCCTGAAACGACCCAATGGCATCGCATTGACAATTGAATCTTTATCCCCACCTGTGTGGTCAGCCCAGATCAGAAGAATGTCCCAGGGATTCGGATCATTTATGCCTGACTCCGCAACCGCTCGCACAATATTTAACTTGCCATTGTTTTCACCAAAACCGGATCCGGACAAAAAACGTCGTATTGCGGCTCTGCCGGCTTCCGTCATCCATAGCGACGCAGCGATACGACGCATTCTCGGGTCATAATCCGTCGCCGAAGCGGCGCCAAGGATATCCCGGGCAAAAGCCGGTACGTCCTTCGAATCATCTGCGCAAAGTTCTTCAAAATACTGATCGAAAGCCTCCCAGGAGCCTTCCCGGATACCGCACGATATCAGAATACTCACCGCAGGAACCCACCACTTTCGTTCAAAGGTCTCGATCAGAAAATAGGGACACTCTTCACCAAATTCATCACGTTGTTCCGCGAGTCTGTCATAGTATTCCATATAGTTGGCAGCATGCTGTCCGGCTTCGGTGAACCGTTCCAACCGGACAAGTGCCTGAGCCTCTAAAAGCTCCATGGCAGCATCGGATACATCAGTACGCGCTTCCTTGGAGTGATGGAGTTCTTCATAAAGCTCGTCACATCGTTTATAATCTGACTGTGCAAGCTCAATCCGTAACGCATTGGCGGAAAGGCAGCCTCGGATGATACGAGGGTATGCCCCGGTCTGTCCCTTCAGGACATTCAGGGCATGCTCGTTTATTTCTCTTTGCTTTTCTATATTCCGAAGATTGTCATGCTCGATCAGAAGCTGCAGCCACCAACGCCCCTGTTTTGGATCCTCTTCGGTCAACTTTTCCAACAGCACCATATTGCGCCGTGAGTGTTCTAATTTTTCTTCTCTGGTATGATAGATATAACCGGTATGACCTGCTTTGGCAGGTATGTTTTTTGCTTTCCCGACGACCGGTGCGGGGCACTCATGGACTCTTCCCACAAATTTTGTCTTTCCGTCGTTCAAAAAGAAACGGGTCGCCCAGGAGTCCTGATATTTTTCCCAATTTTCGCTTAAATAATTGCGGATACGATAGTTGCCCCAACGGAATTTCCTGGAATCACCGGACTTGAAAAAATCAATAAGAGGCTGCGCGTCCGTGAACCACTCATCGTCATCCACAAACATAAACCATGCCCCCCGGGCTGCTTTTAGTCCGGCGTTTCTGGCTGCCGCAAAATCATCGCACCATGTAAAGGGAATGATCTTGTCGACATATTGTTCTAATATCGCATGTACATCCGGATTGTGTTCCGGATCCGTATCCACGACGATAATTTCGGTATGGAGCTGCTCCTTGAATGGCGCTAACGATTTAAGGCAGCGCTCTATGGTATTGCTGCGTCCGGAAGAAAGCAGCGAGATGGTAAGGTTTGGTTTTTTTGATGCCATTTTTATGTATTTCGCCTTTCCCTGGTGTACATACCGCCTTTTTTAAATGATTCTGTTAATGCTTTTTTCAAAAGCATTGGCAGAAGCATTTACAAAAAGGCTTTGGGCTGGGTATTTCCCAGCCCGTAAAAAGCCTAAAAGTAAACCTCTGTGAATAATGGTCATTTCGGTTATCAGCCGAGTAAGGAAAGCGCTCCCTGTGTACTCTGATTCGCCTGTGCGAGCATGGACTGTCCCGCCTGTGCAAGAATGTTGTTCTTGGAGTACCGAACCATCTCCTCCGCGATATCCGTATCACGAATTCTGGACTCAGCGGCCTCCGTGTTCTCAACAACATTGTCGAGGTTTGCAATCGTGTGCTCTAACCGGTTCTGTGCTGCTCCGAGGCTGGATCTCTGGTCGGAAACCTTCTGCAGCGCCTGCTTGATCGTCTCAATTGCGTCTGTTGCGTTGGAGTCGTCAGACCCATCGACCTTCAATCCGTTTACACCGAGAGCCTTTGCGCTCATAGACTCAATGTTCACAGAAATCTGGTTGTTGGAAGTTGCATCTGCGCCTACGTGCAGCTTGACTGTCAGTGCGCCTGCGATATCTCTCTTTGCGGATACATCACGGATGTCAAGTGTCGTCTGGTTGCCAACAGCGTCATATACCAGCGGGCTGTCTGCGCGAGCCTTGATCTTGGACTCGTCAAAGTGTGTAAATGTAGCTCCTACACCGACGTCCCCGGCATTCTTGTATTCCTGAGAGGCAGCCGTCTCCGTGACGATGGACGCGGTAACCTTTGAAGAGCCTTTCAGTGTCCCGAGGTCGGTTGTCTCTTTATCAACCGTAAGCTTTACGTCTGCTCCATCAAGAGCGTCAAGCTTCTTGTTGATGGCGTCTGCTGTGCCAACATTCCAGCTCTTATTGCCCTTTGTTACGGTAAAGGTCTTATCACCAATCGCAGCTCCAAGAACTGTCGTCATAGCTACTCCAGTTTCTGATGCTACAGTTGTACCAGGGGCTGTCTTAACCCAATGATCACCACCGTCATCGTGTGTATAGGTGTAGGTGTCATCTTCGATCTGGATGCTTACACCTTCAAGGCTGTCAAGACCAAGATCGCTTGCAAGAGACGAAAGGTTCGCATCAGAGGATTTGATGTAAGTATCATCCGTCTTCAATCCATTAGCGTCCATTGTGGTGACTGTCACCTGAGAGCCATCCTTTGCCTGGTTGACAGCTTTGGCAGCTGCCAGACGGCTTGCATCCGGCAGATTCAATTCGATTGATGTCCCTTCTGCAGCTTCAGTCTGCTCTAAAGCACCTACGATCGATGTTATGGCATTGTTATCAAGCCCGGAGCCTGATGTTACGGTCCATGATCCACCATCATTCTTGATGATAACCTTGTTGTCTTCGTCAGCGGTAGCACCTTCAAGCTTGCCCGCAATGACGGAAACCTGAGCATTTGTGAGGGTGATTTCATCCTCATCTCTCGCATAAGGCGTGATCTCGATGCTGTCGCCATTGACAGGCGTGGATGTAGTGGTAATGCCATAATCATCAAGATTAACTGCATTGCCGTCATCATCTGTCCAATCCGTTCCATTATAGGAAAGCTTCACAGTGTCAGTGCTGCTCTTGTAATCAGCCGTGGCATCCTCGGCGACATGGTAGATTCTGGCTTCTGCGTCTGTCTCGGAGCGGAGAGTAAACGTTTGTTCCTGTTTATAAGAAGCATCATTAAGTGACTTGTTGGTAATCTTGACTGAGTCACCATTTTTAAGGGATGCGTTTGTAACAACATTCTGAATGGCGGCTGCAGAGCCGATATGATATGCCTTATTATTATTGCTTGCATCTTTGATGGTGATTGTACCCGTCTGACTTGCAGCTGCAATTTTATCGTCCATATCGGTTATTGCTGAGCCGCTTGTATCCGTCCCATCGTACGTATACCAGCTAGTGCCATCGAATTTATAGGAATCGTTGCCGATCTCAATGATATCCCCACTACCTGCCGCGGTCATACCGCCTGCCGCACTTGCTGCAGCAATAATGCCATCAAGAGTTCCGGCCGAAGTAGCAAGAATATAGGACTCACCATTCACTTCTACAGTTGAGCCTGCGCTAGAATCAACACTGCTAATGGCATTTATTACACTATTTATAGTTCCAGTTGTTATTGCAGCCTGCGCTGCGGTAATCTCGATGGTATCGCCATCCTTAAGGTTCGCCTTGTCAATGCCAAGGTATTCAATGATTTCATCAGCACTTGTGGCAGGTGTCGTAAACGCACCGTCTGAAACGGTAAAGCCTGATACGCTGTCATAGCTGATAGTAAGCTTTTCGCTTGCGCCGGCAGGCGTCGTAAATGCACCCGCGCAGGATTCAGAAATAGTACCTATGTCATCACGCTTCATCGCCACGTTAAGGCTGTTTGCAGCCGTAGAGCTTGCGATTTCTACATCTTCTGTCTCGGGAGCCTTGTAAGCAGTAATCTCGATCGAGTCACCCTTTAACGCATTACCTTCTACGGAAAGACCAGCTTTCTCGTCAAGCTCATCAGTCGTGAAGCTGAGACCTCCTGCGCTCTTCCAGTTTTCACCGTCAAAAGTAAGTGTGGTAGTGCCTGCTTCCGTATCCTCTGCAGCAATCCCATTAAGCTTTTCGCGGTTAGACTTTGAAATATCTACATTGGCGCCGGTCTTCTCGTCCAAGGTCTCCTGTACGGCCTCGGAATTGCCGTCGCTTTTAACGGTAGCCTTGTAGTTGATGACATCATTTTCTACTGCCCCCTCTACATCGGAAGCGGAGATGCCATATCTGCTCGAAAGGTCATCATTAGAGATGGTTTCACCGGCAAGATTCTTCCAGTTCGTCCCGTCAAAGGTCAATGTGTCATCAGCCGTTGCCGTCCCTTCAGCTACGGTAAGGGTGGTGGTGCTTTCCACATCACCGCCGTCAGCCTGATTCACCTGACCGCTTACGACTGAGAAGTAGGTGCCAAGGGAGTTTGCGGAAATCTTGTTCCCATCTTTGTCAAAGTACTGAGCGATTTCGCCGCTGCCCTTAGCAGCCGTTACGCTTTCTGCGGTAAGAATGGAAGAGATGGACTTCGTCTTCTCTGTCTGGTTTGCGTCTTCCATCATTGCACCGCCCACGGTGATTGTCGCGATGGTATTACCGTTGTGATCCTGAATCATGAAAGCTGCCAGGTTCTTACCAACATTGTCATCCTTGTTCGGCGTACTGGGATCCGTACCGCCGGTAATGGTAACCACGTCATACTTGTCTGCGGCGTCGCCATTCAGGGTAAGCGTGTAACCATTGGAAATGCTTCCCGTTTCAGAACCGTCCGTAGGGTCAGCATATACGCTGGAATAGGTTACGGAGATACCCTGGTCACGAAGAGCCTTAGCGATTGCATTCTGGTCATCCTGCTTCGCATCCTTGTTAAAAGAAATGCCCGTACCTTCCAGATCCTTGCTATTCGCTGCGATCCCGGTAGCTCCGTCAGAATACATATTCGCGGAAGCCGCCGTCACTTCATCCGTTGAATTATTCCTGAATGAATATGATACCTGGCGCGTCGCATTGCGGTCGCCCTTCAACAGATAGGTCTCGTTGAACTTCGTCGTCTCGGATACGCGGTCGATCTCTGTAGCCAGCTGATCGATCTCAGCCTGAATGGCGTCACGGTCTGTCTCGCTGTTTGTGCCGTTTGCCGACTGTACTGCCAGCTCGTTCATTCTCTGCAGCATATCGTGAACTTCGCCGAGTGCGCCTTCTGCCGTCTGTACTGCGGACACGCCGTCCTGCGCGTTCGTGCTTGCGCGGTCAAGACCGCGGATCTGCTTACGCATCTTCTCGGAAATCGAAAGACCCGCCGCATCGTCTGCCGCACGGTTGATCTTGTATCCGGACGACAGCTTTTCGGTCGATTTGCCCTGTGCGCCTGTAATGATGTTTAACTGTCTGTTGGCATTGACTGCCTGCATGTTGTGTTGTACTACCATAATATGATCCTCCTTGATTTTTGAAATGATAGTTTTCTGTTTCTTTTCGCTCCCGCCCATCCATGGACGGGCTTGCTGCTTTGTTTACGAGTTGCTATTCAGTTGAGCACTTCGGGCTTTTTGCCCTTACGGTTGCGTCGCCACAACCTCCTTTCCCGGCTTTTTATTTTGCTTCCGCCTGTATGCAGACGAAAATCATAAAATCCCCGCAACCATTATCACTTTGGCTTTTATGGGAGTTCATGCAACACTTTGTATAAACTGTTGCATGAATCTTAGTTTTCCTTGTAAAATAGGGAAGTATTGCGATAAGAAAAATCACAAATTTTTAGAAAAAAAGTTAAAAAAAGGGGTTGTGTAAACCCCGGAAGTGCCGATATAATAAGCAGGTAAGGAAATCATGCAACAGTTTATACAAAGTGTTGCATGATTTCTTTGATTTATGCGGTTTTTCCTTGCCGTTACTGGGTTTGCGGCTGTTCAGCCATCTCCTTTATCCTGCCTTGCATGTATCCATAAAAATATTTATCTCAAGACGAGAACCTCGTTCTGCAGCAGCCGATCTGTCATCGGATGATATATCTCTTTCAAGGTCATCCGGTTGATCGTGGTAATGCGTCTGCCCGCGTCTTTGGAGGAGGCCCCGCATTGGAAAATCTTTTCCATTTCCGCTCCGTAATCCAGAATGATAAATCTGTCGTGGAATTTTCCGTCCGTTTTTCTGAATTCTATGCCTACATGGGGATATTCCTTCACAAAGTCTTCATACTCCAGCCTCGTCAGACTTTTTCCCATGTTGTCGCTGAAAATGATGATCTTTATTTTCTCCGGTACGTCTTTCATCAACGCCAGCGTCTTGATTCCGATATAATTGTCTACCACAAAAATGCTCTGTTCCGCCATTTCATAGATCTGGTGATAAGCAATATCCGCTTCAACAGTCTGACCGTCCATGATAAGAAATTCCTTGCCGATATGGGCATCCATGAAATTCGCCATGAAATTTACAAGGTCATCCTTCGTCGCCATCTGTTCCCGGATTTCTCCGATTGCTTTCGTGTTCTCATTGGTCTGCACGGACAGACGGAGCAGTTCCTGCTGGCCGAGCCATCTTTGGTCCTCAGCCAGATAATCTTTCATCTGCTTGAACAGACGCACCAGTGCCCTGCTTTGCCGAACCGCCAGTTCGCCCCTTAAGACGGTCATCAGCATATAAATGCCCTGCTCCGTAAAAACATTTGGCAAATATCTCGTTCCGCCCGACTGCCCCTGAAAGAAATTATCCCGTGAGGTGAAATTTTTGCACCTCACCAATTCTTCCAATTCTTCATGCGTAAGCCGGAACATAAAGTCATCTCCAGCGAATTTTTCTTTATTGTTCTTAACCTGGCGATTGAAATTTTTAGTTTCGTAACCATATATTTCTGCCAGATCCGCATCCAGCATCACCCTCTGTCCACGGACCACATATATCTTTTCTCGGATGATCTCTTCCGTCACAATCGCAATCTGTCCATCTGCTTTCTCGGTCATTCTGCATCTCCCACAAATTATCCTATTTGTTTAAATTTATCATAAATTCCTGGGATATGATATCTGCACTTACGCAAGCTGATTGTATCATTCCCCCCGCAGCCGTACCGCACACATAGCCACTCGCCCATGCCCAGCTTAGGTTGTAGCCGCCGCAGATGCCGTCCACATCCAACAGCTCGCCGCAGAGGTAAAGTCCTTTGCAATGTGCCGACTCCAATGTCTTTGGATCCATCTCAGACAGCGGCACGCCGCCTGCCGTCGTCTGCGCCTTGTCAAAACCGCCTGCTCCGGCGACCGAAACAGAAAATGCCTTGCAAGCCTCTGCCAGCCGCTTCACCTGCCGCCCATCCAGCTCTGCCGCGTCTGCCGCAGCGTCTATTTTGGCATATCCCAGCACGGCCTCTGCCAGCCGTTGGTGCAATAGTCCCCGGAATGCTTCAGAAACAGTTTTTCCCCAGCCGTAGCTCCATAGGCGCTGCTTTAGCTCATCGACGGCTTCTCCTACAGACAATTCCGGCAAAAAGTCCAGCTCTGCCGTTACCTCATTTCCCGCCAATGCCTTTGTCGCGTAGCGGCTCACATTAAATACCGGTATGCCCGAGATCCCGCGCTCCGTCAGCTGTACTTCCCCAAGATCACAGGCTGCCAGCCTGCCATCCACGAACAGCCGCACCTCTGCCGCTACGCGGATCCCCTTTAATCTATGGAAAAATTTTTCGTTGCATCGCAAATCAACCAACGCGGGCGCGACCGGGATCAGATGATGGCCAAAATCCTTTGCCAGACGGTAACCAAATCCGTCACTGCCGCTCTTCGGGAATGCCTGCCCGCCCGTCGCCAGAATGCAGGCCGAAGCGCATACCATCCACTCTCCATCTGCATTCTCATCCTTGCGACCTGCACCGGATCCGCCATTTTTTTTAGAAGATTTCCCATTTACATCCGAGACCGCGGGATGACCCTTACTGCCTAAAGCCCCGCTCTCTCTTTTACGCAATCGGATCCGGAATTGCCCATCCTCTTTTCCAATCCCGCACACCCGGTATCCCAGCAGCGTCCGCACGCCGAGACGGCGGAGTTCCATTTCAAAGCAGTCCCGCACATCCGCTGCGGCGTTCGTATAAGGGTAATAGTATCCCTGCCGTTCCGCCGGACGGATCCCGATCTCCTCAAAAAAAGAAAGCATCCGGCTCACCGGAAACTGCTCCAATACCGCCTGTACCGCTTCAGGCTGCCCGCTCCGATAGCAGTCCATTGTCTGCCGGCGGTTTGTAAAGTTGCATCTGCCATTGCCCGTTGACAACAGCTTCCTGCCGACCTGCTCATTCCCGTCGATCAGCAGCACTTCCGCTCCTGCGCGGGCCGCCGTAACCGCAGCCAACAGCCCCGAAGCTCCGGCTCCGACTACCGCAACCGGAGCAGACATTTCCACGATCCCGTCCACAGAACCGGACTGCCCCGTCTGATCATCCGCTGATTTTTCCCGGAAGCGCCTGCTCATAACAGTCCAAACCTCTTTGCCACGGCAACCAGCGTTCTGCCCTGGGGCAGCATTTTGAGCTCCGCTTCCGAAATCCCGCGCATCATAAGGACCAGCACAAAATAGCTGCATACCCCGACCGCCATGGCCGCGATGCAGGAAACCGCATTTGACCGTGTGACCGCGTGCAGCGTCGTATAGACCAAAAATACCAGGATCCCCATTACGGCAGACGCTTCAAACGGCACGACAAAAGTCTTTCGCACATTTTGCCTCGTCCCCGAGTACCTCGCCACCGCGCGGCCGTTTAAAATGCACATCAGAAACGCGTAAAATGTATTTGCCAGAACGACAGCGTAGATGTGCAGGTGCAGTATTTCCATTGCCCCGTACAAAAAGATCGTCTGCAGCACCAATGAAATCGCCGCATTGGTCACGGGGATCCGCATCCGGTCAATCCCCTGCAGCAGGCCATTGGACAGCGTGGAAAGCGAATAGAACACAACGCTCGCCGCCCCGATCGCCATAATGACCGCCGAAGTCTTGTCCGCATCCGCAAACAGCAACATCATGATCGGTCCGCCCAGTACGCCCATGCCTATGGCACAAGGAAACGCGATCAGCATGATAAACCGTGTTGCCAGCGCAATCTGCCGGCGCACGCTGGCCGTCTCCTTGCGGTGGAATGCCGCCGTCAAGCTCGGCACGCTTGATGCCGCGATTGCCGACGCAATTGAGATCGGCACATTGGTCAGCACCTTGTACTGCCCTGTAAACACGCCCCACCACTCGGAAATCTGCTTTGCGTCATAGCCCTGCGCCAACGCGATATTTTTAAAGATTCCCTGGTCAACGATGCCGCTGATATTGTAAAGCGTCGTTGACATCAGCACCGGAATGATCGTCATCACGAGCACGCCGACCAGGCTGCGGTAGCTTTCCAGCGATTTGGTGTGATCCCGCAGCATGCGCTTGCGCATCGTGCCGCGGTAAACGAGAAAAATGAAAGCCATGACGAAAAACGCCGCCAATGCCCCCATCGCCGTACCCAAAGTGCCGCCTGCCGCCCCATAAGCCGCCGCATACACTTCCGGGTCGCCAAGCACTGCGCCGACCCTGCTTCCATAACCAAACAGGATATACGCCGCGATCACCGATACGACCGCATTGATGATCTGCTCCAAAATCTGGGAAATGGCGCTGGGCATCATCGTATGCAGTCCCTGGAAAAAGCCTCTGAGCACGCCAACTAACGCCACGATCAGCAGCACCGGCGCCAGAATCCGCAGCGCGATGGCGGAAAGCGGTGTCTTTAAAAGCGTCCCCGTAAAATAATCCGCCCCGAAAAACACGATCAGCGACGCAGCTCCTCCGGAAATCATCGCGAAAACCAGAGAGCCGCGGAATACACGCATCGCATTCTTCACCTGCCCCTGCGACATCCGTGCCGCGACCAGCTTGGATACCGCCAGCGGAATCGAAAACGACGATATGATCAATATGATATTGTAAAGTTCAAAAGCGGTACCATAAAAATCGTTGCCCCGCTTGCCAATGATCGCTGTCATCGGCAAGCGGTAGATCAATCCGACAATGCGGCTGATGATCGATGCCGCTGCAAGAATCGATCCCTGCACCAGAAATCCGGTATCGCTTCTTTTTTTACCATTATTTTCCATATAATTGTCTATCCGTGTGCCTCAAAGTCCGCCGGCACAAGTGAAATTATTCTGCCGCGGAGCTGTCCTCAGAGCCCGTGATCGAGCACCGGTCCACGCCCGCGTTTTCAATCAGATGCACCCAGGTCTGACCCGAGTTCAGCTCGATCTCATCGCCATTGTCATAGTAATAATGCGTGATGTCTGAATTCGAGTCCTTCGACCAGGTAATATCCACTGCCTTTCCGCGGGTAATGAATTTACCGGAGCCGCTGCCGTTTAATGCGATGTCCAGGTACTCCGTCCCCGGGAAAATAGAGCTTGACACATTCTGCAGGATCAGGTTGGCCGCCTTGACCTCGTTGCCGTCCACCGCATCTGTCTCCGGCGCGCCGAACTGGTAACGGGTATAAAGCTTTTCATCTTCATCATATACATAATACGGATTGTTGGTCGGGAAGTAAAGGCTGACTTTTTCCGCGTCATCCCCGTCCGGCAAGGTATTCTCTTCCTCGGCAAAGGTAAAATGCCCTTCGGGATTGCTCTCCTCGTAGTCCGTCTCATAGCCCTTCTTTTCAATACCGTTGTCGATGCCCTCAGTACTCGTGTAGGCATTGTGCGGAGCTTTTTTGTCCGAAGAACGGTAATAGACGATCCGCTCCACTTCCCCGTCCAGACCATTCAGATCGTCCACGACGCCGGAATCCAGCACTTCCTTGCCATGAATCGACTGCCCGTAATGCAGGTAGATCGAGTCATACTCTGCAGCGATGTACGCATAGTACGGACGGCAGCTTCTCACATTGCCGATCCGCTCCATGTCACTGTAATCATCAAATACCGCAAGAAAACGCGTAATGCCGCCCTCTGCCGGACACTCATAGACGACGCCTGCCTCATTCAGCCCGTACTGCGGCAGCGCCATTCTCGTATTTTCGATCATGATCGAAACCGGCCGTTTGCCAACGCGCTCTTCATCCAATGGCTCATTGGTCAAAAGACTCAGGTTCCCCGCAGGCTCCTCTTCCTCTTCTTCTTCTGCCTCTCCGACCTCTTCCTGATCGATCTCAAAGTCTTCCTCCGAAGCCTCATCTTTTTTGCCGCAAGCCGCCGCGACTGCGATCACAAGCGTAAATACCGCTATCATGAGTGCCTGCCGTCTGATCCATTCCAGTGTCCGTTTTTTCATAACATCTCCTCTCTCAAGTAAGGTGGTGTCCCGATCCTTTACTGCAACCGGAACTGTCTGGCAAAAACCGCGTAATGCTCTTTAGTCCCTGCCGATCTGCAGTTGCTCCATAACCGACCGCTGACGGTCTTCCATGACATCGCGGTCTGCATCCTCAATGTGGTCATAGCCCATCAGGTGCAGCAGGCTGTGGACCAACAAAAAGGCGTACTCCCTCTTTTCGGAATGACCATATTCCGATGCCTGCGCAAATACCTTGGGAATGCACAGGACAATATCTCCCAGCAGAAGCTCTCCGGTCTCCGGATCGCGGTCCGCGCTCTCCTGCACAAGATGGTCAAAGCCTCCGCCCCCGCTAAAATGCAGCATCGGAAACGACAGCACATCCGTCGGAGCGTCCATCTCCCGGAAATTCCGGTTGATCTCTTGTATGACTGCCTCATCCACAAAAGTCACCGACAACTGGATACTGTCCGGAAAGCCTTCCGTTGCCAGTACCGCCGGCACGATCTGCTCCAGCAGGCTCCGGTAGTCGAAGTCCAGCTTTTTCGCCTGGTCAGTTTCTTCCTCCAGCAAGATCGTCATGCCGCAATCCCCTCTTGCACCAGCTTTTCACGAACCTTCAGAAACTGGTTCATTGACAGCTCCGCCTCGTCATACATGCCATCGTTGGAAAATTCATTCAAGGTTTGATAAATAACCATACTCTCATTCCAGACACTTGACATCACATCCTTGTCCATCAGGTCGATCTTTGTCACCAGCGCGTCCACCATCTGGACGATTGCGGACTCCGGTGTCTGGGGACGCCGTTTTTTCCCTTCAAATTCCTCTAAAATCGCGATGACCGCAGGCGGAAAGCACTGGTTGGTCACTGTCTTAACAGCGCTGTCGATCTCCGGCGGCCCCGTCATTTTCCCGATCCGGTAATACAGCCCTCCGACCGCGCAGATCTGCTCGTCTGCTCCGATTTCCCGTCCGCAGACCGCTGCTAAATGCGACACCTTTCTGCCGTGCTGGTATTCGACCTTTGAATATTTCCGCAGCTCCTGCAGCAGCGGATAGTCATCCTCCAGCAAAAGCTCTAAGGCTACCGCCCGTTCTCTCTGGTTGTAATTCCACAGCCGCAGATAGAAAAGAGCGGCAAATCCCACCAACAGTACTGCTTCGATCCCCACCTGCATCATCATCTGCCGGTCCAGCTTGGCAAATGTGAAATAGTAAAAGACAATCGGCAAAAATGCGTTCGCGCAGCCCGTCAGCAAAAGAACCGTGGCAAACAGCATCCGTCCGCGTCCCTGTATCTCCCTGAGGTAAACCGCAAAAAACACATTGCACACCAAAAGCAGACAGTAACAGTAGATCAGGTATGTGCCGCGTCCGCAGAGCATGCAGATCTGGGTCACAAAGTACAGTCCCATCCCAAGCGCGATCGCGTTCGTAAAATATGTGCAGAAGATAAATGCCATAAACCCGACCGGCAACAGGAAATCCGGCATATACGATCCGGCGATCGCCACAGCCCACGCCAGCACCATATAGACGAACAGCCTGCTGTAATCCGTCCCCTGGTAGCCGGTCTTTCCTGAAATCCGTCCGCGCAGCAGGCAGATGGCAAATATCCCGAAAAAGACCGCATCGACGATCAGCGTGCAAAACAGCTCGTCCAAAAGCATCCGGTTCTGTACCGCCAGCACGCAGGTCCCGCCCAAAAACAGGACGAACACGCCGCTCATATAGGTAAGCCGGCGCAATGACAGCTTATGCTCTTCGATTTCCCGCATAACGAGTCCCGCGTCCTTTCCCTGTTTTTTTCTGCTGGGCTGCTTCATATACCTCATAGGCGTTGACGATCTTTTGCACAAGCGGATGACGCACCACATCCTTAGCCGTCAGCTTGACAAAAGCGATATCCTCAAGCTTTGCAAGCACACGCGTCGCCACATCGAGACCGCTCGCCGCGTCCCTGGGCAGATCCTTTTGCGTATTGTCACCGGTGATGACCGCTTTCGAGCCAAAGCCGATCCTCGTCAAAAACATCTTCATCTGCGCCGGGGTCGTATTCTGCGCTTCGTCGAGAATGATAAACGCATTGTCAAGCGTCCTCCCGCGCATATAGGCAAGCGGCGCGACCTCGATCAGTCCCCGCTCCGTATTGCGCAGGAAGCTTTCCGCCCCCATGATCTCATAAAGCGCATCGTAAAGCGGACGGAGATACGGATCGACCTTGCTCTGCAGATCTCCCGGCAAAAATCCAAGCTTCTCTCCCGCCTCGATCGCCGGACGCGTCAGAATGATCCGGCTGACCTCCTGCCTCTGGAACGCCGTGATCGCCATGGCCATCGCCAGATAGGTCTTTCCTGTACCCGCAGGACCGATGCCGAACACGATCATCCGGTCACGGATCGCATCGACATACGCCTTTTGACCGATCGTCTTGGGCTTGACCGGCTTGCCGGATAAGGTATGGCAGATCAGGTCGGAATCCATCGCCGCCATCGGATGATCCGTAAGCTGTTCCTTGATCGACAGCGCGTAAGTCACATTCTGCTCCCCGATCACATTGCCCCGTTTGGACAATTCAAACAGCTCGTTGATCACATTCTTCGCCATTTGGACATCAGCCTCGGCGCCGGACACTTTAAGCCCGTCGCCCCGTATCGTAAAACGGACAGACAACGCCCGTTCGATCAGCTTGATGTTGCTGTCAAACTGCCCGAACAGATTGGACTGATGTTCAGATGGAATATCCAGTCGAAGCTCTGCCATTGTGTCTGTCTCCCTTTCGTTCTCCTTATCGTTATCATTTCACCGTCCGGTCAGATCCATCGGATCACTTGTGGTACGGCTCGTGGTTTAATATCCGAAAGCTCCGGTACACCTGCTCAAGCAGGATCACACGCATCAGCTGGTGCGGAAAGGTCATCTTCGAAAAACTGAATGCCGCATCTGCCCGCCTTAACACCTGCTCCGACAATCCATATGAGCCGCCGATCACAAAACAGAGCCTGCTGTCACCCTGATTCATCCGCCCGCCGACAAATGCGGCAAGCCCTTCCGAATCCATTTCCTTTCCGTCAATGGCGAGGGCGATCACATAATCGCGCTCCCCGATCCGGGCAAGCAGACGCTCGCCCTCAATGTCCAATACCTGCGCCCTTTCACGCTCCGTCGGCTCCTCCTTGGTACGCTCGTCACGCACCTCCGCGATCTCGATCTTCGCATAACGGGAAAGCCGTTTTAAGTATTCCGCAACCGCGTCCTTAAGGTAGCGTTCCTTGATCTTTCCGACACAAAGTACCGTGATCGTCATGGCAGATACACATAATTGCAGCGCAGCACATCGCTTGTCATATCGTGCTCATTGATCACCACCGCGGACAACACATTGTTGCCCTCGGGAACCGTGATCGGTCCGCTGTAGCGCGCGCTGTCCTTGGTCGGCGTGGAACTGCCCCAGGTATAATATATCGTGCCGTCATCCTCAGAAGTCAGCGTCACCCGGGTCGGCACCTGAAATGTACCGCTCGAAGGGTTCGCGCTGGGCATTGCAGGCGTATCATAATTGACAGTGTAAGACCGGGAAACGACACTTCCCCACTTGCCCTCTTTGTTGGCACAGCAGGCACTTACCGTCGTTTCACCGCCTTTGAGTATGATCGGCTTCTCATAGAGCACGCCATTGTGCGGGCTGGGATCAGTGCCGTCTAAGGTATAATAAATGTCATCTCCGTTTGCCGATTTCAGCTTCAGCTTGACATCATCCTCATAGATACCGCTCTCTTTTGAGAATCTGGGCGGACGGACGAATTTCTTTGCCAGCGATTTTAACAGCTGTTTGTCTGTGATGCTCTCGTAAAGAGCCTCCTCAGCGTCTACATTTCCGGACTGGCTGTACAGCTTCAGAAACGCCTTATAAATCTTAACTGTCTCCAGATCCTGGGACTGCGCCAGCTCCAATGCTTTTTCAAAAGCCTGCTCCGCTGTATCATATTCTTCAAGCCGAACATAATCTTTCCCCATGTTGAGATATGCCTCAACTGTCTCGCCCCGCTGAATCGCTGTCTCGTAATACCTTGCCGCCTCCGCGTAATTCGCCCGAGCGTCCGCCTGCTGTCCCTGGTGAAACGCGCGGGTGTAGGAATGCATGTAAAACGCGACCCCGGCGCAGAGCAGAATGCATGCCGCCGCTATCGAAAGCAAAGTCAGGATCTTACGCCTGCGGCCCGTCCGCCTGCCCTTGCCTTGCGTCTGCGCTGCTGGTTCCAGCCGTTTTTTTGCGTCATCACTGACCAAAGACGGCAGCACTTCCTCTTCCAGCACATTAAAATCTGGCACGATCTGCACTTCCGCGCCGCAGCTGTCGCAATACACATGCCCATCGACCAGCTCAGCGCCACAGCGTTTGCATTTCATCCGTCACATCTCCATCCGTTCCAATGATTGGACACAGTTGCACAGCAGCATCGCGATCGTCATCGGCCCGACACCGCCCGGAACCGGCGTGATCGCGGAAGCAACCGGCTCTACACTCTCAAAATCCACATCTCCGCAGAGCTTGCCGTTCTCATCTCTGTCCATCCCGACATCGATCACCACGGCACCCTCTTTGACAAATTCCTTTGTAACAAATTTTGCCCTGCCGATCGCCACCACCAGGATATCCGCTTCACGGCACAGCGCGGGCAGATCCGCCGTATGGGAATGTGCCACTGTGACAGTCGCGTTTTCCCGCAGCAGCAACAACGACATCGGTTTGCCGACAATATTGCTCCTGCCGATGATCACGGCCCTCTTCCCGTCCATCGCAACATCAGAACGCTTCAACAATTGGATAATGCCTGCCGGCGTACACGATACAAAGCCGGGCTGTCCGATCGAAAGTTTCCCGACATTGACCGGATGGAATCCATCCACATCCTTTTTCGGGTCGATCGCCGCAATGACCGCATCCTCATCAATATGGCGGGGCAATGGCAGTTGAACCAAAATACCATTACAACCAGATTGATGATTCAACTTTTCGATCAGTTCCAACAGCTCTTCCTGGGTCGTTTCCTCCGGCAGCTCGTAGGATAATGACTGTATCCCGACCTCTTCACAAGCCTTTTTCTTGTTGCGTACATAGACCTGCGACGCCGGATTTTCCCCGACCAGAATGACTGCCAGCGCGACTGTCTTTCCTTCCGACGAAAGCTTCGCAACCTGCTCCTTTAATTCACTTCGTAAATCCTGCGCAATCTGCTTGCCATCTATGATCTTTGCCATTTACGCATCTCTCCTCCAGGTCATCATCAAATCAAATATACATCACTCAACATGAAATAGAATTGTTATTCAACAATCAGAACAACCCTGTAATTACGCCTTCATCCGTCACATCAATCCCGAATGCCGCCGGTTTTTTCGGCAATCCCGGCATTGTCATAATATTGCCGAGCACGCAGACGACAAAGCCTGCCCCCCGCGACGGATATACCTCGCGCACGGTCACGGTAAAGTCCTTGGGCCTGCCTAAAAGCGATGCGTCGTCGGACAGGGAATACTGGGTCTTTGCCATGCATACCGGGCAATCGCCCATGCCAAGCTCTGTCAGCCGCTCCAATTCCTTTGCCGCCTGAGGCGAAAACTGTACGCTCTCTGCTCCGTAGATCTCCTTTGCGACCGTCTCGACCTTTTCCCGCAGCCCCACTTCATCGGGATACAGAGGCGCAAAATGGCTTTCCTTTGTCCCCAGCGTCTCAAGCACTGCGTTCGCAAGCTCAATACCTCCCTCTCCGCCGTGTTCCCACACCCTAGACAGAGCAAACGCGCAGTCATGCTCCTTGCAGAATGTCCGGATATACTCCACTTCCGCATCCGTATCCGAAAGGAACGCATTCAGCGTCACCACCACGGGCACGCCGTATTTCTGAAGGTTTTCAATGTGCTTTTCCAGATTGACGATACCTTTTTTCAAGGCGTCCAGATCTTCATTATTCAGCTCATCCTTGGCGACGCCGCCGTTGTATTTCAGCGCGCGCACCGTCGCCACCAATACGACCGCATCGGGTGCCAGCCCCGCCATGCGGCATTTGATATCGAAGAATTTCTCCGCTCCGAGATCCGCGCCGAAGCCTGCCTCGGTAATGCAGTAATCCGCCAGCGCCAGTCCTGCCTCAGTCGCCCGGATGCTGTTGCAGCCGTGGGCGATGTTCGCAAACGGACCGCCGTGGACGATCGCGGGCGTATGCTCCAATGTCTGGATCAGATTCGGCTTCATCGCGTCCTTAAGCAATGCCGCCATCGCGCCGACTGCCTGCAGATCCGCCGCCGTCACGGGCTTGCCTTCATAATTGTAGGCAACAATGATCTCGCCCAGCCTGCGTTTTAAGTCCGCCATATCCTTGGCCAGACAGAAGATCGCCATGATCTCCGATGCCACCGTGATCACAAAATGGTCTTCACGCACTGTTCCGTCCGCTTTTGCGCCAAGCCCGACCACGACATTGCGCAGCACACGGTCATTCATGTCCTCACAGCGCTTCCAGACCACCTGCCTCGGATCGATCCCCAGCTCATTGCCCTGCTGGATATGGTTGTCCAAAAGCGCCGCCAACAGATTGTTGGCCGATGTGATCGCGTGAAAATCGCCGGTAAAATGCAGATTCAGATCCTCCATCGGCACGACCTGAGCGTAACCGCCGCCCGCCGCGCCGCCCTTGATGCCAAAACACGGTCCAAGCGACGGCTCTCTTAAAGCCAGAACGGCCTTTTTCCCGAGCTTTCCGAACGCCTCTCCGAGCCCGATGCTCGTCGTCGTCTTGCCCTCTCCTGCGGGCGTCGGGTTGATCGCCGTTACAAGGATCAGCTTGCCGCGCTCTCTTCCTTTTAAGGACTGCAATAGCTCTTCCGACAGCTTTGCCTTGTATTTGCCATACAATTCGATGTCATCCTCAGACAATGCAAGCTGCTTTGCCACTTCGGCAATCGGCGCAAGCTCACATTCCTGGGCAATTTCAATATCCGTCTTCATCGGCTGCTTCCCCTCCATATGCCATATAAATCCCATCAACCATCATTTTCGCCCATATCCGTCTCGGCGGCAGGCTGTCCATCGCTATCCCCGTGTTCGTATTCTTCCAAAGTCATCAGTACGGTACGGGGCTTGGTCCCGACCTCCGGTCCGACAACGCCGCCTTCCTCCAGCTGATCCATGATCCGTGCCGCGCGGTTGAATCCGATCTTAAAATACCGCTGCAGCATTCCGATCGATCCCTTTTCCTTGTCGATCAGCAGGCGCGCCGCCTCATCATAATACTGGTCACGGCTGTCATCCCGCCCGGAAGCATTCGGGATCGCTGTCGCTCCATTGTCTCCGCTCGCGGAATCTTCCGCCACATCAAATGAAATCGCTTCATCGTAGGTTGCCTTGCCATTCTGCTTTTTGATGAAATCGACAACCTCCGCCACTTCCTTGTCCGACACAAACGCGCCCTGCGCCCGGACAGGCTTGGTATAGCCCTGCGGATAATAGAGCATATCGCCCTTGCCCAGAAGCTTCTCCGCTCCGACCATGTCCAAAATCGTACGGGAATCGACGCCGCTTGTCACCGCAAAAGCGATCCGTGACGGCATATTTGCCTTGATCAGTCCCGTAATGACATTGACCGACGGCCGCTGTGTCGCGATCACCAGATGAATCCCTGCCGCACGCGCCAGCTGGGCCAGACGGCAGATCGACTCCTCGACCTCTTTCGACGCAACCATCATCAGATCGGCAAGCTCGTCCACGATCACGACGATCTGCGGCATCTTTTTGGTCGCGATCTCGACCATTTTTCCGTCCTCTTCAAAGGTCATCACGCCATCAATGATCTTGCTGTTGTAGCCCTCCATATTGCGGACGCCGACCTTCGCAAATTTATCATACCGGTCCATCATCTCGTGAACCGCCCAATGCAGGGCTCCCGCCGCTTTCTTCGGATCGGTCACAACCGGCTGCAAAAGGTGCGGAATCCCGTTGTAGACTGATAATTCAACTACCTTCGGATCGATCATAATGAACTTCACATCGTCAGGATGCGCCTTGTAGAGAATGCTCATGATGATCGTATTGATACAGACAGACTTTCCGGCTCCCGTCGCGCCTGCGATCAGCACATGCGGCATCTTGGCGATATTCGCGATCATAATATTGCCGCCGATATCCCGTCCTGCCGCAAAAGCGATCGGCGATTTTTCCTTTTGGAATGTCTCATCCTCAATCAGCTCGCGGAACGAAACGACTGCCGCCTCTTTATTCGGCACCTCGATACCGACCGCCGCCTTGCCCGGGATCGGCGCTTCAATACGGATGTCCGCCGCCGCCAGATTGAGCTTGATGTCGTCCGCCAAATTGACGATCTTGGATACCTTGACGCCCATCTCCGGCTGCAGCTCATAGCGGGTCACCGTCGGGCCGCAGACCGCATCGGTCACCGTCACCCGGACCCCGAAATTCGCCAGAATCTGCTGCAGCTTGTCCGCTGTCTCCTGCAGGCTTCCCTGACCATTGTCACCTGCCTTTTTCTTGGGCGGCGACAGCAGTGAAACCGGCGGAAATTCATAATCTGTACGGTCAGAAACCGGCGAATCCGCCTCCGGTTTTGCTGCAGCTTCTTTTTGCTCAGGCTCTTTTTCAACCTGAGGTTCTGTCTTCTGCGCTGCCACAGCCACTGTCTTTTCTGCCGGTTCAGCCTTGTCCGCTTGAAGCTCCGGTCTCAGCTTTGTCCGGTCCGTTTGGGATTTCGCCTTTTCCTTCGATCCGGACATCCTCTCTGTCATCCCGGATATCGGATCCGGTTCATGGACTTCTGTCTGTTCCGCTGTCCTGTCCGCCTCATTAGAAGCATCCGGTATCTCCGCCTCAGCGGGCGGCTCATTGAAATAGCTTCCCAGCGGTTCGTCCGGATCATTTTTAGTTGACAGATTGGGACGCGCTACAGCTTCTTCTTCCGTAAATGTAATCTCACTGATTTCATCCGAACCGGGTGTATGCTCCGGAAGGATCGTCGTGTCAGCAGAAATACCGCTAAATTTCCCATTACTGCTTCTTGCGCGCTTTCTCCCTTCTTCCTCAGGAATGTGCTGCCGTTTTTCACCACTTTCTTCATGGCTCTGATATCGTTCATCCTCTTCCCCCTCCTCATTATTCCGCCGCGGCGGTTGTCTGTACATTTGCCTGCGGTCACGCTCGTACCGCTGTCTCTCCTGCGGTCTGGCCTTACGCTTGCGCCTTTGCCTGCTCCGGACAGCCTTGTTCTCACGAAGCCGCTCAAACGGCGCATTCTCCGTAAGCAGCACCAGGCAGATCGCCAGGCCGGCAAACGCGAGCACATAAGCACCGACCACCCCGAACAGCCTCACCAGAAATTCGGATAAGAATCCACCGAAAAATCCGCCGCCCACATGCGACACCTGACCGATCTTGAACGCTTCTATCCCGCCAACCGTCTTTCCCCCATGGCGGAACAGCTCCAAAAGCACTGCCACCAATAAATAAGTACAGATCCCGGCGATCAGCTTTGCCGTCGCGATGCCATTGCCGCGATTCGACATCGCAAAAAGCACGCCCGCAAACAGTGCCACCGGAAATAAAAACGCAAATACGCCGAACAGCCCGAACAATACTACTCTGCTGCCGATGCCAAATGCTCCCCCGAAGCCTAATACCGCGATCATCAAAAGTACGGATACCGCAAAAACAAGCAACAGGAAAATCACCGTTGACAACGAATCTTCCTGTTCCTCCTCCATCATTTCCTTATCTGCTGACCGGCTCACTGCCCGCTTCGGACGCGGCTTCGCCGTAGTCTTTTTCGTCACTGTTCTGGCTGCCATGAATGTTCTACCTCAGCCATGCATTCTACCACATTTAGTGGATTGTGTCATTATTTTCCACTAAATTTTGTGAAAAATTTTAGCTTAGCACCGGAACAGCAAACCGCTTCCTTTCTCAACACGCAAAACTGCGCCCTCATCACTTTCCCGCCAATCAAAGTTTACGCCAAACTCATCCACACTGCCAGCCGGAGCCTTTGCGCCAACAATGTCCAACGGTATCGCAATCTCTTTCTCCTCTTCCTCCATCGACAGCACGCCGACATAGACCTGCTCGCCGAAGAAGCGTGCCACGGCTAAAATCCTCCCCTCCGCAACGAGCACCTTCCGGCCGCCCTGCGCAAAAGCATCCGTTTCACGCCGCAGCTTTGTCATGGTGCGGATGACCGAGCGGTGTTTCTCTCCCTCTTCACTCACGCGCTCCCACGGCATCGGATAACGGTAGCCCGCATCGTGCCAGGTATAGCCGTCGATCGCCACCTCGTCGCCATAGTAAATGCAGGGAATTCCCGTCCACAGAAGCTGCGCGATGACCGCGCATTTCCACCGGTCAAAATTGATGGTATCGTAATTGTGCATCCGGGCAATGTCGTGACTGTCGAACAGATTCATCTGGCAGTCCGCGATCACCTGCGGGATCACCGCATAATGCTCCTGCGTCCGCCCGACTACATCCGAAGCCGTCATTTGGTAAGGCACATCCCGAAACGCCTCCCTGCGCTCCAAAAACAAGTCCCCGAGTCCGGCAAACTGCCGTATGATCCGCCCGAACCCAAAGTAATTCATCGGCGTGTTCCACAGATGCCCCTGCAAAAATTTCGTGCAGTCGCCCCACTCCTCACCGATGATAAAGGCATCCGTATTTTCTTCACGGATCGCGTCGCAGATCTCCTGCCACACCTCATCCGCAAGCTGGACTTCGTTGTTCCGCGCAAACACATCCGCCACATCAAACCGCCAGCCGTCAATGCCGTAAGGCGGACGCAGCCACTTCCGCAGGACTGCCCCGTCGCCGCGGTAAATCAGCTCGCGCAATTCTTCATTGCGGAAATCCAGCACCGGCAGCGTCGGCAGATCCCACCAGCCCTGCAATGAGCCGTCCGCCTTCTTAAAATAAAACGGCTTGCCTTCTTTGACCCAGTGGTGCAGGATGCCGGTGTGGTTGATCGAAATGTCAAGAATGATCTTCATTCCCCTCTGATGCACGGCCGCGCACAGACGCTCTAACGCCTCATCACCGCCGAAATGCTCATCCACATGGAAATAATCGACACAATCATACTTATGCGACGAATACGCCGAAAAGATCGGATTTAAATACAACGCCGTCACGCCCAACTCCTGCAGATAATCCAGCTTTTGCGTGATCCCGTCCAGATCCCCGCCGAAAAAGTCCACGCCGTGCCCCTCTTCGTAAGTCAGCGGTTTCGCGTCCCACGAATCCATTTTGATCGACGCATAGCCCATGTACTCATATTCACCATTTTCCACATCGTTCGACGGATCCCCGTTGGCAAACCGTTCGGGAAAGATCTGGTAGAACACCGCCCCCTTCACCCAATCCGGCTGACGGTAGTCGGTCAGCAGCACAAAATCATGGCTCCGGTCAGGCAGATAGGTGGTGATCCCCGCCTGCGTATAAAAATAAATCGTATCCTCAGTCACCAGATCAAACTGGTATTGGATACGATACTCATTCACGGGCACCTTTGCCGTATAATAGGCGAGCCCGCCCGCTTCCTTTGTCTTTACCGCTTCGTCATAACGCTCCGCTCCGTTCGGCAGCGAACAGACCATCACCCGCTTCACCGGCGCGTCAGCAAAAAAACGCACGGTAATCTCCACCGTCTCCCCTATCTCCGGCGTCGGATCGGACACAAACATCCCCGTTCCGTCACTGTAGACACTGTCCAGCCAGCTTTTCATCTCACCCTCCTTTGTGCTTTATCATTTCCCCGCTCCGTTCAACAGAAGCGTATTTTCCCTTTCAAACCGCTTTAACAGCAGGTCTGCCGCCAGCGCGATCACTACGCACAGGATCGTCCCCCAGGCGATTTTTTCCTCATTCATCGTCCGCAGCCCCGAAAGCAGTATCTTCCCCAAACCGCCCGCATTGATCGTCGCCGCGATCGTCGCGATCCCGGTCGTGGAAATGATCGACAGACGGATGCCCGATAAAATAGCCGGCATCGCCAGCGGGATCCGCACCTTCGTCACAACCTGGCGGCGGTTCATTCCCATGCCGACTGCCGCTTCGACAAGGCTTGCATCCACACCGGTCAGCCCGGTCATAAAATTACGAATTAATAAATATTGGTTGTACGCCACCAACACTGGGATCGCCGTCGCGTTGCCCAAGCCGAAAAACGGGATCAACAGCGCAAAAAGAGCCAGCGATGGAATCGAATAGATCGCGCCAAACACCTGGATGACCGTCTGCGATGCTTTTTGATGTTCCAATAAAATATACGACAAAATGCTTGCGAGCACAATAGATAAAAATAATGTCTCGCAGACCAGCCACAGATGCTCAAAAAAGGCGCCCAGCAGCATGTCCCGGTGATCCATAAAATATGCGATCATATCCCGTCACCATCCTTCAAAAGCGACTCCGAGACGCCCGATGTCTGTATCAGCTCTTCCACAAATCCGTCCGCGGGATGCGCCAACACTTCCTCAGGCGTACCGTACTGTAAAATCTGCCCCTGGTTCATGATCATAATCTTTGTGCCGAGCTTCAGCGCCTCCCGGATATCGTGCGTCACAAAAATGTAAGTCTTCTTGGATTCGGTGTGGATCCGCTTCAGCTCATTTTGCAGATTCTCCCTTGTAATGGCGTCAATCGCTCCAAACGGCTCATCAAGAAGCATAATGCGCGGATCACAGATCAGTGCCCGCGCTAAACCGATGCGCTGCTGTTGGCCGCCCGAAAGCTGCGCAGGATATCGGTTTTTAAATTCCTGCGGCTCTAAATCCACAAGCAAAAGCATTGCGTCTACCTGCGCGTTGATCCGCTCTTTGTCCCATTTTAAGATATGCGGGATCGTCGCAATATTTTCCCCGACCGTCATATGCGGGAACAGCCCGACCTGCTGGATGACATAGCCGATCCGCCTCCGAAGCTGCACCGGATCCTTGTCCCGGATCTGCTTTCCGAACAGCAGGATTTCCCCGGCATCCGGCTCGTAGAGGCGGTTGATCATTTTGATAAATGTCGTCTTGCCGCAGCCGGAGCTGCCAAGGATTGTAACAAATTCGCCCTCCGCGATCTCAATATTGACATGATCGAGGGCAGGATAACCCATGCCCTCGAACTGTTTGTACACATCTTTAAATGTTACTGCCGCCATGACATTTCTCCGCTTACAGCCGCAAAAACTGTCTTTTTCATACTGATGCAGCTACTTGACCGTCTCATAGAAATCCTTTGCCACATCCGTATATTCTTCGCCGTCGATATCCACCTGCGCATTCAGCGCGGTGATATTTTCCGTTGTAAATTCTGCCGAAACCTTGTTTAACACATCGGCAATATCCGGATTGTCATCCAAAATATCATTCCGCACAACCGGCGCTAAATTGTACGGCGGCCACACCTGCTTGTCATCCTCTAAAAGCGTGAACTGATCTTCGGTCAGACGCCCCTCCGTCGTGTATGCCGGACTGACATCCGCCTCGTCGTTGGCGAGCACCTCATATTTTAATGAATTGTCATACACCTTTGACGATTTCCAGTCGAACGGACCATAGGTCGCCTCCAATGCCGGAATACCGTCCTCCCGCTCGTCAAATTCGCCCTGCGACGCGAAACGGAGCTCTGTCGCGTGCTCCTGCAGGTCGGAGATCGTCTTGATCCCGTACTCCTCAGCCGTCTCCGTGCGGATCACAAGTCCCTGCCCGTCATTGGCATCCGAATAATCGAGCCAGGTCACATCAAACTGATCAGCGTACTCCGCCTTGACCGTATCATACACCTCCTGCGGATCGGTGATCGGATCCAGACCCAGGATCGAGATCAGCCCCGTACCCGTGTATTCGGGATACAGATCGATCTGGTCTGTCGTCAGGGATTCATGGATCAGGGACGAACCGATGTCAAAGGTACGCTCCACGGTATATCCCGCGTCTTCCAACGCTAACGCATAGACCTCTGCCACAATTTCATTTTCGGTGAAATCCTTAGAGCCGACACGGATGGTCACATCCTTTCCGCCCTCATCCGATGCGCTTCCCGCGTCCCCGCAGCCTGCCAGCGTGCCTGCCGCCAATACTCCTGCCAGCGAAAGCGCCGCCAGCCTCCTCCATCTCTGTTTCATGTTCATTCTCCTTTCCGTTTGTCACTGTTTTATGTCTTTACTCAGGACAAACCTGCCTCGTGCAAATCTACGGTTGCCATCGCGTAATATACCGGTAATACCGGTCCATCAGATATCCGGTCAGCAGGGATAATACCGCCACTGACCCGCCCCCGATGAACAACAGATCCGTCCGGAGCAGTGCCAGACCGGTGAAAATAATATCTCCCAGCCCCCCTGCTCCGATGTACGATGCGATCGTCGTACTCGCTATCACCTCAACAGTCGCTGTGCGGATACCCGCGAACATCAGCGGGAACGCCAACGGCAGCTTCACCTTGAAAAACTGCTCCCGGGGATTCATCCCCATTGCCAGTGAGGCTTCGAGCATCTCCGGCGGCAGTGTCAGAAACGCCTGCACCGTATTGATCAGGATCGGAGGAACCGCCAAAAGCACCAGCGCGATCACGGCAGGCTTGACACCCGTTCCGATGATCGGGATCAGCAGGATCAGAATCGCAAGCGATGGCACGATCCGAAGCAGCCCGAATCCCGCTTCCGCAATACTCTTAAGCCTCGGGCGTCCCGCGCAGACAATGCCGAGCGGCACCGCGACCACCATCGCCGCCAAAACGGAAACGAAGCTGATTCCGATATGTCCCATCAGCAGACCGAAATACTCCCTGCCATTGTTTTGAAAATAGACGATTGCATTTTCCATAGCATGTATTGTAACCAAAACGCATTAACTTGTCAATATATTTATTACATGATGCGTTATGTCATTTTACTAAGGCACTATCGTCATGCACAAAATGACATGGAACATCATTGGATATTATCCTGCCTCAACCTATCCCAACGCCTGCGCGAGATCGGCGATCAGATCTTCGGCGTCCTCAATACCGACCGACAGACGGAGCGTGTCAGGATAGACGCCCGCCGCCTCCTGCTCATCCGCGGGATGTCCGTAATGCGTGGATGACGCCGGATGCACGATCAGGGATTTGGCATCCCCGACATTGACCATATAATCGAAAATCTGAACTTTTTCCAGCACCGCCAGCGCCGCTTCCAAACCTCCCTTAATGCGGACACCCAGTATCGCTCCCGGTCCCTTCGGGAAATATTTCTTTCCCAGTTCGTAATACGGACTGGACGGCAAACCCGGATAATTCACTTCCTTTACTTTTTCATGCCCGTCCAAATATTCCGCGATCTTCTGCGCATTCTCCACATGACGCTCCATCCGCAGGGATAATGTTTCGAGCCCCTGCAGGACATAAAACGCCGTCTGCGGACTCATATGCCCGCCGAGGTCAGTCAGAAACTGCGCCCGCAGCCGCTTTGTGAACATTTCCCGCCGCAGTGTTTCCGCTCCGATGAAATTGACATTTTCGCGATAATAGCTTTCAAACTGCGGAAACCGGCCGCTTAAATAATCAAAATAGCCTTTTTCGACGACCACCCCGGCGATCACCGTGCCGTGCCCGGCCAGATACTTTGTCGCCGAATAACAGACAATATCCGCGCCATGCTCAAGCGGACGGAACAGATACGGCGTCGCGAATGTGTTGTCGATGACGACCGGTATCCCATGCGCATGCGCCAGCTCGCCGACTGCCTCAAGATCGATCACATTCATCCCCGGATTGCCCAAAGCTTCCACATAGATGACCTTTGTCCGGTCGGTGATCAGCTTTTCGTAATCCTCAATGTTCGACTCATCCTCAACAAATTTCGTCGTAATGCCATAAGCCGGAAATGTGTTTTCAAATAATTTCGTACTGCCGCCGTACAGCGTCTTTACTGCAATGATCTCATCCCCCTGCCCGAGCAGGTTTAACAGCGTCGAAGAAATTGCCGCCATGCCGGAGCCGAACGACACTGCCGCCGCTCCGTTCTCCAAAGACGCCATCCGCTTTTCAAGCACTTCATTGGTCGGATTGGAAAACCGCACATACGAATGCCCTTCCTCTGCGTATTCAAACAGCCGCAGGCACCGGTCGTAATCCCCAAGCTCAAACGCCGCCGTCTGATAGATCGGCACCGCCTTTGAGCGGTAATGCTCGCCCGGGTCGTACCCCGCATGCAGCTGTCTTGTTGTAAATCCAAGATCATCCCTGGCAAATGCCTGGTAACTCATTGATCATCGCCTCTTTCTGTATTCGGAACTCTGTCAACCATATGCAATGCGCCCGTCGGACAGGTGTTCGCGCACAAGCCGCAGCCGACGCATTTTGTTGTGTCGCAGGTGACACGCTTCCCGGCACCGTTCTTCGTTGCTGCTGATCCCGGTCCGGAAATGCCATTTCCCTCCGCGGGGTTCGATGCTTTCCGCTCCAATGAAAACACCCCGAAATGACAGCGCTTCGTGCATTTTCCGCACCCGACGCATTGTCCGGCGTCCAATGATACGATATGCTTTGCCGCCGGCCATACGCCTGTGCTCTTTCTTCGCTTCTGCGCCCGAAACAGATAACAGCAGTCCCCGCAGCAGTTGCAGATGCCGCCCATGCCCGCCGTGTGCATCAATCCCGCCGCATCCGCCCGGCGGACCACCTCTTTCGCTTCTTCTTTGGAAATCTTCTTGGACAGACCCCTGTCAACAAAACTGTTGATTCCATCCTTGTAGGTCACACAGGTATCCGTCGGCATCCCGCAATCGCCTTTTAACATACGGCAGTCACAAAAATTCAGATACGCCTGCCTCTTCTGTCCCTCAATGAATTCCAATGTCTCATCGAGCGTCAGCACCACATCCTTTGTCGCCTCTTCCGCCGGTTCCAGCCGGTTGTAGTAAGCATCGAAATACCAGTCGTCCAACGCCTTCCTCTTTTCCTTTGGCAAGGCGTCATATTCATCCTTCCGTGAAACCGCGAAGACATCGAGCATCGAATAAAAGTCTGAAATCCGGTAACGCCTGCCCCTCTCATCGCATTTGGAGATCACCCCACGGTGATAGGCGTTAGCGATAAACTCCTTCGGGTACGCCTCCGCTGCAAACTCATCATTCCCATGCAGCAGCAACGACAGTTCCCCCGCGTTAAAAAGCACCTCCAAAAGTCCTTCCCCGGCTTTCGGAATTCCAAAGCGCTGATATATGATCTGCTCTTCATACCCGGATAACTTCATTTCTTCCACCCTGATCAATAAGTCAAATTGACTTTTCCAAAAAACAAATCGGCTGTACCGCCACATCATACCTTTTGATGTGATGAAATACAACCGATTTCCATTAAAACGCTAGTCCAATATTTGATATTCTGTTATAGATTTTATCTATATGTCTACTCATTCCTAAATGGGAAAACAAGAATGGGATGTTGGTATCATAATGCCACACCAATACCCCGTATGTATGCTAAGATCGCAAATACGAAGTTAGGGTAAAATTTTTGTAGGGATATTAAAGAATAGAAAAAGCATCCAATCTCTGATAGGATTTGGTTTAGAGAAAATAATCCATAAAAAGGAGAAAGGATGCTTTATGATTAACAGTATACAGCACTTTGCACAGG
>JAFUYB010000071.1 GCA_017470735.1 Lachnospiraceae bacterium | reverse complement strand
GTTAATTAACTCAAACCAACATAATAAGGGAAAACTTTCCGATAGGGAAGAGTGGGATCCAATCCTTCTCTTCCTTTTATATCTGTCAGAATATATGTTCTGTGCTTCTTCTTTCAGGCAACGATAATTTTACACTAACTATCTCTTTTTTCTTTAGGACTGTTTGCCGTCAAATCTGAATAGGGCTTTTTATTGGACAATGGATTTTATATCATAAAGAAGCAGGAAACGGACTTCTCCCTGAACCCGTATTACGCATCCGCACGCGGCTTCTCGGAGCCGGAACATCTGACATCGTCCCTCGGCGACATTCTTTCCGGGCTCAGCCTTGACATGCCGGTTCCGGCATGACGGCTTCCGTTTTCCGCAGGCCGGGTTCCCGCTGCGCGGTGCATATGCTATACTGTAGGAAAAACCGGGGAGGGGACGGGCGATGCCAAGAGGAACGAACCATAAGACCAAACTGTACCGGCTGGGGCAGATCATGCTGCGGGAGACGGACGAGGAGCACAAGCTGACCGTAAAGGAGATACGGGAACGGCTGGAGGAATTCGGCATTACTGTGGACCGCAAGACCGTCTATGACGATCTTGAAGAGCTCCGTATCCTCGGACTGACCATAGACAGGGAGCAGGAAGGAAGGCAGTTCTACTATTACGTGAGCGGGAAACAGTTCGAGATCGCCGAGCTGAAGCTCCTCGTGGACGCCATCCAGGCATCACGGTTCATCACGGCGAGGAAATCCAATGAACTGATCCGGAAGCTGACCTCGTTCGCAAGCCGGCATGAGGCGAGGCAGCTCGACCGCCAGGTCTTTGTTGCCGGACGGGTCAAGACCATGAACGAAAGCATCTATTACAATGTGGATGCAATCCACAGAGCGATATCGAGGAACCGGCGCATCACTTTCGAGTACCTGACCTGGAACCTGAACAAGGAACTTGTGCCGCGCCGGAACGGCAGGTACGAAGCCAGCCCCTGGGGGCTGACATGGACGGACGAAAACTATTACCTGGTCGCGTACGATTCGGCCGCCGGGATCATCAAACATTACCGCGTGGACAAAATGAAGGGGATACGCGACATCGAAAAGAAACGGGACGGGCAGGAGCATTTCAGGCAGTTCGACATGGCGGCGTATGCGAACATGAACTTTTCCATGTACGGCGGAAAGGAAGAAAGCGTCCGCCTGCGGTTCGAAAACGACATGGCCACCGTCATGATCGACCGGTTCGGCAAGGACATCACGATACACCCAGCGGACGGTGGGCAATGGAGCGTGTGCTTTGACGACGATGCCACGCTCTTCCACCGGGAGGACATCGCAGAGGTCAGGGAAATATGCCTGACGGAGTATTACAGGAACCTTGCGGTACAGCGGCATCTCAAGAGTCCGGACGAACTGTACCCCCTGGATCCCGGCATCGTGGACGGGTACCTGTATGACACGGAACTGTCAGAGGAAAAGCTTGCGGCTGCGGCTTACACGCTCGGCGGCAAGACCCTCATGCGGCTGAAGACCGGGGAGGCATTCTGGTGCAGTTTTGTCAACAATGTGGACGTCTATGACAATGCGTCCGGCAGGACGGAGCGCGGTATCGTCTACGTCGTGCCCGGCTCCGATTACTTCCATGTCATGCTGCTGCGCGACATCAGGAACGTCACATGCTTAAACGACCTGTTTTTTGCGGGAAATTACACAATGTTCACGGGGGATGCGGGAGAAAACGAGGACGATCCGGCAAAGATCAGCCGGGCGATGGACAGTTATAAACTGGCGATGCAGGAAGGGCACGTGGAAGCGACGCTCGACCTGGCGGACATATACGGGCGGGGACATGCCGGGGTACCGAAGGACGGGGAGAAGTCGCTCAGATGCCTCCTCCTTGCCGCCGCTCTCGGAGAGAAAAAAGCATTCCGCCTTCTAGGGGACCGGTACAGGTACAAACAGAAGAACGGCCGCATGAAACTGTCACACAAGCCGTCCCGCCAGAAAACGGCGTTTGAATATTATTTCATCGCAGCGGACAGGGGGGATGTGCATGCCATGTGCGAGGCGGGGGATTTATGCGCGGAAGGTAAATACGTAAGACAGGACATCCGGATGGCGATAATGTATTACGGGTGGGCCGCCGAGGCGGCGAAGGACTGCCCGGACGAGACCTGCGTTCCGCGCATCCTTCTCTGGCGCGCGAAAAGTTACATCTACGGCTGGGGCGTGAACATTGACCTCAAAGAGGCAGGAAAACAGCTTGAATCCGCATATAAACTAGCAAAACAGCAAATGAAGATGTATAATGATTGGCATGTCCGCCAATGCTTCCGGCAGATCATAAAGACAAAAAAGGAGCTTTATGGGATGGGTAAAGACAAATGACGGGGATCTGCCCCTCATCCGTTTAATCCGGCAAAGACAGCGGCCGAAGATTTCCATTCAGTACGTTCCGTGTTTGCATAGCGGCATTCTTGTCCTGTGTTTATTTCTTTTGTGTTTAGTGTTGTGTTTATAATAATTTCATGGAACCGGAATCTGAAGCCGCTGTTTTAATAATTTCTGATAATCAAACAGATGAGCTGGTTTCTTGCGCCAATAAAAAAACATTAATTTTTATAATATAATGTAGGTAATTGCGAAACTCGCTGTGCGAGTTCGCAATCTTGAATGAAAGAGCTGGAGAATCCTGCCATGCAGGATTCTGGGATGGAAAGTAAAAACGAAATGGCCAAAAAGATGGAAGAAGGTGATTTTTGGCGTACTTTAAATTTCAATGTCTATGAGTATGACGGCACGCTCCCGGAAGAAGCCTTCGCGGAGCAGACATACCGCGCTGTAAAGATCCTGTCCGAGGCAAAGAAAATGAAAAGCGGGCCGGAACAGCCCCCGTCAGAGCCTGCCAGACTGGATGCAGTCCGGAAAGAATGCATCGCAATGGACGATGACGCTGCAGCAAAACTCGCTTCGCGTCTCGCCGGAGTGAAGCAGCTCAGATTCAGCGTTTCCGGGCGGAGCGTGACATGCACTCCGGGGATGACAGAAAATATAAACAACCAGGGAGGAACCCTCCGGGATGGGAATTTTTTCGGCAGGGACCTTGAATTTACCATGGAAATTGCCGGAAAATCCTATCCGGCTGCGTTTCAAATGTATCTGAATGATAATGGACATTACCGCATATTCCTGTACGGGAAAGACAAAAAAAAACGATAAAATGCTTACTTCCGTCAACCTTACTGCCGGGTTTGACGGAGGCAGGATCAATTTTGACATACAGATAAAGGTCACATCCCCTCATGGCCTGTCAAAACTGCAGCGCGCAAGGAAGCGTGACGGCATAATAAAAGAACTCCGGACGAACGGCCTGAAAGCAGACAGCAAAAACCATATCGCCCTCGGAAGCTATGACATTCTTTCTGATGAATTCATTGGCACGGATGCCGTGAATCTCCTGCGGGATATGCTCATCATCGGAATCTGCAAAAACAGGGAACTGTTTCCTCTGTTCTGAACATTATTTTGGCGGAAAACGGCATGCGGCGTGCGAGCGCAAGCATTAAAAGGCTGAGCCTCTCTTCCTTTTCTTGACTTCTTTTTCCACGCCCTTGATGCTCTTAAGGTATTCTTCTTCTACCGGAGACAGGGTAATTTCCTGATACTTCCGATATTCTGTCTTTGCTTTCTTCATAGCCTGATCATGGCTAATTTTTCCCGATCCTTCCAAGAGTTTTCGATTCCCGGATGCCAGAATAGAATCCAACTGTTCCACATAATCACTCATATACATCGGTTTGTGCTCTATAGCATTGATTTCTGCCAAATCAAAGTAACCGGATACGAGATTGTTAAGGACCTTCAGCTCATCTTCTTTTAAATAATTCTTCGCTATACCGATATCCTTTAGTGCCGGCAATTCTCCTTCGAAAGAAGTCAATCCCATAAATGGTTTCTCGGCATCTGCTCTTTCATAGATTACTTCTGCTGCTGTGTGACCATGTGCTGCATAATGAAGTTTGTTCTGTACAATCTTAAAGAACTGTATGGATTCATCACTTCTAGGATTATAGTCAACACTGGTTGCATACAGATCCAAAACCTGTCTGTAAAGAACCTTCTCTGAAGACCGGATATCGCGGATTCTGTCTAAAAGTTCCTTCCAATAATTACCGCCGCCATTTCCTTTTAAACGGTCATCATCCATGGCAAATCCTTTGATGATATATTCTTTTAATACTGAATTTGCCCATATGCGAAACTGAGTTCCTCTCTGCGATTTTACACGGTATCCGACAGAGATAATGACATCCAAGTTGAAATACTCAAGATTGCGTTCTACCTGTCTGCCTCCTTCATTTTGAACTGTTGCAAAATATGCAACAGTTGCCTCCCGAACCAACTCACCTTCTTTATAAATCTTATTAATATGTCTGGAAATGGTGGACTTATCCCTTTGGAACAATTCCGCCATTTGATCTATCGTCAGCCATACCGTCTCATTTTGGAGATTAACCTCCAGCTTACTCAAACCATCTTCCGTCTGATAGATTACAACTTCGCCCTTATTTTCCATTAGCAAAATACCTCCCACAGGCTTTTGGCAATAGATATGTCTCAAAAAAACTGATGACTTCAAGGTGCAGATTTATTGCATCAGCATCCTTGTCAGTCAATATCCTTCTCAGCATGGTCATCAAATTAGATACTGCCAGCTCCAACTGAAATTCACTGGCAGAAGCGTTTAAAATTGTCTGAACCCTGCTTCTCAAGAGAGATATCATGTCCTCATATAAATGCACAGTTTCTGTATACACATCCCACATTGCCAATATGACATGATGGTTCTCGCTTAAGATTTTCCCAATTTTATTGATCTTTTCAAAGATGTCGTTGTTGATATCCGGCGAGTCAAATCTTATATTCAGTGCCTGGTCAAACTTGCCGAGCATCTCGGATGCCAGATTTTCCGCCAAATCATATTTCGATGAAAAATGGTTATAAAAAGTGGTTCTGTTTATCATTGCCTCATCCAGTATATCCTGGACTGTGACCGCTTCAAAACTTTTATTTTGAAGCAGCTTTATGAATGAGTTTTTGATATTGCGGTCTGTTTTGATGACCCGCAGATCTTTTTTCATTGGTTCCTCTCTTATTCATACATAAATCGACATACTGTATGCTTATCATAACAGATTATATCATTTTGATGATTGAAAAGAAAGTCCGGAAAGCGTACATTTTTACTATACAGAATCACTGGATTTTCAAGGAGGTTTTACATGGAAGCAAACAAGATCAAAGGACTGGCAAGGGGCTTAAAACTGGATAATGGCGCGGAACTGACTTATTGTGAACGCGGAGAGGAGAACAGCCGGATCCTCATAATGCCGGGATTTTTCTTTCACACATTCATGCCGTTGATGGAAGGCTTGGCCAATCGATACCATGTCTATGGCATCATTATGCGATTTGACGGTCCGGGGGATGAAAGGAATGATGACGGCAGCATTAACTGGTGCCGTCAGTGGGGCAAGGACATCTATGATTTCTGTGTCAAGATGGGGAATGAAGCCATCTCCCCGGGGCAGAGCCCTCGGATACCGCAAGGGCATCCGACCCGCAAGCGGGCGGGGTATCTGGCCCTACTCGCTGCGCTCGTTCAGTTGGTACGAGGCAGAGCCTCGGGGAATTAGACCCTCATTTT
>JAFUYB010000070.1 GCA_017470735.1 Lachnospiraceae bacterium | reverse complement strand
GTTAATTAACTCAAACCAACATAATAAGGGAAAACTTTCCGATAGGGAAGAGTGGGATCCAATCCTTCTCTTCCTTTTATATCTGTCAGAATATATGTTCTGTGCTTCTTCTTTCAGGCAACGATAATTTTACACTAACAAATCAGAAAGAAATAATTCCCTTACGGGAACAGTCCAAATCAAGTTTCAGATTCGAAACAGCAAGACAGTTATGGGCACGGTTCTTCTCATCGGTAGTCATACAGGTAAGTTTGAAACAGTATCTTACAAGAACGCGTAACTGACGGATATCTGCAGGAGGAATAAACAAGGGTTTGACCATGCCAGTCTTATATCGACAATGTATCCACGCTGATTTTTTCGATTCTGTTTTTCATGAATACAACCTTAGCTCTTCTTCTGCGTTATTCCTTGAATTTACCAGATTATAAATCTCTTTCAACATTACACATCTAAGATTTTATAGCTATGCATTAAACAGCTTCTCTCCGGAAACCTCGTTAATCCCTTTAACAATCATTTTACGATTGCCGTCGTGCAGGTAAGTAGGATTCAGTTTTTTCTTCGTATATGCCAAATAAGTATCCTGTGTCGTATCAACAAGCAGCTTTGTGAAAAACTGCTCCCAACTGAAATATTTTTCACTTTCTATAAAGATGGATGGATTCTTTAAGATGTTTTGCAATTCTTTCTTCTTTACCAGGCCGGATCGTAAAATCAGCCATTCAAAAGACTCCGGCAAAAAGCACGCCATTCTCTTTACTCTGTTAAGAGACATTACCCGTTCCATCTCCGGCCCAAATGCGGCACCGTCCGCTATGACTAAAATACGCTCATCCTTCGACTCCAGAATACTTCGGTATATACCGGACTTGCCACCCGCAGACTCGCAGACAATCTGCTCTTTCGCACATAACTCCATAAAAAATTGATATGCAGAATTTGTGTCTTCTATAATCACCTTTTCCGGTCTTTCCGGAAATGCATCTTTATTATACAGATGATACCACTCACTGTATAATCTTTTTGTTCCCTGATAGCGATTTCCGGATACATTTTTTATGCCGTAAATCTCTTCTATGCTGTAGGGAAGATTAAAAAGGCTGTCTCTGGTTGCTATGACATAATAGTTGTCACTGCTTTTTATCTTTTCAGCAAAAGCCTTTGATTTGACAAAAGGATTTCCCTCATCAATAAAAACGATACTATCCCTGTACTCTTCAATATCCCGTTCCCAGTTCCTGCGGTCTAATACGACACAATCCTTATCACAGACAACCTCGACACCGCTTTCGCGTCCGTCTCTTTCATACTCCGAAATCATTTCTATCAGGGTAGTCTTTCCTGTAGCACTGTCTCCCCTGAGAATTGTGATATTCCGCTGAATAGTGAAAGCATACCTTATACGATTGTTTTTGACTATAATATCAAAACTGCCCTTCATATTCTCCCCTATACGATAAAGTATCCTGCGTACTGTACCATCTCACCCATGCTATGCACTATCACATCATTATTAAGTATTTTTATATCTAACTTACCATCCCCAAAATCCATAATATGCCGGAGATTAATCGTTATGTCCATATCAAGCTTCTTTGCAATCCTTAGAATCCATTTTGAACAGTTGTCCCCGCATGTAGACGCATTGAATATTTTACCTGGCTCGTTATAGATTAACAGCAGCGTCTTCAGTCCACCGGATATCTTTGTTACCGGAATAACACCCAGCGCTTTGCTATCCACCGCCTGCCCGCTTAGTACCACCGCCTTGTCTATGGATTTTATCATCTTCTGCGCAAACGGATCCTGAAGCCAGCTATCATAATATGTATTGTCAAAATATAAAGAAGTATTGTATATTGCTTCAGACATATCTCCAAAAAATATGTTTAACATGCATCGATTCCTCTTCCATTAAATCTATTATAAAAAATGCTGCATTGCTATCTCTTGCATACGGCTGATGAACTGTCATCATACCATCAAGTAAACCCTGATACAAATCAATATCCTGGATTCCACTCCTACAAATCCTCAATTACAGCATGTGACACTTTCGTGTGCAGAAATTTCTCATGCAGAGCATCAATAGCCGTAATTTTTGTACTTGCCATTTCCGATAACCGTAGATTAACCTTTAATATCACCTCGGCTTCATCAATAAAATTCTTTGTTCAACCCATCAAGATTCCCCCTCAATTCATCGGCATCAATCCCATCAACAAAATATCTTTTGTTCAGATACGCTGCATTCAAAAAGATCCGCCATATAATCTGTTGTCCTTCCAGTCCTGGCTGATATGACTGTACTAAACCTTTGCCCGACTTCTCTCAACAACTCCCTGTCCTCCATTGAAGGCTCAAGCTCTTCTTTCCCCGGATGATCTTGTCAACTTTAGCATAATCCCCAGGATTTGGTGCCCTTCACAACAGACTCTGTCGGCGTTCACTCAAAAGACCTGGAACGCCCCGCCGGTATCCGCAAGGGAAATCTGCCCGTCCTGTCTGCGATGATCGCTGCCAGGGAATCTATGCCTTTTCTTAAGTCCGTAAAGCCGCACACGATGTATACGTTTTTTAAGCATGTGGCATCCTTAAGCATTGGTGACCATCTGGGGACTTTTGTTAAAAGCCCCATCGGCGTGCTTTCCGTCACATGTATCCTCACGCCGCCCGCTTCTTCTTTTCCATGATGGATCCACCTCCCTGAGTTTGATGAACCCATTATCCCCTTATCACTCAAAAAATCATACATCACAATCTCTCTTTCTCATCCACTATCTTCTGCAGCATCTTATACTGCCTCGCATAATCCTCGTACAGCATAGGTGTGCCCCATTCACTCTCCATCACATTGTCAAACACAGCCTTACCTGTCTCATCTAAACCACTTCGATAGATATTCAACCTTCCCATCGTATCATAATAGTCCGTATAACACTCCACCGCCCGGATAAAGAACGGACTGTGCGTCGTGATCAAAATCCTGACCCCCATCTCCTTTTCCAATAGAACTAACGCCTTCGCATATTCAAGCTGCCAGTCAGGATGCATGTTGATCTCCGGCTCATCCATGACAAGAATATCCCCCGGATTTATCAGCCTATGGCGGAGTACATATTCCAGAAACGCAAGGTGTTTGATTCCCATAGACACATTATGCGGCTGAATAGCCGCTCCACCGCCATTTGTCTCCGTAAACTTAAAAGTATCATTGCTCCAGTCAGATGCCCCTCCGATCAACACACGGATATCCTTCAGTAAACCGTCTACTTTAGTGACGGTCTCCTGCGACCACTTTGCCCTTTTTTCGTAATACGGTATATCACCAACATCCTTATCCCCAAACATCAATTCCAAATTGGGTACGAGAATATTATCCATCAGCTCCGTAGGCCGATTCCCACGTACAGGATTTCCCAAAATAGCCATCCGGTCATAAACTACAGAAGAATCTATGTAATATATCCTTGCCCCCGTATGAAAGACTTCATTCATACGGCTTCCCGCATCTGCAAGATCAATACGGAAAAAGTCATTCCCCTCATCAATGATGCAGTAGCAAGGCTCGTCTAATGTATCGAGTGATCTGTATTGACCGTTAAAATAACGATTGAAATTCCTTTCAATATAATCTGCCTGTAAAAACTCTTCAAATAGGCCCTGCTCATCCCTTAATTTGTATACCAGTCTTCGTTTCCAGTCGTCCACCTCATCTGACTTGTCTGCTATAACGGCAGCCACATTATCTCCCCGGAAAAACAGAGCATATCTCTCAATGAAGTTATCCAGTTCCTGCATCATCGGATGTCCGGAACTCACCACACCGCCTGTAGTCCTGGCTTTCCTCTGGTCATCGGCTATCTCCCTGATCACTTCCGGCTGTGAAAAAAAATCCTTTATCAGATCCATTACACTAGACCTGGGAGGATTATTCTCCGAACCAATTATACTATCCAGACCCGACATAGCTTTAACAACTATATCAGATACATAACCTGCACATTCAGAAACATACTCATCATCCCATCGGTTCAGACCATGATAAAGGCAAAATAAAGCCTTCCCCACAGTACTTTTACCAGTATTATTCACACCGGCGATCATAGTAAGACCATCTATAAGAATGTCGGCATATCCGATTTTTCCAATATTACCAATCTTTAAACGCATCAAAAAGTCCCCCATTTCAACGATTGACCTGCTATCTTGCCGGAGTATTCCAGCATATTGTACTCTATATCATAGCGGTGAATAAGTTGCTCCGCCCGATTCTCATCCATCTTGGCACATCCAATTTCATCAACGAAATCATCATCCAAAAAAACATATGCCAAATCTGCTCCGCCAAGCCTGCAGCCATCCTCAAAGGTCTGATAAACAAAATCATACCACATAGGCTCTTCAATGGAGTTCATGATATCCCCTGGCTCAACTACGTTCATATTTGTAAGGAATCTCACAAGCGCATTATAAGCCTTCTCCGACATCACCCTGTGCGGATCATAAATATCCGTAGATGGCTCCGTAATATACGGCACAGCGTTTTCCCCCTTATACGGAACGATAATATCCTGATAAAAATGCATAAGAATACCATTGTACTCCTCTATCGAATACTTATCCTGTGAAAGCGGCACGATATTACTCACCTGTAATGATCCGCTATTTATTTTTTTATTTCCATAATAAATAGAAAGCTCGGAAACAGGCTGGCTGTCACGCTCAAAATATCGAAATAACAGATATTTATTCAGTATCCCCTCGTCCGTCCGGTGTTGCCATTTTCTCGTAGCATATTTCGGAAGATTCTTTACAAGATACAACAAATCCTCCTTGTTTCCCTGAAAATATATCTCCCTGTATATCTTTTTCATAGGATTTCCTCGTAATCGTAAATCATATTATCAAAAAAGCCCGTATCATACAGTTCTGACAAATTCTTTGCAGTCAGAAGGGAAAACGTCCTCTTTGGCTTCTTTCCCTTCTCTTTTATAAACTTTGGTTCTCCGACTTTGATGTACTCCTTACCTGCAGAAGCATATCCGAGCTTATCAAGCTCAGTTTCAAAGTCAGCCAACAATTCTCGATCCTTATTTGACGCTAATGCAAATCTCAATGTCATAGGCGCCGCCCGCCTTTGCCTTCTGTCGGACTTACTCCTGCTATTCTTCCACGCTTCCTTTTTCTTCTTATCTTCATCAGCAACAAGATCGGCCGGTCCATCCTTTACACCAGTAGCACTTTCTGAATAGACAATAGCCAGATGCGTGTTTTTAAGAACAGCTTTTCCATCTCCCTTATCAAAAAAATATATATGATCTGTAAATATATGAGCCATTCCCCTGCACTTGTTTAGGACATACTCGTCTCCCTCTCCCAGATATGATTCCAATAAAGTTTCACGGTCAGTGTTCTTAAACTCGATCATCAAATGATGCAGACAATCATTCTCACGATTATCCGCTTTCAGCATCAAAAACGCATCACATGACTGCAATTCTTGTGAAATCACTCCCTGCTCAACCAGACTCTGCTTCACCCGATCTCCCGAAATACAGGATATATCCTCGCATCGTGGGAAGACTTCCTTCAACCACTCATTCATTTTTATAAACTCTTCTTTCCGCTTACCATCATTTAAGATTGACCGTATCGGCTTGGAAAAGGATGCATAATAAAGAGAAGAGATAATCCTTTCATCATCAAAAACCTCACTGCATTTCTGTTGCTTGTCTACATCTATTAACTCTTTTATAGCCTGCATATATTTCTGCTCCTAACACTTTACATCTCTACCGCCGCTCAAATCAACAACCTACTTCTTTCTCGCAGGCACGCTCACATAAATCCCTAACTCCTCAATATCCTTTATCACCACAGCTCCATGCTCGTGTCAAGCCTATGACGGAGATTTCCTCAAAAAACTCCCTCCGCGCCAATACCTTTATATTATAACAAAAAACGCGCCTGCCTGGTAGATACCTGCACACCCAAAATACAAAAGATCAGTATAATGTAAATCATACCACTCCCTGTAAGTTATCTTAAATACTCCTCAAACAGCAGCCTCACATCCGAAGAGCCTTTTTAAAAATCTTCAATTTTTAAAAAAACATCTCTCCCAACCTTCAGCTGCTTACCGCTTAGGTACAATCTGTTAATCTCAGATGCAGTCTCATTTTCAAAAACACCTGCTGTAACAAGAATCTTCCTGACCTTAATCGACGAAAGCCCGATATCCTCCGATGTAATCCGCCCTGTACATTTTGCTGTACTCGTCCCCTTGCCTCTTTACATAATTCGCTATCACTTTCTCATTTCCGTGTTCGCTTACGGTCGATACATAAAATCCGGCAGACCAGAAATTTCCTCCCCACAGCTTCTTTTTTACCTTCGGGCACTCCTTGAATATTCTTTTCGCCGTTATGCTTTTTATCGTTTCTATTATCTCGCTCGGGCTTAATGCCGGCACTGACTGAACCAAAAAATGCACATGGTCTTTGTCTGTCCCTATCTCCAAAAAGAATATGTCATATCTGTCCTGTATGGCCAGGCAAGTCCCCTTCAGTACCTCGTCTACCTCTTCATCGATCACTATTTTCCTGTACTTTGTCGGGCAAACAAAATGATACATAATATTTGATACATTGTGCGATCTTTGGATGTTTTCACTCATCGATCCATCCTCCTTAGATCACTATCTTATCACATCTCCCTAATATTTGTTACGCGGCAGAGCCGCGGGGAATGTACCCTCTTTTTTATTCAAAATATAGAGGTTAATACAAATGTATGAAGAACAATTTAGAAATCGTCTAATTGAGCTTCGCATGGATGCAGGAATTTCTGCGCGCGATATGAGCCTGTCATTGGGACAAAGCGAAACATATATCAACCGCATAGAAAATGGAAAGATGATGCCCTCTATGTCTGTATTCTTTTACATCTGCGACTTCTTTCATCTGACACCTGCAGAATTTTTCCAGAGTGATTCCCTTTCCGCGGATATTTTCCGTGCCAACCAGAAACTGGCACGCCTCCCAAAAGAAAAGCTGTCGCATATTATTTCCGTCATTATGGATCTGTGATGCTTTCCGCTTTCTCCGCCTTGTCAAAAAAACTCTCCCTGTGATATAATCGCAATCGCACACGCAAACAAAACATCTGCACAGGAGTTCACAATGAACAAAAAGGATATTACAGAGATCAAACGACGCTTGAAGATTGACAAGACGACGATCACGCGGCTGGCAGGATGCTATGTCGATGAAAAAAAAGAAAAGATCACGACATTTTCCGGGCATTTTATGGATCTCGAAGACGAAGAGGCTCACAAATATCTGGAGATCACCAACAAAGCCCTCTCCGGCACGCCGGGCAACAATCTGCTGGAGCTGCCGTTTCCGACCGACGAAGAATTGGACGGCGGATTGCAGCAGTCTCTTTTGGCATTGCGTGATTCCCATTTGGAAAACGAGCATTTGCTTGACGCGTTTTACGATCATGTGATCGACACCTACGACACTGTCGACCACTATCTGATCCTGCTCTTTTACGACACCTATGACATCCCGATGAAGACGAGCGACAATATGCTGCTTGACGATTCGGAGGAAATCTACGAGTACCTGATCGGCGCGATCTGTCCGGTCAAGCTCTCCAAACCGGGGCTCGGCTATCTCGCGGAGGAGAACCGCATCGCGCCCCGTATCCGTGACTGGGTCGTCGGTGCCGTGGAAAGTGCCTTTACTTTTCCATGCTTTTCCGAACGGAGCACCGACATCCACAATGTTCTGGTCTACACCAAGGACGCTAAAGAGCCACATGTGGAATTCTGGGAAGGCGGACTGGGTGCCAAATCCAAGCCCACCTCGACGCAAAAGCGCAACGGTTTCCTCGGTCTGATCGCCAAATCAGTCGGCGAAGAAAACGAGGAAACGCCGGATATCCTGCTCGATGTCCAGCAGAACATACACGATTACATGGAAGAAAAAGAGGACATCCGCGGCGATGACGAGCCGGTCCTTCTGTCCAAACAGGATATGGCAGGCATCCTCGAAGACAGCGGTCTGACCGAAAGCCGGTCCGAGCGGATTGCCGCATCATATGAAGAGATGTTCCCGGAGGACGCAACCGCTGCCGAAGAGCTTTATGAGACCCGCGCGTTAAAAGACAACGCCCTGCGGCACGAAAAGAAAATCCTGCAGGAAAAGGTTGTCGAATTAAATGACGAGCTGCTCCGGCTCGGTCTGGTCAATGAAGACGGCGAGATCATTGACATCGCTGTACGCACAAGACCCGGCAGGGAGAATCACATTGAGACCACCTATGTTGACGGCAGAAAATGTATTGTCATTCCATTGGAAGAAAACGACACAGCCACCGTCAATGGTGAAGCGATCTCAACACTTCGTTAAGAAAACGCTGACTGTTTCAGACTAACGGTTGAAGGCATCAGAAGCAGGGGGAACTACCGGATGAGCAAAGTACTTGCCGTCGATATCGGTACAACGACCATTGCCCTGTCCGTCACAGACACGGACAGGGTTTATTCTGCCTGCGAATCTGATCTTCCGGCATCTTCTTCTGCTGCATTTTTTAAAGCGGATTCAAATGAACTTGCTTCCGTCATCGAAAATCCCCAGCGTCTTTACGGTTCGGATGTGATTTCCCGTATGAACAACGCCATCAAGCCGCAGCTTGCCAAAAAGATGCGCGCATTGATCCGCGATGCAATCAAAACTGCCGCAGCGGATCGTTTTCATATCGGCTGGCAATCCCTGTCCGGCATTGTCATTTCGGGCAATACACTGATGACCCATCTGTTTTACGGATTGGATGTGTCCGGTATGCTTACGGCGCCGTTTACGCCCGTCGATCTGTCTCCTGAAATCTGCGATTGGGACGGCGTGCCCGTCACTTCCATGCCGGGCATTTCCGCCTTTGTCGGCGGAGACATTGTTTCCGGCATCTACGCGCTTAAACTGATAGACGAGAGCTCTCCTGTCCTGCTTGCCGACCTCGGAACAAACGGAGAGCTTGTATTGGCTGTAGGCGGAAAGATCCTTTCCACCTCGGTCGCGGCAGGTCCTGCGTTCGAAGGAGGTAATCTGTCCATCGGCATGCCTGCCCTGCCCGGTGCCATCGACAGCCTGACTATAAAAAACGGCTTCTGTCGTATCCACACGATCGAGCATCAGCTTCCGCCCAAAGGGCTGTGCGGCAGCGGTCTGATCGAAGCGGTTTATGAGCTGAAGCAAAACGGCATTCTCGATGCCCACGGCTCTTTTCTTTCCGGACAATACCGTGAAAACGGGTTTCCATTATACATCCAAAATATTGACCAAAAACTGGCGCTTTCCCAGGAGGATGTGCGTGCTTTCCAGGTTGCCAAAGCCGCTGTCCGTGCCGGTATTGACGCTCTGTTGTCAGAAGCCCGATTATCCTTGGCGGATATTTCCCGGTTCTATCTGGCAGGAAGCTTCGGTCAGCATATAGATATCAAAAAAGCCTCCGGCATCGGTCTGATACCGGAAGACCTTGTCAACTGCACTTTCCTGGTCGGCAATACCTCATTGGCGGGAGCCGTCCGTCTGGCACAGCATCCTGATGATTACCCGGCTGTTGCGAAAATCGCTGCCGCTGCCTCCTCTGTCTCTCTTGCGGATTCAGACATTTTCAAAGAGTCCTATTTCCGGAATATGGATTTATAAATCTCTCACATTTCCATGCCGCAGCCATTTCCGGTATTTTACTATAACAAATACGGCAGAATTTCTTCCACCGCATTCACTCTCCTGTTATTTCGTCAATGTCCGCTGGATCGACTGATATGGGCTCTTTTTCAGCTCCGTCATCAACGCACTGTACTCATCGGTCAGCAGCCCCATGCCTCCGCCGGCTCCATACGAATTCGTCACGACAAAATACTCATCGGTGTAATCCACATTGTACCCTGCCGCTTGGATCTTTGCTTTGATTTTCGGCAGATCCGCTTCGTAGGTCCTGATCAGCTTGGCAAAATGGCTCTCTGTCTTCTTGTAGGCCAGCTTAAACTTTTTATTGGCCACAATTTTCCGGTAGATCGACGGATGATGCTTCTTCGCATAATACATGTAATGCAGAATGTAATACTTAAACTCCGCATAGGCTAAACGGTTGCTTGCGCCGTTGGCGATAAAGCTGCCCCAAGTATTCAGATCGTCGGCAAATCGGTCATGGTACGCAAACAACGCTGCATTATTGTTCATGCCCCAGTTATACGCGTTGAACTCGTTCAATAGTCCATACACGCCCTCGACATTGGAGGCCAGATTTGCGGTCGGCTTGGAAATGTAGGTTTCAAACCGCGATGTCCGGCACCGCTGCGGAACCGACTTTGTCATCTGCTTTGTGCGGTAAATCGGCGTATACGGCACGGTCACAGATTTCTTGGCTCCGACATACATCCGCTCCTTGTTGGCACCGACGACCGAGTAATCGTGGCATTCCTCATGGACAACCGTATCCAGCGAATCGATCAGCCGGTCGCCGCTGCTGTAATAGCCCAGCCAATCCCTGCCGATCTGCGTGCCGTAGCTGACCATGAACGCGCCATTTCTGTCATAGGTGTTGAGCAATGCCATGACATTGTCCTTGCTGATCGCCGCATACAGGGTGGGTACCGATGCCGCCTGCGTCTGTCCTGCCGGAACCAGGCCGATCAGCAGACACGCCAGCAACAGCAGGCTCACCCAACGCCGAATGTCCAATTGTTTTTTTCCGTTTCGCCTCTGATGTTTCATTTCACACCCCTTATATTATCCATCAATTCAGCTTATCCGTTTGATGATCCATTATGCTGTCCAAAGATTCATTATACATTAAACCGGAACAGGATCACATCCCCGTCCTGCACGACATATTCCTTGCCTTCGAGTCCGACAATTCCCTTGTCCTTTGCCGCTGAAAATGATCCGCTCTCGATCAGATCGCCAAACTTGACGACCTCCGCACAGATGAAGCCCCGTTCAAAATCCGTGTGGATCTTGCCTGCCGCCTGCGGCGCTTTTGTCCCGTCCGTAATCGTCCATGCGCGGCACTCGTCCTCACCTGCAGTCAGATAAGAAATCAGCCCCAAAATACGATAGCTTGCCGCGATCAGCTTGTCAAGCCCCGATGACTCAAGTCCCATATCCGCCAGGAATTCTGCCGCCTCTTCCTCGGAAAGCTCGGACAATTCCGCCTCTATCTCGGCACAGATCACAAAGACCTCGCTGCCCTCGCCAGCCGCGTATTCACGGACATCCTGCACGAATGCATTGGACGCCCCGTCATCCGCAAGATCGTCCTCCGCCACATTCGCGGCATAAATCACAGGCTTCGCCGTCAGCAGATTGTAGGTCGCAAACCACTTTTCCTCATCCTCGTTCTGACACGAAAATGTCTTGGCGAGCTTTCCGTCTTCCATATGCGCTTTCAGGCGGTCGATCAGCGCCACTTCTTTTGCCAGCTCCTTGTCCATGCCTGCCTGCCGATGGATCTTCTGATGGCGGCGGTCAAGTATCTCCAAATCGGAAAACAGCAGCTCCAGATTGATCGTCTCGATATCCCGCTTTGGCTCGACACTGCCGTCCACATGCACGACATTCGCGTCCTCAAAACAGCGCACCACATGGACGATCGCGTCCACTTCACGGATATTGGCAAGAAATTGGTTGCCCAGACCCTCGCCCTTGCTCGCACCCTTGACGAGTCCTGCTATGTCCACGAAATCCACAGTCGCCGGCGTCTTTTTCTTCGGATGGTACAAATCCGCCAAAGCATCCAGCCGCTTGTCCGGCACCGCCACCACCCCGACATTCGGGTCAATTGTCGCAAATGGATAATTCGCCGCCAATGCTCCTGCCTTTGTCAGGGAGTTGAACAGCGTGCTCTTGCCTACATTCGGGAGTCCGATTATTCCCAGCTTCATTACAGATCATTCTCCTTTTTTTCCAATTTGTCATACCGACAAATTCTACCACAACCGCCCGTTTCTGGCAATGGAAAAACGCACCGGTCTTTTTGCCGATGCGTTTTTCGTTCGTCTGCTTTTTAAATGGTATCGTCATCATCTGCGTCATCCGCATCTGTCGAATCCGTTTTTTGGGTCTCTGCTTTCTTGCTGTTGTCAGTCTTGGCATTGTCATCGCAAACTTCGATGAATTTCAGATTGCCATCCTCGTCATAGAATACCGCGATCTCTTCGCCCTTGGACAGATCGCTGACTGTCAGCGTGCTCTGCAGCTTGTCCATACCGCCCATTTTGCTATTGTCATTGCCGGGGCGCATCGGAGGCTCGCCGTTTGGCACACCGCTTTCCGTATTGCCCGTAGCATCGTCATCCTCCGGCTTCTCCGGCGGCTGCCCGTCCGGCATCTGCCCTCCCGGACCTCCGTTCGCGTCAAAATCCGGTCTCTGGCCGTCGGCAGGCATCTCAGGCGGCTCGCCGTCCGGCTTTTGTCCGTCCTGTACCTGACCGGATTTCTGTCCATCCGGCCTTTGTCCCATCTTACCGCGCATATCTTCCCGGATGACCGTGTCATCGGAAACCGTAATCTCTTTAGTCTCACCGGTCAGCTCCGAATCCCCGTCATCGCCGCGCTTCGCGACATTGATCGTAATCGTGTTTTCGTCGATCGAAGCAATCTCGCCATGCACAATCTCAAAACGCCCTTTTGGCATATCCTTCTTTGAAGCAGTGCCTTGCGTATTCTGCGCCTCCGTCTCGACATTGGAAACAACACCAAATGTCTGATGCTGCGATGCATATCCCGCCACCACCGCAGAAACTGCCAATGTCACTCCAAGTGCTGCCACATATTTTTTCTTCATCATATAACCATCCTTTCCAAGTGTCTGCTGCTGTGGCGGACGCCTCACCACAACCCCGTTTCGTCACCGGTCTGCATTGCCGGTAACTGCTTACACAAGAGAATTTTCGGTCAAAAAATGAAAAAAAAGGGGAATTTGAAAAAAATTGCGGGAAACAAATTGCACCACCGCAAAATGTTTCCCGCATCATATCATAATTATGACTGCTTTTTCTGATTCGCCTTCTGCAAAAAAGGTTCATTTCTGATGATAAACCGCTCGTGCGTTCCCTCGCCAACCAATCCGGCTTCATCAAACACCTCCGCCCGGAACACAAGCCTCCTCCGGTCCACTTCCATAAGCTCTGTCTCACACCGCACTTCCATTCCAAGCGGTGTCGCGGCGCTGTGGCTGACATCCACTCTGGTGCCGACCGTCCCTTCGCCTTCGCCAAGCTCTCCCGCCACGCTCTGCCACGCCGTCTGCTCGATCAACGCAATCATTGCCGGCGTCGCAAACACCTCCAGTTGTCCGCTGCCATAAGCCTTTGCCGTATTTTCAGAAGTTACTTTAACGGTCTTTGCCCCTTTGATCCCAGGTTCCATCATCATCATCTCCTCATTTACAACTGTTCCGCCATCATTCGTCGTTCAGCAAACTCTCTGAATCTCCGCGTTCGAATCCGCCATAAAGATACTGCCGCATCCTTGCCCTTTGTTTTCGTCCACTTTTTACAAATTGATGGTTCGGTAAACTTCGTCTTTTTCATCCTGGCCGATGCCCAGGTAGCGTTTTGTGACCTCGTAGGAGGAATGATTGTAAATTGCCATCAGTAAAATCGGGGAAACGCCCATCTTCCATGCGTGATAGCCGAATGTCTTGCGTAGAGAATGGCAGCTGATATGCTCGCCTAACGACAGCCTGCCAGCAGCGTATGTCACGATGCGAAATGCCTGGCTTCTCGACAGCGGTCTGTTCCCCCATCTGTCGTCTCCACGGAATACCCAGCTGTTTTTTCCGGGCCGATTCGATTTCCGGTACAGCATAGCGAGAGCATCCCGCGCGTTTTCATTTAATGCAAGCATCTTTTGCTTGCCGGTCTTCCGCTCCTTCACTTCGACATGCTCGCGTATTGCCCCGTTTTCAAAATCATACACATGCTTCCACCGCAGCGCTAAAAGATCGCTGACCCGCAACGCGGAATTGACCCCGACGACGATCAATGCATAATTCCTCGGATTCGGCTCCACTACTCTGTAGAAATCTTTCAGCCGTTCCACATCTTCTCTGTTCTTGATCGGTTCTGTTGTTTTTGTCATCATGTACCTCCTTTTTGTAGCGTGTAAATTGGTACACTCAAAAGTGGCACATCTTCATTTTAAAAATAAGTTGAGAATTGCACAAAAATTTCCCGCATTACCGCAGTAAATTATTCTCTGATAAACCGTTCCTCGACCATCTTTCTGCGGGCTTCTTCCTTTGCTTCTTCACGCTCCTGCTCCCGCTGCGCTTCTAATTCTTCCTTGCGCACCAGAAATTCTTTCACGACCTCCCGCCGGTGATCCTCTCTCGCCTTGCGCTCCAGCTTTTTCCGCTCCTCGACGCGCGTATTGTCTACCGACCGCATCACATACATCAGAAACAGCAGCGCCGCCCACAATCCTGAAATCATTGAAAAAAACATTACCCGTAACATAGCCTGCTCCCCTGTCTTTCTATGACGGTTTCCCTTTGTGCCCGTTCAATCATTTGCTTTCATTGTGACAAAACACAGTATATACCGAATATGTCGTTTTGTAAATTATTTTTTAACTTTTTTAGTGAAATCTGATTTGTTCAGTTTACCCCTGCTTGGAGAGTAAAATGACAGTCTCAACGTCGTTTTCGTTGAGCAACACCTTGCCACCTGCTTCAGCGTCATAATCTACGCGGAATTTAAATCTGATTCGCTTCAGGATGCTTCCATTTTCCTGTCTTTCAGGAAACAGGTCAATCCTTTCAATAAGTGTATATAAAAACTCTTTTCTCTCCAATTCGGTCATCTCTTCAAACATTTCATCGAATTGGAGAAGAACCTTACAGAGCTGTTTCGATGTTAAGTTCTCATCATAGGCTCCGGTAATCTTATCAGTTACATCATCAATCTTCTCTTCCAGATCGGCTATCCTGTCATAAAGTGTATCCAGACGATCCTGCATGTCCTGATACTTACGATCGTAATGTCTGTCCGTGACATCCAGCCTATCCAATTGCTGGTTCAGCTTATCCTTCGCTCCAGTCGCCTGTATCAGCTGAGTCTTCAGTCCATCACGTTCTGCCTCGAAGCTTGATACATCCACCTTCTCATCTAGCTTACCTCTGATGAAGGCTTCAAACCCCTCATCATTCACCATGTCATGGATGACACTTATTACTTCGGCATCTGTATCAATCTGGTTTAGCGAAGGTTTGAAATCGCATTTCTGATCTGTACCGTCAATCCTCTTCCGATGCAGGCATCTATAATAGAACGTTGAGTTCACTTTGCCGCTTGGATACTTCTTTCGTCGGACTGTTCCGGCAAGAGAAGCTCCACAGATCGGACATTTCAGGATACCCGCCAGAAGATGCTCATGATCCAGATCGTGAATCTTATTCCATTTAACACCGGTCTCTTTTCGCTTCTCACGTGCCTTGTTCCAGGTATCCTCATCGATTATAGCATCGTGTTTTCCATCAGCGACAAGATAATCATCCTGTTTAACTCTTCGGTACTGATCCCTTGTGCCCTTAACTTTCTCGGTTGTACTCTTGCCGTAGGTAATTTTTCCAATATACACGGGATTATCAAGAATTTTCATGATGTGCCCACGCGTGAAATAATTTACTTCAAAGTCGCGGCTTGTATTCTTTGTATAACCGTGATCGTTCAGGTAATTGCTGATAGAATCCGCTCCCATATCAGAATTAACGAATTTATCAAAAATAACCTTTACGATTTCTGCTTCTTTCGGATCGACAACCAGCTCACCCTTTTCTTTATCAAGCCGGTATCCAAATGGAGCCAACCCACCATTCCACTTGCCCTCTCTTGCCTTCTGCTTTCGGCCTTCCATTGTCTGAACCAGAATATTCTCACGTTCAATCTCCGCTACAGCCGAAAGAACTGTGATGGTTAATTTACCGGAATCCTTAGAGGAATCAATGCCATCCTCAACACAGATCAGATTTACTCCGTAATCCTGAATATATTGAAGAGAATTAAGAACATCCGCTGCATTTCTTCCGAAACGTGAAAGCTTGAATACCAGAATATAGGAAACACCGTCTCTGTCATCAGCGATGTCCCGAAGCATCTGTGTGAATTCCGGACGACCGGTTATGTTCTTTCCAGATCTTCCGGCATCGCAATATTCTCTAACAACTTCCATCCCCTGATAATCAGCAAACTTATTTAACCGGTCCCTCTGTGCTTCCAGACTATACCCTTCAACCTGCATGGATGTGGAGACGCGGATATATATGTAGCATTTCTGCTGCTTCTTTTTCTTCTTTTCTGTCATACCGCATCCTCCCTGTACTCAACATCCTGCTCCATCAGATCATAGAACTTCAGTGCCTCCATGATCAGAAGCTCTTTCTCCTTAGTGCACTTCGGCACGTGATTCTTGTTCTTCTCAGGTTTATTATAGGCTTTCCCTATCTCCAGTCCATATTTTCTTTTGATCTGCGCGATATAAAGCGTCGGAACCTTTACATCATACTTTTCCAGAATATATGCCTTAATTGCAGCATAGGTTCCTTTACGGACAATCACCTTCTGACTTCCATCAGCCTGCTTCTTCATAATGATATTGCCTTTGCCCGGCAATTCAATATCAATATCCGTACAATCGAGCTTGAAGGATATCATGTCTTCAGGCTTTATAGTTTTTGCCAGAGGCTTTCCATCAAATACCATCGGGAATCTGAAGGAAATACTTTTTATAATTTTTCCGTCTGTTCTTTCTTCCGAAAACAACTCTATCTCTTCTACAAATGCCTGGAACATTTCCTTCCGCTCTTCATCTGACATTTCCTCGTACACTAGAGGCAGATTCTCCATAAACGTCATAATCTGAGTTGTAGAATCAGCCTTCTGCTTTAATGCATCCAGCTTTTTCTTTGTAGAGATCACATCCGCTTCCAAATCATCGATTCTGTCATAGATGATATCAAGTTTTTCTGATGTCTCTTCGTATTTCTTATCGTAATCCTTGCCAAGAGGGTTCAGACCATCCAGCTTTTCTCCCAGCCTATCCTTAGTCAGCTCCGCTTCCCGAAGTTCCTTACGAAGATCCTGAAGTCTCTTCTCGGTCTTCTCTACATTCCCCAGATCGCCAATGGCAGCCTGCAAAGAATCTTTGAACTCTTTATAGGTCTGAATCTTCTGCAGGATTTTCAGCACAAGCCCATCGATGATTTCCTGATTCAGGCTCTGATCATAAGGGCAGGTTCTTCCGTTCTGCCTTGTGTTGTATCGGCATTTATAGTAATAAATCGGTTTATAATAGCCGTCGCCCTTAAGATTCTTTGTTCTGCTGATCATTCCGGTAAGGCCTTTACCGCATATCGGACATTTCACAATCCCTGACAGCAGATGCACATGACCACCGTCATCGACTTTTTTATATCGTCCTGCGATTTCTATTCTCTTTGCATGAACGCTGTCCCAAACTTCCGGAGAAACAATGATCTCATGCTTTCCTTCGGCCGTGATGATATTTGCTTCATCCAGCTGAATGGTTCTTCCGTCCCTGTCTTTTTTATTGGTTCGACGGTTGTAATAAACTCTGCCGCAATAAAACGGATTATCCAGAATCCGCGATACAAATTCATATGTGAATGGCTTCTGTTTCCCATCTCCGGTAATCCGAACCAAACTGCTCTGATTCAACTCATACGCCACAGCAGAAGCCGACATATCATCTTTCTGGTAAAGCTCATATATCTTCCGGATAACTTTTGCCTCTGACGGAACCAAAACCAGTTCATGATCAACATTCTTATAGCCATATGGAATAGCGCCGCCAGTCCATCCACCCTCAAGTACCTTCTGCATTTTACCGGCCATGAACTGAACAGTGATGTTTTCTCTTTCCATCTCAGCAACGGCTGAGAGAATCGCCAACGTCAGCCTGCCACCCTGTGTAGACGAATCGATGGCTTCCTCTACGCTCACCAGGTCGATGCCAAAGTCTTCGAGAAGCTGAAGTGACTTTAGGATATCCGCAGCATTCCTGCCGAATCGTGATAGCTTGAATACCAGAACAAAAGCAATATCATCCTTCTGGCTTTTTATATCCGTCATCATCTGTCGAAACGCTGGACGTCCTTTGATGTTCTTGCCGGATTTGCCGGCATCGCAATAGTTCCCGACAATCTCCAGTTCCCTGTATTCTGCATATGCTTTAAGGCTTTCCTCCTGTGCATCAAGGCTGTACCCTTCGATCTGAGCGGCGGTGGAGACTCTTGTGTAGATATAGCATTTTTTCAATGATTTCCGCCTCCTCTCTTTTGGGTGTTGCTCTTTGTCACACAGTTACTCCTTGTTTGATAATATACCACGATATCCAAAAAAATTCAATACGATTTTAAATGAAAAAACGGCAACAGGAATCCTCCTACTGCCGATCTCTCACCACATCTGAATATGTTTTATTCTTCATCTGTATCCGCTGATTTTTCAATAGCTTCCTGTCTCTCCTTCTCTTCAATCTTTGCAAGAACTTTCTTTCCGTATTTCTGTATCATACGTGCCATGAATTCAGCGGCAATAATCATATTCTGTCTGGATTTTTCATCATCTTCCGGCATACATACTTCAATGCCGTTTTTCATGAAAGTTGTCATCCGTGGCACCTCCGGGAATCAAAGTGAGGATCATCCCTCCTATCTTCCTAAGCGCCTTTTGAGATGATTTTTCCGGTCGGAAGGCAAAAAAATAACGGTCAGCAGAGAAATCTCCACTGACCGCAATTATTAAACTCTCTTCACAAAATCCAGCGAAATCCATCCAATCCCGCTCTTCAGCCTTCCCCATCCAGCTGTTGATCCCTTACCGGACTTCACTTCCACAATGGTATATACTCCAACCGGGCAGAACTGCACCCTGTCATAATCCATCCCCGGCCCCTTCCGGATGTTCAGATCAGAGATACTGACCTTCACTAGAAATGGCACCTTCACCCCAGGCTCCGCTGCCTTCGGCTCATACACAACCTTACCGTCCGCATCGAACACCTTATATCCCGGATTCTGATCCGCGCACTTCTTCGCATTGTCCAGAATCTTATAAGCGCCTTTCTGCGTCTTGCTGTCCGCCCAGGACCTCCTAACACGATACCACTTGATGGTAGTCTTATCCTCCGGCTTTTCCGGTTCCACAGGCTTATCAGTACCACCCAGCGCCTTTGTCACCTTCTCCGCCAGATCTCCCATCCTCGCATACATCCAGTTGCCTGGACAGGATTTATTGGCAAACCACCTGTGAACTGTCAGGATCATCTCCCCGCTCTTCGGAGAATAATTCAGAGTCTTATCCTTATCCTCGAACCAGATCAGCTTATTCTTGCCATTGCGCTTGCAGATATCTATGCAGAGCTCGATCAGCTTCTTATAAACAACATCCCTGAAAGCATAAGGCTCAGTGGTATCAGAAGCACACTCAATCGTAATTGCCCTCTGGTCAT
>JAFUYB010000069.1 GCA_017470735.1 Lachnospiraceae bacterium | reverse complement strand
CTTGCAAAAATGCTGCAAAGGAAAGGAATAATAGGAGCTCCATTTAACTCTTTTTCGTTCGGATTTGTTGCGGCATAGTTCAAAATAAAAAAATCGGTTGCGAAAACTAAGTTTCGCAACCAGCTTTGTCTACAGTCTGAGAGGATGATTAAAAATCATCCTCTTTTTTGAAGCAGCCGTCTGCGTACAATGCCTTTCGGATCTTTAAAAAGCACCATCGCGATCCAGATCACTAGGGCAAATGCCACGACAGACAAGCCCAAAAACGCGTCATTTAACATATCCGCGGGATCCGGCGTAAAATACGCCGCCCGCAATTCATGGTACTCAAACACAGCATCTACAAGCCACATCAGCGACGCGCCCCAAAACAGAAACATCGGTACGGCAAGGAGCATATCGTCCTCATCCCGCCTGTACCAGACCGCAGTCGCGATCACCGCAGCGAACACCGTGATCAGCAAAGTCATCGTACCGTCTCCTTTGCCTTCGCAGGATCGCGTCTGACGATGATGTCCGCCGCAAAACAGATGCCTGCCCAGACCAGCGTGATCAGCACGCCCATCGCAACGCCGACTGTCGCCATTTCCCGCAGCATCTCCGCCGTGCTCGCCGCGTCAGACATCGCCGTCAAAAACGGGAAGAACGGCACAACCTCGCCATGCCACAGATGCTCAAACGCCAGCAGGATCACTCCGCCCCAAAGCATCGAAGACAGCCACTTCAGCTTGCGGGAAAACGGAATCTTAGCCTCCGCCGTCAGTTCGTCAAACGTGCCGTCAAGCTTTGCCTGCTCCTCTTTTTTCTCTTCATGCTTCTGCACCGCCGTCGTCACAACAGCTTCTACCCCGGGTACAATAAAACAAGCCATTACCATTCCCTCCTTCTTACTTTTTAATAATACAGATGCATTGATTTTATCAAACTATATACTATCTTGTCAAACCGGACAGCTTCTTCCGCAGCTTTCCGCCCACATGTTTTGCAAGTTGGGGTTTCTCTGTCTGCGATTTGCTTCCGGACTGCCCTGCCGCATTGCCGGATAATTCATCGAGCCGCTTTTCCAATGCGTCGATCCTGCGGTACAGCATCGTATCCGCTGTGGACATCACACGAAGCAGCGCCGGATACATCTCTTCCCACACCGGATCCCACTGCCCGCTTTCTGCCATATCGTGATAAAAGAGCCTGCCGTCCTCGCGCCCCATAAACTCGCGTGCCACAAACGCGTTGCCCTCCGCAAAGCGCTCAAGAAAGGCTTCCTTCGTCTCCGGCGAAAGCAGGGTCTTTTTTTCTCCGCCGCATCCCGCCTCTACGGAACGGCTACGCAAAATGACATCCTGATAAAAATTCTTTGTCCCGGCATAAGCAGTGTTTTTATTGATCTGACGCTTGATCTCAAGCATGCCCCTGTCCAGCGATACATTCGCGTCCGCCTTTGGCATGCGGCATCTGTCATCCACCGGAAACCCGATGATGCCGCAGAAGTCGTCAATCGCGCTCCCGCCCAACAGCTGCCCTCTCTCAAACACGCGTGCCGTAATCACCTTTGCACCGGCATTCTGCTGGATCAGACGCAGCATCCTGTCATACTGCAGCGGCATATAATGGTGCTCCGCGCGGATAAATTCTTCAAAGGACAGCCCGAAATCGTCGCTTGCCTTGATCCGCTGGTTCCAGGTCGATTCCATCAGGGAATCCTGGCGCCGCAGGTAAACGATGATATGCAGCTCACATCCCATTTCCCGGATCCGCCCGCCGATCGTCTGCCAAAAGCCCTCCTTTTTCTGTTTTTTCCAGATGGATTCATCCGAGAGAATGATCTTGTCCTGCTCCTCTGCCAGCCTGGCAAGCTGCCGGAAGCTGTCTTCCTTTTCCTCTATGAAGACATCCCGCCCGATCCGCGAGAGGAAATATCCGTTGCGCCACGCGCCGATGTTGGGATAGCGGTAACCAAAATCGGGATAACAAAAGCCCCGCTCTTTCAGCAGGCCGCGGTTCGCATATAGAAATTCCTGGATCGCCGTAGTACCGGTCTTTGGCGTACCGATGTGCAAATATACCGTTCCCATAGCCGTCACACCTTTCCGGCATCATTACAATGCCGCTATCTGTGGCTGCAATATAACTGCCTCTTTATAATCAGACATACCCGGCTTCCCGCATTTCATTCTCATGCCTTTCCACCATCTCATCCACGACAGAGACCAGCCTGCCGATCTCCGGCTTGGTCAGCTGGGCGTCCGCTCCGAGCTCCTCACCCTGCTTGTAGATGACATCGTTGATCATCGACGAAAAGATGATGACCGGGATCTTTTTCATCCAGTTGTGGCCCTTAACAAGCTTTGTCAGCGTATGCCCGTCCATCTTGGGCATCTCGATATCCGTAATGATGCAGTGAACTTTTTTCAGCACCTTCTCCTGGCCGTCCGCCGCAAATTCATTGAGCTTGTCCCACGCTTCCTGGCCGTTTTCATTGACGATCAGGTTGGTGTAGCCCGCGCGCCGCAGGCACTCCTGGATCAGCTTGGAGAGCATCTTGGAATCCTCCGCCAAAAGGATCGGCGTCGCGGAACGGTCCTTTGCCTCGTATTCATCGAGATCGGAAACCTTAACGCCTGCCTCCGGATTGATCGACGAGACGATCCGCTCGAAATCCAGCACGACCGTCAGATGGTCTTCAATCCGCACGACGCCGGTCGCCAGATCCGCCCCTCCTGCCTCAGCCGAGGTATCCGGCACATGGATATTTTCCCAGGAAACCCTGTGGATCCCCCGGATCTCATCGATGTGGAAAGCCGTCGTCAGCTTGGAAAACTGCGTAATGATGAAAAGTCCTTTTTTATCCCCCGGCTGGAACGGCTCAAACCCAAGGCACCGGCGCAGGTCGATCACGGAGATCATCTGCTTTCTCGGCATGAAAATCCCTTCGATGCAGGGATTGATGTTGGGCACCGGCGTCACGGGATGCCAGGCAATGATCTCCTGGATCTTTGCGACATTGATGCCGTAATGGTGGTTACCGACCATGAATTCCATGACCTCAAGCTCGTTCATCCCCCCGTTTAAAACATATTCTGCACTCATCCGCTTCCCCCCTGCCTGCAAAACTATTGTCATTTATTCTATCATTCTTTTGTACTTTTGGGAATACCAAAAATACTTGCAATGCGTCAAAAAGAGTGGTATAGTATCGCTTCGGAAAATAATATCATTGCTGGGGGTGCGTCAGCGCTGAGAGGACGACAGTCCAACCCTTATCACTTGATCCGGATCATACCGGCGGAAGGAAGCATATTCTTGATCTCCTGGCAATGCACATTGAAAGGAGATTTTTATTATGGGAAATATCTTTGTCAACGCGATAGACGACGGCTACGGCGGCATCTATTACATGCCGACGACGGCAGGTTATACGCTGATCGTCGTCCTTTTGATCCTCGTGCTTTTAGCGGCATCGGCCATCACAAGCAGGCTGCGCGGCGCCAAACGCCCGGTCAATGTACGCCAGCTCGCGTTCTCCGCGATGGCAGTCGCCCTTGCAATGCTTGCTTCAATGATCAAATTATTTTCCCTGCCGATGGGCGGCAATGTCACACTGCTTTCCATGCTGTTTATCACGCTGATCGGCTCATGGTTCGGACTGTCCGGCGGTATCGCCTGCGGCGTCGCCTATGGGCTTTTGCAGATGTTCATCGACCCTTACATCATCAGTATTCCGCAATTACTCTGTGACTACATCCTCGCCTTTGGCGCGCTCGGCCTGTCGGGGCTTTTCGCTGGAAAGCCGAACGGTTACCGGAAAGGATATCTGGCCGGGATCTTTGGCAGATTCGTCTTTTCCGTGCTCTCAGGCGTGATCTTTTTTGCGGCATACGCTCCGGAAAGCGGCATATTCAGCAACCCCCTGCTTTACTCCGCCGCCTACAACGGTGCCTACATCGCCGCCGAGGGCGTGGTCACGCTGGTCATCCTTTCCCTGCCCCCGGTCGCGCACGCGTTGGAGACTGTACGCAAAATGACCTCAAAATGACCTCCCTTTTTTAGTTGCATTATCTTTGCAGGTTGTATTATAATAAATACAATTGTCCGGCAGCGAACAGATGAAAAATAGGTATGACATAGTTAAAGAGGGGTTGATCGTTATGCGTCGTTTTCATTGTTTTGTAGTTCTTCTTTTGGTTTGTGTCCTGTCCGTATCAGGCAGCATCCGTGTGGATGCCAGCGGGCTTGAAGACAAGCGTTCCGATCCTTACCGCATACTCTGCATCTGTTCCTACAACTACTCCTATTCGACCGTTCCCGAACAGCTCCGCGGCATTGTCGCGGGGCTTGGCGGCATTTCCTATGATATTGATTACGAATTCATGGATTCCAAGAACTTCTACCATCCGGACGACCTGCAGCAGTTCTATGATTTCATTGATTATAAGGTCACGCATTCCGATCCGTACAACCTTGTCATCCTCTCGGACGACAACGCCCTGCGTTTCTGGAAGAATTACCGTGATAAATTATTCAAAGACATCCCTACCGTTTTCTTAGGCATCAACAACTTCGGCGACGCCGAGTCCGCTGACGCGATGGAACAGGTGACCGGCATCGCCGAAGTCCCTGACTATATGGCAAGCTTCAAGATGATGCATGAGATGTTCCCGGGACGCACCCATGTCGTTGCCGTCGTGGACGGTTCGATCACGGGCCGCGGTGAGTACGCGCTGTTTCAGGATACCTCTGCCGAATATCAGGCGCTGACCTATTCCGTCATCAATACGGCGGATTATTCCCGCGCCGGTCTGATCGACGCGCTGCAGAATCTCGGGCAAAACGACATTATCTTATATCTGGATTTCCTCGAAGACGGGGACGGAAATGTCTACACGGAGCGCACCGCGGCGACACTGCTTTCCGAAAATGCGCCCGATGTGCCGATCTTCCGCGTATCTACCTCAAATGTCAGCTACGGCGTGCTCGGCGGAATCGTCTACTCGCACTATGACGCCGGAGTCCTCGCCGGACAAATGGCGGCAAAGATCGCGGACGGCGTGCCGCTTTCTGACATCCCGATGGTCGATAAACCGATCACGACCTCTATTTTCGACCAGGATGTGATGGATCAGTTCAACCTTTCCGAGCGGGATCTGCCCCCGGAATCCACGATCCTCAACGAGCATCCGTCTCTTGTGAAGTTCTACCGGGAGAATACGCTGCTGTCCAACCTGATCATCCTGATCATCATCATGATGATCGCGATCATTGTGATCCTTTATATGAGCAACCGGCGGCGCGAGCGTCTGATCAACCAGGACTTCCTGACGCAGATGCCGAACCGTCTCTATATCAACGCCAGGATCCAGCAGACCATCGACCACCGCGAGCCGTTCGGCATCCTGATGATGGATGTCGATCATTTCAAGACGATCAACGACACCCTCGGGCATCCGATCGGCGACGAGCTGCTGATCGAAGTCGCCAGGCGCTTAAAGAAGCTCAGCTCCAGCCAGCTCCAGATCGCCCGGATCGGCGGTGACGAATTCATGGCACTGCTGCTTGGCAAAAGCGTGGGTGACGCCAACGCGATCTGCAGCCGTATTTTGAACTCGATCAAAGAGGAATATTCTCTCTCCACCGGACCGCTCTCCATTACGGCAAGCCTCGGCTGCGCGCTCTATCCGAACCACACGGATGACCCTACCAAGGTGATGAATTTCGCGGATGCCGCTCTTTATGAAGTTAAAGAGCGCGGGCGGAACGGCTTTCAGCTGTTCCATCCCACGCTCGAAAAATACTTGAAAAAGAATTACCGTAATTAAATCAAAATGAATAACAGATCATTCGGCGACGGTAAAGGTACCGTCGTCGTTCATCGTATAGAATCCGGTATCGACCAGCTCTTCGATGAGATTGTCCTTTGTGATCGTCAGCGGCGTCAATAAGAATGACTTCATGTAATCCGTGCCATTTGAATAACGGTCATCCGCGTAGACGACATCGAAATCCCAGCCTGCGGTCTGGATCAGATCCGGTCCGATCTCCTCTCCGTTCATGAACGCCACTGTCACATCGTACATCGCCTGCGTCTCATGGGGCAGGCACTTGTAAACGGTCATCGTCTGTCTGCCGTCCATGATATTCTTTAAATTGTCCACATCGCCGTCCTGCCCGGTCAGAAGCACCTGATTGTCACCGCTGTAGCTGTCCCGGATCGCGTCCGCCACGCCGATCGCCGCCGTATCGTTGGCGCAGAGCACCGCGTCAAGCTGCGTCCCGTCCGCGTAATAGGATGTCAGGATATTGGTCATGCGCTCGTTGGCTTTTTCCGTAGACCACTGGAAGGTCTCGGTCTCGTGGTAGCCTGTCTCGCCGGACGGCACCTGAAGCGTTCCTGAATCGAGATACGGCTGGAGCACGCCCATCGCCCCATTGTAATAGCCGTCCGCATTCTTGTCGTTGGAATCGCCCGAAACGATCTCCATATTGTAGGTCTTGTCGCCCGCGTTCTCCAAATCGAGCATGTCGCGGATATGCTCACCCTCAAGCTGGCCTACCATGTCGTTGTCAAAGGAGACATAATACTCCACCGAATCACTGTCGATGATGCGGTCATACGCGATGACCGGGATCTCCGCCGCCTTTGCCTCCGCGAGCACATCATTCAGCTCCGTGCCCTTGACCGCCGCGATCAGCAGAATGTCCACGCCGTCATTGACCAAATCGTGGATGTCCTGGCGCTGGGTGTCGATCTTGTTGTCCGCCCATTTGATGTCAACCGTATAGCCGGCGTCCTCGAAGTTCTTTTTCAGGTAGTTGCCGTCCTGGTTCCACCTCGGCAGATGCTCTGCGGGCATTGAAATCCCAATGATCTCTTCGCCGTCGTCAGCGTGGTTCTTGGCAGCATCCGAAAGCACGATCGCGGTATCGCCGCTCTCCTCTTCCGCTGTCTCTCCCGCCTGTTCCTGTGTGTCCGTCTCATCCGCCGCGCTGCCGCCTGTCCCGCCGCATCCTGCTGCCGAAACCACCAGTGCTGCCGCCGCAAACAGCGCAAGCCACTTCTTTCCTTTCATAAAATCCCCCCTTTAGATCTGTTTACTGCTGCGCATTAGTGTACCATTTTTAAAAAGGGGTTGCAACCGGTTTTGATGGGTTGCCTGAAAAAAGAATCCGCGGGGGGGCACCAATACCATTTAGGAACTGTAGAAAAATAAATTGTGCAAGTTATTTTGATACAATTCCTTACGGACACAGCACGTAGAATATGGCAAGCAACACGGCCACAAGGGCAAATGCGGCCACAAGCCACGAGAACAAACTGACATCAATGCCCAGCTTCTCCCAGGGCTTTTTCCGCTGCTTTTTTTCAGGCTTTTCCTTTTTTTTCGCCTTTTTCTTGAATAATGCCATGCTGTTTTATACTCTGTCCTTTTTTGATTCTGTCTTGCGTTTGTACATCCGCGCATCTGCCCGTTTAAAAACGGAATCGACATTAGTATCCTTCTCGCTGTTATACACAGCCATGCCGACAGAAGCCGAATACCTCCGCCACGGGGATACCGTATCGTCATGCTCGGCTTTCCCCAAAAGCTTTATCAGGCTTTCTTCCAGCTCGTCACGCTTATAATAATTGTTCCCGGAAATTACAACGACAAACTCGTCGCCGCCTATGCGGTAGACATTTTCTTTTCCGAATAAACTGCATATGATCCCGCAGATGCCGAGTATGTATTCGTTTCCCCTGTTGTGCCCGTAAGTATCATTCACACGCTTCAAATAATTGATATCGACCATCATCAGCGCGAATCTGACCACAACATCATGGGCCTTTATGTCATGATTCAGGCTTGTCTCCATCATATCATAGGAATATTTGTTGCCTACCTTGGTGAGATTGTCCTGTCTGGCGACATTGTCCAGCTTCCGAATACTTTCTTCCGCCTCAACGAGGGAAACCACATAGTCATGTATGTCGTTGGACATGGTGTTGATCGCGTTGGATAAGGATTCTACCTCATTATCCGTATGGATCTCAGGCGCTTCATAAATCAATTCATCCGGGTCGTTTTTTGTCTGGCTTTTCTTTGCGAAATTGTAAACGCTGTTCTCCAGAGAATGGATCGGGCTGGTGATATTATGGTGCATCCAGGCAAGGAATATCGCAATGAAAATCAACCCCAATGCGGAAATAAAGGAAATATCCAAAATGATATTCCGTCTGATCTCAGAATGCATCACATCCGTGGACTCATCAACGCATAAGACAGCAAATGCCTCCCCTGCGGAATTTTTAATTGGCAAAGCAGCCGTATAATCGATGCTCCACTCCGTTTTTTCCTCAAAAAATACGATTTCATCCTGCTCCATAATATCAAAGAACCTCTGAGCCAGTTCAGGAGAATAGGCATCGCCCACCGTATCGCCCAAATGAAGCACATTATCAGGATCATGTTCTTTTTCGTAGGTCGAATTTGCAGAGCATACGCTCATCACATTGTCTTCCGGATTGGTGTTCAGCGGCTTTAAGATGTACAGATAATGGACATTGTAATTGTCCACAAAATTGTCCATGTACTTCTGCAGCTTCTTGTATGTCTTTGACTCGGTCAGCATATTAACGCAGTCATACAGATCATCCTCATCAATCTGGCTCTCGACTAAGTTTAGAATATTCGTCATTTCCTCCTCATATTTCCCATAGATGGACTGACTGTAGAAAATATAAGTCATGACGGAAAGCGCAACACTCAAAATAATGATAAATGCTATGCAACCAATGGTAATGCTTCTGTACATTGGTTTTTTATATCGTTTCATTGTCACACCCCTGATTCTTTATGAGGCCTCTTCCATGACGGACAGTCTCTTTGCCTGGTCAGCGATTTGTGTTGGCTGTAAGCATTTACCGAAAAAAAATTATTATATCAAAATCCGTTGATTTAATAAAGGATCTCTATGAATTATCTCATAGAGCCACATCTTTTCTTACATATCAAGGCTGTCCTCATTAAGAAGGAAATCATACAGATTCATAACCAGGATCCCCTTATCATTTCTCCATACCGGTGTATTGGAATTAACTACTATGATTTTCTTAAAGGAATCAGATATCTTTATGAGCGATGCCTGCTCCTGATCCATCTTTTCCTGATCCGGCAGAGCAAAAGCTGACTGAATATAGTATCTCTTATTACCCTGATTCGCTACAAAATCAACTTCCAACTGCTTTTTTTTGTTTCCATCATTTGATCGGACTTGTACCACTCCTACATCCACGTTATAGCCCCGGTAGATCAATTCGTTATAAATGACATTTTCCATGATATGTGTCTCTTCATATTGTCTGAAGTTAAGGAATGCGTTCCTTAGGCCCATATCCGAATAATAATACTTAGACGGTGTACTGATGTACTTACGCCCCTTGATGTCATATCTCTCTGCCTTTTGGACGACAAAACTTTCCTGAAGATATACAAGATAGTTTGCGATCGTAGGCATTGTAATCCCTTTTATTCCGTTACTGCTAAAGGTATCCGATACCTTTTGAGCATTCGTAAGAGACCCGATGGCCGAAGCAAGAACCTTCATCAGCTCCTCCATCCCCTCACCGTTACGGATATCATATCTTTCGCTGATATCCTTTACATAGATTTCCTTATTCAGCCTGTCCAGATAAGCAGTCTTAGCCTGATCATCCTTCTCCATCAGGATGCGGGGCATTCCACCATAATAGGTATAGTCTCTCCACGCTTCCATCCTGTCTCCACTGAACGCAGGGACAAACTCAGAAAATGAAAGTGGAGCAATATGTACTTCATCGCCACGCCCTCTGAACTCTGTCATAATGTCCGCAGACAGGAATTTGGAATTACTGCCGGTCACATAGACATCCACATTCTCCTTCCGTAACAGACCATTCAGAACATTGTACAGTCTGATCGGGATGTCCGGGTTCTTCATTTCCGCCCTAGTTATCGCATACTGCGCCTCATCTATGAACACATAATATTTCTGTTTCGGATCAGACAGTTTGTTCTTTATATAATCATAGAGTTTTCCGGGATCTGTGTATTCAACATAATCATCATCATCCAGAGGAATCGTGATAATATTCTCCTCCGGCACACCGGACTGAATAAGATAATCATAGAATAAATGGAACAAAAGATATGTCTTTCCGCATCTTCTGATCCCCGTAACCACCTTTATCATTCCGTTGTTCATCCGGCCGATCAGCCGCTCAAGGTATCGGTTTCTTTTGATTTCCATGGCATTCTATAAATTATTCGTGCTGTATTTTAGTTTTTCCCGTTTATATCATTTTTCTAAAACAGATATACCACATTCCAATTATCCATGTCAATGAGATATTTTAGATTTTTTCCGTTATTGTCAATTTTCTAAAATACAGAATGCTTTACAGTTCTGCAATCGCCTCAAAATAATGGGCTCGTAGCAAATACTATGTAAAAATGCTCAAAGATCTTCTTTCCCTTTAAGTCATATAAAGAATTCATGAACTCATTTACAATTCTTCTGCGAAGAAGTCACTGTCAAGTCTTTTCACTTCATAGACATGCTCAACAGATACCCCGACATTATGCTTGATCATAAGTTTTGTAATAGCAGTTCCATCTACCAGCACCACCTTTGCACCGAGAAGATTATCTGCAAACTGCAAAGCTCCGTTAGAGAACTTTGCTGTCGTGATAAAGAGACCCTTCTGCGCCTGCTGTCCTTGCAGTGCGCCGACAAATTTCTGAATCTCCGGCTTGCCTACGGTCTGATCAACTGCCCACTGTTTAGCCTGAATGTAAATGTGGCTGAAGCCCAACTGATCTTCCTTAATGATCCCATCGATCCCGCCATCATTTGATGGTTGCGTAACCATGCCGGCCTCTTCGATGCCGCTTCCATAACCCATCTTCAGAAGTAATTTCACTACCAATCTCTCAAACTCAGTTGGCGTGAGTTTCATCACTTCATCCATCAACTGACTTGCAAGCGTTGCATTGACCTGCCGAAAAGCAGCATCCAGTGTCTCCATCGGCGACTCATCGGATTCCGTATTATCTTCATCTGTGTTTTCTGTCGAATCAGGTGCCGTTGCCTTATGAAATTCCTTAAACTTATCCGATCGTTCCAAATATTTCAGGTCAATCTTTTCACCGGAAGCCAATGCAGTTTTACCCGCTTCCGTAATCTGATATTTTCCTCTGGTAGGTGTTTCGATCAATTCAGCTTTGTCGAGATATGTCCGTGCCCAAGCTACACGGTTATCAAATGTCGTCTGTTTGCCGCTGGGCAGCATCTCCAAGCGGTCCTCATCGGAAATATTCATCTCTTTTGCGATGATCTCCCTGACTTCCTTGGCTGTATGTAATTCCCCATCCTGTGTTGCTCTCAGAAATCCTTCAAAGAACTCAAAAAACTTTGGAACGGCCATCAGTACACATCTTTCTTATTATCAACGTTTTCAAGACGCCTCTTCCATGACGGACAGTCTCTTTGCCTGGTCCGCCGAAATCAATGAATCCAATATCTCCTGGATGTCGCCGTCCATCACCTTCTCGAGCTTGTAAAGCGTCAGATTGATCCGGTGGTCGGTCACGCGCCCCTGGGGGAAATTGTAGGTGCGGATTTTTTCAGAACGGTCTCCCGTGCCGATCTGTGACAGCCGCTCTGCCGATGCCTCCGCCTGACGGCGCTGCATCTCCAGATCGTAAAGCTTGGTGCGCAACAGGGCAAATGCTTTGTTTTTGTTCTGCAGCTGCGACTTTTCGGTCTGCGAATAGATCACGATATTTTCCGGGAAATAGGTCAGGCGCACCGCCGAATCCGTCGTGTTGACGCACTGTCCGCCGTTGCCGGAAGCCCGCATCACATCGATACGGTAATCGCTTTCGCTAATCTCCCCGATATCCACATCCTCAGCCTCAGGCATCACCGCCACCGTCACGGTCGAGGTGTGGATCCGTCCGCCGGATTCGGTCTCCGGCACACGCTGGACGCGGTGGACGCCGGACTCGTATTTCAGTACAGAATACGCTCCGTTACCGCTGACCATAAAGTTGACCTTCTTCATGCCGCCGATCCCGGTCTCTTCAGATTCGATCAGCTCGACGCGCCAGCCGCAGTTCTCGGCGTAGTGGACATACATCCGGTACAGCTCCGCCGCGAACAGCGCCGCCTCGTCACCGCCTGCCCCTGCGCGGATTTCCACGACGACATTTTTGCCGTCATTCGGATCCTTCGGCAGAAGCAGTATCTTTAGCTGCTCTTCGAGCTCCTGCGCCCTCTCGCGCGCCTCGGACAGTTCTTCCTTGGCAAGCTCCCGCATCTCCTCGTCGCTCTCTTCCTCGATCATCGCCAGCGAATCGTCGATCGCCTGATGGCAGTCCTTGTATTCCTTGTACGCCTCAACGATCGGCAGCAGATCGCTCTGTTCCTTCATCAGCTTGCCGAACCGCTTGCTGTCATTTGCCACATCCGGCTCCGACAGCATCCCCATCAATTCCTGGTAATGCAGCAGTAAATCCTCTAATTTGTCAAACATGGTGTAACCCTTCCTATTTCGTATCATTTCCCCGGCCAGATGCGGCTGCATCCGCCCCAAACCGGATCATCCATTTTCATTTTCCCACACAAATTGCCCGGCGACTACGCGGTCATTGCCTGCATAATCCTTAAAGCAGTGAATATCAGAAAAGCCCCGTTCAAATAACAATGTCTCCACGGCGATCTTCTGGTCGACCCCGATCTCAAACAGCAGCCAGCCATTTTCCTTTAAATGATCCGGCGCCCCGTCCGTGATCCTGCGGTAAAATGCCAGACCGTCTGCATCCCCGTCCAATGCCTGCCGCGGCTCAAAATCCCGCACCTCGGGCATCAGACCGGAAATCACCCCGGTCGGGATATAGGGCGGATTGGCTGTGATCAGGTCGAACCGCTCTCCTGCGACTGCCGCGAACAGATCGCCCTGCCGCCAGTCCGGATGCACGAAATTTTTCCTTGCATTCTCCCGGGCGACATCAAGCGCCTTTTCCGATATATCCACGCCAATTCCCGTCACGCCCTGCACCAGATGCATCAGGGACACCAGCACGCAGCCGCTGCCCGTACACAGATCCAGTATTGCCATGCCCGGTTTCAACCTCTTTAGCGCCTCCTCGACCAAAAGCTCCGTATCCTGCCTGGGTGCCAGCACATGCTCATTGACGGCAAAGTCCAGTCCCATAAAACCGGCGTGCCCCAAGATCTGCTGTAACGGCTTCCTCGTCTCACGCAAGGCTACCAGCCTGTCGTATTCTGCCTGTCCTTTCGCTTCCGCCTCATCGCGCATCACCAAAAGGTAATCCTTGCGCGCCATCCCGAAGGCTTCCGAAAACAGTTCCCAGGCGTCTACCTCGGGATTTAAAACCCCGGCGTCCGCAAGACGCCTTGCGGCGCCGGAAAGTGATTGCTGGTAGGTCATTTACCGTTCTCCTGTCGCCTCATCAAATGTTCATCTCTCTTGCACACAAGTCTCCGCCGTCTTTGCCCCGCACGAAGAGAAGTGATACAAAAAAACACAGAAATAAGCCACGCATTCGCTGACTTATCCCTGTGATCCTTGTATGGTCGTATCAAACAGCTATTGTGTAATGCCGTACTTGCGATTGAACTTGTCAATCCGACCTCTCGCCTGCGCCTGCTTCTGCTGGCCCGTGTAGAACGGATGGCACTTGGAGCAGATCTCCACATGAATATTCTCCTTGGTGGAGCCGGTCACAAATGTATTGCCACAGTTGCAAGTCACAGTAGCCTGATAATAATCCGGATGGATTCCTTGTCTCATAATCTTCACCTCCCATAAATACAGCTTTTAAACTATACCACAGTGCAGGTTGAGTTGCAAGGGGTAATTTGTACTTTTCGCAAAAACCCTCTCCCGCTTTGGGAGAGGGCTTGGCTTTTCTCTGATTTGACGGATCCGCTCTTACAGCTCAAACCTCTGTACGAAAGCCTGCAGCTCCTGCGCGGTCTGCGCCAGGCGGTCGCTGGCTTCCGCGATCTCATGCGCGCTCGCCGTCTGCTCTTCGGAGGCAGCGGAAACATTGCCGGTCTCTTCTGCCACGCTGCGCGACATGCTGTCGATCTCTTCGATGTGGCTCTTGATCCGGTCGGTACCGCTTGCCAGGTCGCCGACGATTTGCTCCATGCGCTGTGCCTGCTGTGACACGTTGGATACCATGTTGACGATCTCGTTGAAGGTCGCGCCGGACTGGCTGACAACCTCCGAACCGGATTCGACGATCGACAATCCCTGAACCATCGATGTCACTGCTTCATCGGAACGCGCCTGGATCGAATTGATCAGTTCGGTGATCTGTGCCGCCGCGTCATTGGACTCATCCGCCAGCTTGCGGATCTCGTCTGCCACGACCGCGAAGCCCTTGCCTGCCTCACCTGCGCGCGCTGCCTCGATCGATGCATTCAGCGAAAGCAGGTTGGTCTGCTCCGCGATATCGGAAATCGTATCGACAATGCTGCCGATCGTCTGCAGCTGGCTTCCTAAGCTGGATACCACCTCGGATGTCGCGGATACGGATTCCTGAATCTTCTGCATCTGTACGACAGCCTTCTGGATCTCCGCCCCACCGGTCGATGCCGCCTGGTTCGTCGAATTGATCGCCTCACCGAACGAATCGATCGTGCTGGAGAACTCGTCCATATTGACCGCGAAAGTCGCTACTTCGTCGTTGGCATCGGTCACGACTGCCATCTGATCGTTGCAGCTTCCTGCCACATTCGTACAGCTCTCTGCCACCATCTCGCTGGCATCCGCCGCCTGCCCCGCCGAAGCCGTCAGCTCCTCAGACGCACTCGCCACATAAGCAGTCGTCTCGGAAATCTTTTCCATCAGTTCGCGGATGCTGTGGTGCAGCGTCGTCTCCGCGTCGGACATCGTACCGATCTCGGTACGGTCGCGCTCTACCTTTTCCATTTCCGGCGTCTGTTCGAGTATCGTGAAGTTGCCGGAAGCCATCCGCTCCAGCTCGCTCGTGATCAGCTTGATCGGGTTCGCGATCCGGTTGCCGATGAACAGCGCGAAGATCACCAAAAGAACCAAAAGGACGAGCAGGAAGATCACCGACGAGATGATGCTGGTGCGCATTGCCGCATTCGCCGCCGCTAAATAATCCGCTTCCATTGCATCGATCTGGTCGATCCACATACCGGTACCGATCACCCAGTCGTAAGGTTCGTACTCCAAAGAGTAGCTCATCTTGGGCAATGACTCCGTCTCATCCGGCTTGGGGAATGAGAAATACGCAAAGCCGCCGCCTGTCTGCATGCCGGCATTCAGGATCTCCTGAATGTATTTGACGCCGTTCGGGTCAACCGCGTCATAACGGGAATTGCCTTCGGTCTCTTCCCTGCCCAAAAGAACGACATTGATACCCTCTGTCGTGTCAATCCAGAAATAGCCGTTGCCGTCATCATAGCGAAGCTCCCGGACGATATCCGCCGCCTGCTTCTTGGCTTCCTTTTCCGAAAGAATTCCGGCCTCCTGCATCTGATGGAACTGATCCACCATGCTGTAGACGGTCTCGACTTCAAACTTAAGCTCGTTCTGGACATCCTCCATCAGCTGGTTGGCATACGCCTCTGTCTGCTCATTGTTGCTCTTGACCGTGTTGTAGATGGAAAACGCCTCCAGTCCGATCGAAGTCACCAGTGTAACGCCAATGATGATCGTCACAAGCAAAACCTTGATCGAACTCTGCCTTTTCCTGCCCTTTTTTTTCATTGCCATATCCCCCCTTGCTGGATAAATTTATGGTTCCTTCTCAAACAGAAAACAATCATAGACCATTATACAAATAATAAACCCGGTTGGCAATAGGTTTTCCTGAAATATATCACAATATGTTGTAGATTAAAACTTTCTCATCTACAACATCCGTGTCCTTACAACCATCTCGCAGACCTCATGGTTGGTCTTTGTATGTGCAAACATATTGAGCAGTGTTTCTGTCGCGTCGTCTTTTTTCATGCCGTTTAACGCTTTGCGGATCACATCCGCCGCCTCACGCTCCTCCCGGTTCAGCAGCAGATCCTCACGCCGCGTTGATGAGCGGGCAAGGTCGATCGCGGGGAATACCCTCTTTTCAGACAGCTTGCGGTCAAGCACCAGCTCCATATTGCCGGTGCCTTTGAATTCCTCAAAGACGATGTCGTCCATCTTGCTTCCTGTCTCGACGAGCGCCGTTGCCAAGATCGTCAGGCTACCGCCCTCACGCATATTCCGCGCCGCGCCGAAGAACCTTTTGGGCATATGCAGCGCTGCCGGATCGAGACCGCCGGACAGTGTCCGCCCGCTGGGTGTCACGGTCAGATTGTAGGCGCGGGTCAGGCGCGTGATCGAATCCAAAAGGATCATCACGTCCTTGCCATGCTCGACAAGCCGTTTTGCCCGCTCAATGACCATCTCCGACACCCTCTTGTGGTGCTCAGGCAGCTCGTCAAAGGTCGAATAGATCACCTCGACATTGCCGCCCTCGATCGTCTCCTTCATATCCGTCACTTCCTCCGGACGCTCGTCGATCAGCAGGATGATCAGGTGCATATCGGGATTGGCCAGCTTGACGGATTTGGCGATTTCTTTAAGCAAAGTCGTCTTTCCGGCTTTCGGCTGGGAGACGATCATGCCGCGCTGTCCTTTACCGATCGGCGATACCAAGTCCACGATCCGCGTCGCCACGCTGCCGCCGATCCGCTCAAGGCGCAGTCTCTCGTCCGGAAAAATCGGAGTAAGATCTTCAAAATTGGGTCTCCTAGAAGCCACATCGGGATTGAAGCCATTGATGTTTTCGATATAAAGAAGCGCCCCGAATTTGTCTGTCGGATTGTTCTTGCGCGTCTTTCCGTGGATGATATCACCGGTCTTCAGATTGAACCGGCGGATCTGTGAAGGCGAAACATAGACATCCTTTTCGCCGGGCATATAATTTTCGCAGCGGATAAATCCATAGCCGTCCTGCAGCACTTCGAGGATGCCGTCCGCGACCTCCGCGTCGTCGTAATGCGGCGGCGTCTTTTCACCGTCTGCCTGCTTGCCGTGGTACTTGTTGTCACGGTGGTGGCCGGCAGGGGCGTCATTTTTCGCGGATGCGCGCTCTTCTTCGGCCGCCTTTGCCTTTTCCTCCTCGTCAAGCGCCAGCATCGCCTCGATGACGTCCTTCTTTTTCATCTTGGTAATGCCTTTAATGCCCCGGTGTTTTGCCAATGCCTTCAACTCTGACACAGGCAGTGTCTCGTACTTTTCTCTCATCAAAAACTCCAATCTCATAACGGGATAACGATGTCCGAAATGACATCTTGTGATACAAAACCAGCGGCTGCCGCCCGCGAAAATGAACGGCAGCCATTGATTCTCAAGGAAGTATAACGCTTTTTTTACCTACTTGCAAGATGATTTTACGAAATCTTAAGCATAACTGTCTTTCTTTTTCAGACGCTTCTCAAATTCCGACTTCTCCAGCGGCCGGTCAAAATAATAACCCTGGATCAGGTTGCACCCGGCATTCTTCACAAAGGTCAGCTGGTCCTCTCTCTCGACACCCTGCGTCACAACATTTACGCCCAGCTCCTTTGCCATCTGGATGATGTGCGTCAACACGATCTCGTCTTTCTGCGAAAAATCGTCCGTATTGATGAAGGAACGGTCGATCTTGATCGTATGCACCGAAAATTCCCGCAGCGCGGAAAGCGACGCGAAGCCCGAGCCGAAATTGTCCACGGCAGTCCGGATGCCGCGGTCATACAGTTCACAGACAAAATCCGTCATAAATTCATGCTCCTCGGACTCTTTGGTCTCCTCGATCTCCACCTCGATCAGGTTTTTGTCAATGCCGGAGCTTGAAATAATGTAGTCGATGTTTTCCGCTAAGTCTTCGTCCAAAAGGTTGCGCCGTGAAAAGTTCGCGGAAATCGGAACCGGCTCGATCCCCTGCGCCTTCCACTGCTTGATGTCATTGCAGATCGTGCGCAGCACGAAATAGTCAAGCTGCAAAATGTCGCCCGTCTGCTCCAAAGGGCGGATGAATACGCCCGGCGAGACTAATTTGCCATTGCGCCTCCAGCGGACAAGCCCCTCGGCTCCGACCAGCGTATTGGTCGCCGCGTCCACCTTGGGCTGGTAGTAAACCAAAAATTCCTTCCGTAAGATCGCCTCATGGAACGCCTCGGTCACTTCCTTTTGCTGATTGGCACGGGATACCCTGCCCGATGAAATGGACACATACGGCTGATAGAGAATGTATTTTGCCTCGATAAACGCGAGTGCCGGATTGCTGATCACCTCGCGGATCTCCAGCACCTCCTCATCACTCATCTCCCAGATACCGACGACCGCGCTCAGATGGTGCTTGGTCACTTTGCCGTGGTAAACGGTCTCCACCTCAATGTCTGAAATAAAACGACGGAAGGTATCGGTTCTCGCCAGCTTGATCAGCGCGACAAAATTGTCCCCGCTCAGATAGCCGAGAAACTCATCGTTCCCAAGAAATTTCAGCAGATGCCCGGAATATTGGCGTGTCACCTTGCGGCTCTCCTGGAACCCGTATTTTTCACTGATCTCCTGCAAGCCCTCGATATTGAAATAAAACGCGGAATATTCTGATAAATGCCCCCTCAGACGGATCTCCTCGGCATAACGCAGAAACAGCCCCTCATCCGCCATGCCTGCCACATTAGAACCCCTTTGTTCACTCTTTTTCATCATCGTAAGCCCCCCAGCCTTGTTGTAAAGATTTGTGCGCGTCCGAACGGACATCTGCGATATCTGTATGTTAGCATATCCCTTTAGTCTGTGTCAAACCTGCGAAATCAGAAGTTTGTGTCAAGTACTCGTTGCCCGTATCCCTTATTATTTTGCTTTTGTTGATAACTTCCTGCTTAAAATGGCGGGTGTATGGAAATCAATTTCGATACACCGGGTCCTTTAGAACCCTCTGCACCCGACTTAGCGTG
>JAFUYB010000068.1 GCA_017470735.1 Lachnospiraceae bacterium | reverse complement strand
GCAAACTATCATAATCAGGAAAGTGTGAAAAAAGCTTTCTATTTGAATAAAAAACTGTTATCATGTGGTAGAATCAATTCCTATCATAAAACCACAGGGATAGTCTTTTCTGTGTTTTCCGAGTAAATATTTACGCTGCCCACGAGCCAACGAGTACTTGACACAAACGAGTGCTTGTAATACGATTGTAATGCTTCACATGTTACAATACCGGAGTACATCGTGGGCGTATTTTGTGTTGAAGGGATCTTCATCCCCTTTTGCGTGGCATTTTAATAAAAATGAATGAAGGAGGATATCGAATGTTAAGTATCAACAAAGAAACAAGTGGAGAAAGTCAGGTTGTTGCTCTGGGAGGCCGGCTTGACACCACAACTGCTCAGGAATTGGAAGGAGCAATCAAGGAGGCGATTGAAGGCAAAACGGAACTGATTATTGATATGAAAGAGCTTGAATACATATCTTCTGCGGGTCTGAGGGTGCTGTTATCCGCCCATAAAGCGATGAGCAGGCAAGGCTCAATGGTAGTAAAAAATGCTTCAGAGGCAGTGAAAGAGATTTTTGAAGTGACGGGCTTTTCGGACATCCTGACGATTGAATAAGACAACAGCTATGATTTTCTGGGACACTTTGCACAGGAATTTGGAAATATGAGGAGGAACGATATGGCAAGCAAAACAGACAATCGTAACTATTTGGTTTCCGTAGTCACGCCTTTCCACAACGTGGATATGGATATGTTTTTGAGAGCAAAGGAATCCGTGGAAAATCAAACGATAGGATTCGAGAATATTCAGTGGATCATCGTGCTGCACAACTGCGAGCCGCAGTATCATACGGAAGTTCCTGCGCTGTTTGAGGGCAAGGAAAATGTGATTCTTTCGGTACTTGACAATGAGGCAAAGACGCCGTCCAGTCCCAGAAACCATGGGATGACGATGGCAACGGCACCGTATATCGCCTATCTGGACGGAGACGATCAGTTTACACCGGACGCATTGTCTGTGGCGGTGCGTGAAATGGATGAGACGGGAGCGGATGTCCTGTGCTTCCGGCGGGAGTATGAACTGCAAAGAGAGGGGCTTTCGGCCCTTACCGAGACCGTTCTTTGGAATCAGACGGTTCCCAAAATTGTGGTTGAAAAAGGGAACTGGGATACAGAAAAAATGTTCAACGGCGTATTCGGCATGGTGACATCCAAGATGTTTCGCACGGATTTCCTTCGCGAAAATGGGATTACTTTCAGTGAGACCATCCCTTATGCGGAGGATATAGAATATACGACAAGGGTATTTGTGGCGGCAGAGAAGATCTGCTATCTGCCGCAGCATATCGGCTACCATTATTTTATCAACGAGGACTCCCTTGTGCAAAGCGGCGACAAAGATGGGAAGACACTGATCGCTTATGCGAAAGGGATGGCGAAGATATTCAGTCTTTATGAAAAATACGGAATCACGAGCGATACTGTTCATGGCTTGTGCATGCAGGAGGCCTTCTTTATTCTTCGTTCCAAATCCATCACGCCGGAGGAAAGGCGCGAGATACGGGATATTCTGGGAGAATATGTCATGAATCTTACTCCTCTTTCTCCCAGCAAGATCCTTGACGATGAAAGCGCCAGATTGATGTACCATATTCCCAGAGAGGTCATCTTAAACCCGGATGACCCGTATCAGGGGAAATATGTACGTGGCATGATGGATGGTTATTCTGTGCTGGCAGGGATCTTAAGCCGCAATCAGAATACGGATATCGGGCGGCACTGTTCTTTTGGCAGCATCCGAACCCTCGACGCGTATCAGTTCCGTGTGCCGCTTTCCGATGAAAAGACTATCCGGCCGCTTGTTGCGCTGCAGACCAATGTCAGCGAGTCAAATATCCTGACAGCCGAAAAGCCGGTGTATTATTTTCGGAAGAAAACCGGTGCATTGCTGCCGTGCACCACGGATCACCTAAAGCAATATATGGACGCGCTGTCGGATACGCTGTCCCGGAAAAAGAGTCTGTTTATCGCGTACAGCACCGGCGAACGCAGCATTACGAATGATGCCGTTCTTGCCGCCGACAAGGAATATATCATAATAAAAGATTTCTTTCAGGATTACCTTCCGGTTCATCCGAATACCAAAATTCGGCTGGTCTCAAAGGAGATGGTCTATTTTCAGAAAGAAAAAGAAGGTATTTTTGATGCGCTATGGGAGGACGCACTTTTAGATAACGCTTTCGAACAGATTGTAGCCTTTGATACGAAGCAGATGCTCTCTGCGTTTGGTTATCTGGAAGAACATTGGAAAGACATTGTATCGAAAGTGAAGAAGAGGGATGCGGACCGTGGCGCCGAAGTCGAAGCAGCCTTTGCAGAAGGCTTTGACACGCCGATCGTCCCAAGGCTTTGGCCGCAGGTTTCACGCATTGTGGCGTTTGGAGCCGGGGAGCTGTATGAGATGACAAAGGCTCTGAAGCAATATACCGGGGAAATTCCGCACAACAACGGTTACTATTATACCGAGGAAGCGGTCATTGGAAAAGCCAAGGAAGACAACAGCGATTTATTCCTACATTCCGCAGATGCCAGCTTTTTCGAGGTGATACCGCTGGGGTCGGAGGATGGAGAAGCAATGCCGTTCAGCGAGTCGGATCCTAATACGCCGTATCAGCTTGTGGTGACGAATGAGGCGGGACTTTACCGTTATGTGATGGATCACTTTATTTATGTAAAAGAAGTAGGCGTGGATGGAATTAGTTTTACAGTATATTGATGGAGAGGAATGATATGAGCAAGGTAGGATTGGTCACTTTTTTTCACAGCAACTACGGATCGGTACTGCAGGGGTATGCAACGAAGACTTTCTTACAGAAGAATGGCTATGAACCGGTACTCATTATGAAGGATACCTTCGGCGAGGACGAGGCAGATATAGAAGCTAACCGGAAAAAGCATCCGGAATTCATGGAAGATTTTCAGAAATTCATGGCATCTCTTTCGGGAAATAACGCAATCGTGTCGGATGCGTCAATGGCGCAGATCGATTCGTTTGTCAGAGATGAACTGAAACCTACGCAATTTTCGCTTGCGCAGTTAAGGGAACTGGCAGAAGGTGATGGGTTCTCTGCTTTTATAGCAGGAAGCGATCAGGTCTGGAACTGTACGCTTGGAATGCTCTCGCCTTTATTTTTCCTGTTGTTTGCACCTCCGAAAAAACGGATTGCACTGTGTCCGAGCTTCGGGGCGACAAATGTCCCGGCTTATTTGCGGGATGACTTAAAAACCGTTTTGAATGAATACGAGACACTATCTGCCCGTGAAGAAGAGGGCGTTGCCATTATAAAGGATATTACCGGCAGGGATGCGGTGCGCCTTGCCGATCCGACACTTCTTCTGCCCCCCGAAGAATGGAGAAAATTTGCCGGAGTTTCCGATTCTGACGATAAGGGATATCTGCTGCTGCATTTCTTAAACGCGCCGAATCCCATTGCCATGAAAAACATCCGTTTCTTAGCGGAACGGACAGGCTTGCCGATAAAGTGCTTCGCTACGCGCCATAGAGAGTTTGAAGATATAGATGGAATCGAGCTTGTGGATGGTGGGGCAAGGGACTATGTCCGCACAATCAATAATGCCGGGTTAGTTTGCACGGATTCTTTCCATACGACAATGTTTTCAATTAACCTTAACACAGACTTCTACTCCTTTGATCGGCAGTATGTTCACGGTGTCAGCCAGATCAGCCGGATTACAACGGTTTTGAAACGGTATGGTCTGATGGAACGGTTGATCTTGAATGAAGAGGATGCGCCAGATCCTGAACATCTCAGTATCATGACAGATTGTACAGCAACCAAAGACGCGGAACGGCAAGCGATACAGTCATACATTTTAAATGAATTAGAGCGGGTAACCGCGTAATGCCGGGGAAAAAACATCAGGAAACAAAAAAAGAGGAAATCAAATGACAGGAGAGTTAAAATCCGTTTCCGTTGACGGATTAAAGGAAATCGGACGCGGCATGACAAGCCGTGTATATCAGTTGGATGAGGATAAGATCATCAAGGTGTTTTATCCGGGCAGAACGGTCGAAGAGATCGAAGAAGAACGCAGTGCGTCACGGCGGGCGTTTATCAAGGGCGTTCCTACGGCAATCACCTATCAGCTTGTCCGCGTGGATGACAGCTACGGTATCATTTATGAATTGATCGAGGCGGATACCCTTGCCGGTACCATTCATAAATCGCCGGAGAAGCTGGAGTCTTACGCGAAGAAAGCCGCGGATGTTTTAATCGGTCTCCACCATACGGAGTATGCCAAAGGCGAGTTGCCGGATACAAGAGAGGTATGGCTGCATTTGTGTGAGATCGGTCTGGTAAATTATCTATCTGGAGAGGAATGGAAGAGGCTGCGGGATTTTCTGATGGGATTACCGGAGCGGAACACCTTTATTCATGGCGACTTCCATGCCCTGAATATCATGGTAAGAAACGATGAACTGATCTTAATCGATGTCGGCGACGCGTCACTGGGACATCCGGTGCTTGATCTGGCAAGTGTTTATATGGCGTGTGTACTGCTTCCGAAGAAGGCAACAAGCGAACAGCAGAAATCCGTTATGATCATGACGGCGGATGAATGGCAGGCATTTTGGAATGCGTTTATTCGTGCTTATTTAAAGACGGATGATGCTAAGGTGCTTCGGGAAGCGGAAACGCAGATCAAGCGGTTCGCTACGCTTCGCATGTGCATTACCCACGCGCTGCTTCCGGGCAGAAATAAGGAGCAAAAGGCAGAGTATATCAAGCCGAAGATAGAACAACTCTTTGCGGAAATGAATGATATCCGGATTATTCCTTAAAAAAACAGCAACAGAAATGGAGTCAATAGTGACAACAAAAAATAGGGAAAGCAGTGCGATCGTCCGGGAAATGTTTTTCGGTTCGCTTTCGGTATTGATTTTTTCGAGTGTTTCCACCATGCTCGGAAGTCTTGTGGATGGTATCATTACCAGCCGGTTCTTAGGGGATGCGGCAATGGCATCTTTTTCCATTGTAAGTCCCGTCTATAACATTCTGATGATGCTTTCCGGAATCTTAAGCAGCGGAACACAGGTTGCCTACACAAGACATATCGGAAGAGGCGACGCAGACAGGGCGCGGGCGGTGTTTAACATCTGCTTTTTTACGGCGCTCGGACTGTCCGTGACGCTGATGATTGTAAGCTTCTTTGGTTCGGATGTAATCTGCTCTCTTTTGGGCGCGTCCGGGAAAGACGCAAATATGCTGCCGATGGCAAGCGCGTATCTGAAAGGTTTTGCGCTCGGTTTTCCGGCGAACCTCTTGGTTCCGATCATCAGCGGATTCATGCAGATTGACGGAGACCGACAGCGAACCGTATATGCCACCGGCATTATGACGGCAACGAACATTACGGGCGACCTGTTAAATGTATTCGTCTTTCACGGAGGCATGTTCGGGATGGCGTTCGCGACATCTGTGGCGAATTATGTCGCCCTTGTCATTTTGCTTTTGCACTTTACGAAAAAGAATATTGTTCTTGCGATTTCGCCGCGGGGACTTGTCGGTTCCGACATTGGAGAAATCGTTAAGAACGGCTTGCCGAATGCGATCGCCAACGGCAGTCTGATGCTGCAAAAGATCACCTTAAACTATCTGCTGCTTGCCATTGCGGGGCAGTGGGCAGTATCGGCGCTTGGGAAAAGCTTTACATTTTACGGCTTTGTGAATACCGTCCAAATGGGAATCGGACAGTCTGTGATGCTGATTGCGGGAATACTGGCAGGCGAAGAGGATGCGCGCGGTTTGAAGGACTTACAAAATATCGCCATTAAATTTTCCCTGATCTGCGCCGTTATCTGCTGTGCGGTCATACTGCTCTTTACGCCGGTATTTGTCGGATTGTTTATGGCCGATACCACGGGAGAAGCCTATACGGCGGCGCTTGCAATCTTCCGCGCGAATGCGGTTGGGCTGCCGTTTATGGGGATCAACCTTGTTTTCATGCTGTATTTGCAGGGGATACGCAATGCCGTACTCGCAAGGACATTCAGCTTCTTAGAGCGCGCGGTTTATATTATCGGATTGGCGGTTCTGCTTGGCGTGCTCTTTGGTGTAGACGGCGTCTGGGTGGCAATGCCGATCGCTGAAATAGCTACATTATTAACATATTTAGTAGTGGTTGTTGTAAGGAAAGGAAAACGGGAATCATTAAGAGCGGGATTTCTGTTTTTACGGGAGAATTTCGGGGCATTATCGGAGAATCTGCTGGAATTTTCCATGCGGACAATGGAGGATGTGGTTGCAGCATCCGACTGCGTACAGCAGTTTGTCCGGACGCACGGCGGGAGCGCGCGGGAGCGTATGATGCTTCCGCTGTGTCTCGAAGAGATGGCGGGCAATATCATCCGGTTCGGATTTTCCGATGGAAAGGCGCATCATATTGAGTCAAAGGTCATCCGCAAGGAAGATGGTTTTGTCATTCGGTTAAAGGATGATTGCGCGCCGTTTTCCCCGACGGAATGGCTATCGCTGCATGAAGCCGAAGATAAGACGGCGAATATCGGTATCCGAATGGTAACGGCGGTTGCTAAGGAAGTGCGATATGTCAGCAGCATGCAGATGAATTGTCTGATCCTGGATGTGTAAAGAGGAGGAGAGGTCTGATGAAATTTGAACCGATAGCAAGAAACCGGTCGGCGGAAATTTTTCTTTTGGGAGCAGGAGGGGAGAATACGCTGACACTTACGATAGAGTTGGATCATACGATAAACGGTGCTGCATTACAGCGCGCGGTGGATGAAGCACTAAGGCGCCACCCGCTGTTTGCTTCGGCTTTTGCCGTAAAAGACGAATGTATCTGGTACGCGAAAAACGACCTGCCGGTGATCGTTTCAGACCTGACGGACGATCCGGTGATCGGCGGCAAGGAGACGAATTATCATTTGTTTGAAGTGCATTTCCACGAAAATGTCATATATATGGGCATTCACCATGCGCTTTCGGATGGCGTCGGCATCAACCGGTTTTTGGAAACGATGTTTTACTATTATTTTTGCGATGTGGATAAGACCGCTTATCCTTCGGACGGAATCGGGATCAATGACGGCAGGGAATATCCGGGAGAATGGGAGGATCCGTTCGGTTCCTTTTATGAGGTGGATGATAAGCCGGAAAGCGAACAAAACCATCCATCGGACAGAGAGGGGCTGGTACTGCCGGAAAACCAAAAAGAAGAGAAGGAATACACGAAATTCCGTATCCGGCTGAATGCGGCAGAGTTTATGCAATTTGTCAAGTCGCATCAGACCTCGCCGGCGGTAGCGTCTACGCTCCTTATGATGCGCGCGCTCCGCGGACTGTATCCCAATGAGGATAAACTGATCCGGGCGAAGCTGCCGGTAGATCTTCGGGCTCGTCTCGGCATTCCCGAAACCTTACGCAACTGTGTTGTCATGAAGCCGCTTAATTATGATCCGCGCGTTATGGACGGAATGGACTTTACGGAGCAGGCAAAGCTTCTACGGTCTGCGTTAAAGGCGGAAACGACGGAGGACGCCCTAAAACGGGAGGCCAACGGATATATCGGCTTTATGGGAGCGATCGAGGCACAGGAAACGATCGAGCGGAAACGCTTATTTCTTGCGGCGGGGCGGCGTCCGGATGATACGGCGTTTCTGCTAAGCTATATGCCAGCCTGCAAAACGAGCGGGAATCACATCCGATCAATGACGACAGCGGAAAAGGAGCCGTATCCGAAGTTTAATATTTTTGCGATGGATGACGTGTTTTTGTTTGACCTGCTGCAATCCTTTTCCGAGAGGCGTTATATTGAGGCATTTACCGGGCAGCTTGCGGAATTTGGGTTTTCTGCTGCAATTTCGGAAGAGCGGTATCGGATCCCGCAGGCGGATGTCACAGAAATGATAAAAGGATAAGGGGTGGAAAACTATGATGAATGAATTTACGGCAAAAATTACGCGCTCGGAAGTGCCGATTCCAACGGTTATCTTTTCCGTGTTATATATTCTGAAAACTCGATAGATATCCGGTTTTCCCATGCGCTATCCGACGCTCGAGGGGGCATGATGTTTTTTAACACGCTGCTGTATCATTATTTTACGCAGCAGGGGTGTTCAATAGAAAGAGTCCGTGAGCGGGCTATGCGCCGCAGCGCCCCAGATCATCCAATGGCTGGAGAAGCTCGGGACGGATTTTTACAGCGCCCTCATCAAAGATGGGGTATGTTATGGCGCAATTGTTTATAATGAGTCCACGGCAGACTTGGAGATGATCAGGGCGGACAGCGTGGTTATGGCTACCGGCGGGCAAAATGCCCTTTTTGGAAAGACAACGGGCTCTTCATTATGCGATGGATATGCAGAGGGCAAACTGTTCATGCAGGGGGCAGAGATTAAGAATCTGGAGTTTATTTAATACCACCCGACAACGATGGAAACCGCGCAAAAGAAAATGCTGATATCTGAGGCAGTACGGGGAGAAGGTGGAAGACTTTTTTATGAAGCAGATGGAAACAGGGTCTATTTCATGGAAAAAAGGTTTGGCGAAAAAGGAAATCTTATGCCAAGGGATGTGGTATCAAGATGTATGGATGAGACAGGGAGAGATGTGTTCCTGAATATTACATTTCTTGGAAAAGAAGAAATTCTCAGAAAACTTAGTGAAGTATATGATCTATGCCTCAAATACAGAGGTATTGATATCTCAAAACAGTGCATCCCGGTTTCTCCGTCCGTCCATTTTTTCATGGGCGGGATTGCCGTAAAGAACAATCCGTTACACTTTCTAAAGAGGTATGCATCTTCAATGCTGCAGGTTTTTTCAATGGGATCAAGCAATGCCGCTATTCCGGTCAATATGCAGGCCTGTGAAAAAATGGGAGTTGATAAAAAGGTTTACTGCCTTTCGCTGCCTCTTGGAGCAACCCTCAATATGGACGGAACATGCGTATATATGGCAGTGTTTACTCTGGCTCTTGCAAGGGTATATGGGATTCAGATAACAGAAAGCTCTCTGGCAGCAATGGTCATTTCCATCATCGTGCTGTCCATGGGTGCACCGGGGATACCGGGATCCGGTCTTATATGCCTTAGTATGCTATTGACACAGGTCGGTGTGCCGGTAGAGGCTGTGGGACTGGTGATGGGAATAGACTCATTTGTCGGGATGTTCAGAAGCATGAGCAACTGCACAGGAGATGTTGCAATCAGTATTCTTGTGGCGTGGCTGGAGAAAATGCTGGATATGGATAAATACAATAATGTGAGAGTACGATAGTAGCAGAAGAGATTGTTGGGATCGTTTTTAATAGTGTTTTTGTGAGATTTCAGTTTACTTAGGTAACAAAGTTTATCAAGCGATTTGGAGAATGTAAAGATGAGACGGATCGACGAGTTGGACACGCAAATAATTGACGGGGTTGTCTGCTGCAAAGGACATCCGATCCCGTTCGGAACGACGGTTTTGGGAAAGGATAGGATCAATTTTTCCATCAATTCTGCGGATGCTACTGGCTGTATATTAGAACTGTATCACAGCGGTGAGGCGGCTCCTTTCGCACGGATACGGATACCGGAGGATTACCGGATCGGCGGCAACTGGTCTATTATGGTATTTGGACAGGATGCAGAGGATCTGGAATATACCTATCGGTTTGAGGGGCGTTATGACCCGAAGAACGGTTACCGTTACGATCCGAGCAAACCGCTCTTAGACCCGTATGCCAAACTGGTGTCGGGACGGGAAGTGTGGGGAGCAGATCCGAAGCACGAGAAGACGCTTAGGAGCAAAATCATCTATGAGGATTTTGACTGGCAGGGCGATAAGCCGCTGGAGCTTCCCTTTGGGGATCTGGTGATCTATGAGATGCACATCCGCGGCTTTAGCATGGGGAAAGGTTCTGCGGCGAAGCATAAGGGCACCTTTGCCGGCGTGACGGAAATGATTCCCTATCTGAAGGATCTGGGAATCAACTGTGTTGAGCTGTTGCCCATATTTGAATTTGACGAGTCGGAGTATTCACGGGAGATAGATGGCACGAGGCTTTATAACTACTGGGGATACTCCACGGTCAGTTTTTTTGCACCCAAGGCGGCATATGCCGACTCCGGGCGATATGGGATGGCGGCGGATGAGCTGAAAAACATGGTGAAGAAGCTGCATCAGAATGGGATCGAGGTCATTTTAGATGTGGTGTTCAACCATACTGCGGAAGGCAATGAGAACGGTCCGACCTATAATTACCGGGGTGTTGACAACCGCACCTACTATCATCTGAACGAAGACGGCTACTATATGAATTACAGCGGCTGTGGCAATTCCGTCAACTGCAACAATGCAATTGTCCGCAATCATATCTTAGACTGCCTGCGGTATTGGGTCTATGTGTATCATATCGACGGGTTCCGTTTCGACGAAGCGCCGATTCTTTCAAGGGATGAAAACGGTGCGCCGATGCCGAATCCGCCGCTATTGGAATCCCTCGCGCACGATCCGATTCTATCGAAAACGAAGCTGATCGCAGAGGCATGGGATGCTGCCGGTCTCTATCAGGTCGGTTCATTTCCGGCACCTGAAAAATGGGCTGAGTGGAACGGGAAATTCCGCGACTGCGTGCGGCATTTTATCAAAGGCGACGCTTATGCGGGACCGGAGCTGATCTACCGCCTGCAGGGTTCCCCCGATATCTACCCGGGCAGGGAGTTCCATTCGACGGTCAATTTTATCACCTGTCACGATGGTTTTACTTTAAACGATCTTGTGTCCTATAATGAAAAGCATAATTTTTCAAATGGTGAAGATAACCGTGATGGGATAAACGATAACATAAGCTGGAATTGCGGAGCGGAAGGACAGACAGATTCGTTAGAAATTGAAGCTCTCCGAAACCGTCAGGTAAAAAATGCCTTTGCGCTGCTGATGCTCGGGCGCGGAACGCCGATGATGCTTGCGGGCGATGAGTTCCGTAATTCCCAGAACGGCAACAACAATGTGTATTGCCATGACGATGAGTTTTCGTGGCTGAATTGGGAGGATAAGGAATTACACGAGGATGTATATGTTTTCTTCCGGGAGATGATCCGGCTTAGGAAGGAGCATCCGGTGCTGTGTTCCCAAAGTTTTTATACAGGCGAAAATGAGACAGGGTATCCCGAGCTGTCGTTCCACGGGCATGAGGCTTGGAATTTAAACATGTATGAGCCGTTTTTGACCTTTGCTTTTATGTATGCGGAACCGGCGTCAAAATACGGGACGAAAGGGGACTGCTTTATCTATTGCGGTGTCAATGCGCACTGGGAGGAGCATACGCTTGCCCTGCCGATTCTGCCGGACGGATTTGTCTGGCGCAGGTATCTTTACTCTGCGGATGAGTCGAATAAAAAGCAATCAGGAGAAGCAGGAAGCATTACACTGATGCCAAGAAGTATTATGGTTGTAGTTGGTTCGTAGTCAGGATTGCCTTCCCTGCAGAGATAATATATAAGGATGGAAAAGAAGAAAACACATTTATGGTTTCATATGCTGAGAACAAAAGCGACTTAATTGTGCTTATCGGATCAGGCTCATGGAATACTGAAAGTTTCGATATGGCTGCTCAGAGAGTAGATGACTAAAGGTAGGCTACGATATGAAAAATGGTGTTTGACAGGGGTAAACATATGATAAAAGCAATCCGAGGGGACATAACGAAGATCACAGATGTAGAAGCTATCGTCAATGCCGCTAACGAGAGCCTTCTCGGAGGCGGAGGAGTGGACGGGGCGATTCACCGCGCAGCCGGGCCAAAGCTGCTTGAGGAGTGCAGGACACTTAACGGTTGTCCTACCGGTGAAGCGAAGCTGACAAAGGCATATGACCTGCCTTGTGATTATGTGATCCACACAGTAGGCTCCATATGGCATGGTGGTGATCACGGGGAGCCGGAGAAGCTTGCATCATGTTACTATAACTCTCTTATGGCGGCAATGGATCATGGTATAGGCTCTGTTGCTTTTCCAGTCTCCGGATGTTCCCTCCTTTAAACAGGATCCAGCGCGGGAGTTGGGGCCATTCAGGTAATACGCATTCGAGCGTCGCTCTCCCTTTGATGTTGTTTCCTCGGAAGTTTCGTTGTCATGCAGCCTCCTGTTGTAAATTATGAGAGCTCGTCAGCAAGGAGGGGCACCTATCCACCAGCCGTTCTTTCACCCCCGGCGCTGACATGTTGATTTGGCTGGAGTTGTTCCGCAGGATGACCATTAAAACAGTTTCGAGGCAGCCTTACTGAAGGCAGTCAATCTGGGGGATGACTCGGACACGGTTGGAGCAATTGCTGGAGGACTTGCCGGTTTATACTATGGATATGCAGAGATGCCGCAGGCATGGTTAGAAGCGATCCAACAGCGAGAATGGATAGAAGAGATGTGCCGGATAGACAGCAGGCAACGATGAAACACATATTTGAGCAACAAAAGTGCCTGCCTTGAGATGGTTTTCAAACGCGTGACTGAGAAATGGGTCAATCTCGTGCGAATGAGATTATCCTTTTGTGTTACATTTGTTGAAAATTTTATCAAATCCGCGTATTATAATGTGTAAAAAAGGAGATTTGGCTATGGGTGACATGGACGCCGCAAGGGAGGACCATCCTATAAAACGGACGATAGCAGACAGCGTTTTTACAAACTTGTTTGGCAACAGGAAATACCTGCTGCAGTTTTATCAGGCACTGCATCCTGATGACACGGACATCAAAGAAGACGATCTGTCGGTAATCACAATAGAAAATGTGCTTACGGATGGACAGTACAATGACTTGGGCGCCACGGTGCGGAGTGATAAGATGATATTCTTATGTGAGGCACAGAGCACCTGGAGTCTCAATGTTTTAATCAGGATCCTCATGTATCTTGCGGAGCATGAGAAGGAGGTAGTGAATATTATGGGAACGTTATTCGGAGCGGAAGAGATTTCAAGAATACATGATGTAAATGTCAGACAGGAGGGTCTTGTAGAGGGGATACAGAGAGGTCGTATTCAACAGTACATAGAGGACTGCAAAGAGTTTAACCAGTCTAAAGATGATGTTGCCATGCGTGTAAGCATGAAGTTCAATCTGTCTGATGATGCGGCGAGGGATGCGATCAATGAGTATTGGAAATAGCATGCCGCTCATAGCAGAGCAGAGGAATGCAATGAGGCATTAAAAAATGTGTTACATAATAGCGAAAGATGCTTTTAAGGAAGGCAGCATAGCTTACAGAATGAAGCATGGGCCAGGTCTTGTTGCGCTAAAAAAGGAAACAGGGGCAGTGGTTGACGGAAAGAGGATACAGCTGGTCACGGTCAGCAGGCTGTCGGCATACGGGGAATATGAACCGTACACGATCGTCAGTGACTCAGAAAGCTTCAAGAGGGCGGCGGCAGCTTTATAATAAAATATGATCAGGGATCCCTTTCCGAATAGCGGAAGGGATCTTTTTATTTCTAATGTGACAGGCAATGATGAAAGAAGATGTTTACTGAGAAAATGAACAGAGTAGCGAAAATACAAGTAAAAAAGTATTTTCATAATAAAATGTAATTGTTCATAAAATTATAGAGTTGGAATTATCTCAAACTATCTGCTCAAGCCTATGTATGAACTCAGCGACAGCACCGGTAAAGGTCTGGTATTTCTTCCATATCACAAAGCCCTGCTGCCGGATGGCATTCTTAAATGGACGGAAAGTAAGCGGACTGTCACCGGAAGTGTTGATCAGATCATCGAAGCCAATGGCATAGCCGATGCCGTCCTCAACCATGACGGAGGCATTGTAAATCAGGTTGTAATGAGCGGCTATATTAAGGTTAGCATAGCGATTAGAGGCATTGATGAAGCTTTCCGACGCACGGGGTATAATAAGCGGAAGCCCGGTCAGGTCTTTTATCGTCAAAGCAGTTTTTTCGGCTAAAGGGGCATCCTTTCGCATGAGAACACCCAGGGTATCGGCATCGGGAATGCTGATGCCCTGATATTGTTTTATGTCGTATTCCGTAAAAATCAGAGCCACATCTAAAAGTCCGTGCCCCAATTGTTCCATAAGATCGGTAGTATCTCCGCTGGTTACGGTAAAGCCTACATCAGGATAATCCTGCTGCATGGAGCGGATGATCCGGGACAGATAGTGGAATGCCTTCGATTCGCCGGCTCCGATATGAACCACGCCGGAGAGGCTGTCATGGGCATGGATGATTTCCTGCTGTGTCCGCTGCATCAAAGATATAACCTCGTCCGCGCGTCTTTTCAATATCATCCCTTCTTCGGTCAGATGTATGCGGCGGCTGCCCCGTTCAAACAGGCTTGTGCCAAGGCTTTCTTCCAATTCCTTCATCTTTCGGGATAATCCCGGCTGTGTGATATGAAGAGCCTCTGCCGCTTTTGAAATGGTTCCCTCTGTGGCAATCGCCGCAAAGTATTCCAGGTCTTTGATATCCATAGTCAATCCTTTTATATAACAAAATATTATGGGAAAATATAAAATATAAGTATTTGTTATTTGTATATTATCTTGTTATAATGACCTTGTCAACAGGAGGGAAAGGTATCATGAGACAGGAAATAAGGAACGAGGTATTTGATGAGGAACGGGCACTTTACAATGTAAAGGATGTGGATATCATCGGGACAACCTTTGCCGGCCCGCAGGACGGAGAGTCGGCACTGAAGGAAGCAAGGGACATATCGTTGACAGACTGCGGCTTTTCCCTGCGCTATCCACTGTGGCATACAAAAGGATTTACGATGGACCGTGTGAAAATGGACGAGCTCACTCGTGCGGCAATCTGGTATTCATCGGATGGGCAGATTCGGGACAGCAAACTGGGAGGAATCAAGGTGTTCCGCGAATGCAGTAATATTGTGATTGAACATTCCGAGATTGATTCCCTTGAGTTTGGCTGGAATTGTCATAATATGCGTATGACAGATTGTACATTACATTCTGAATATCCTTTTTTAAACGGGTCTGATATTACAATAAAAGGTCTGACATTTACTGGAAAATATCCATTCCAGTATGTAAACAATTTGACTGTCGAGGACAGCGTGCTTGACACGAAGGATGCGTTTTGGAACAGCAAAAATGTGACCGTAAAAAACAGTGTAATAAAAGGAGAGTATCTGGCATGGTATTCGGAAAATCTGACACTGATCAATTGTAAGATTATCGGCACACAGCCGCTGTGCTACTGCAAAGGATTGAAGATGATCGATTGCACCATGGTGGATTGTGATTTGGCATTTGAATACTCCGAGGTGCAGGCAGAGATTAAAGGGAACGTGTTATCTATTAAGAATCCCAAGTCAGGAAAGATTGTCTGCGACAGTGTCGGTGAGATCATCCGCGAGGATGCGGTGGTAGAGTGCACCGGAGAGGTGGTAATACGACCTGGATGCCATTGCGTAATGAATAAAGCGGCGTAAAAAGCATTAAAAGGCGGCAGAGAAAAATGTCGGATAAAGAGATGACGACAACGGCAGGAGGGAATATGGATATAAAGAGTTTTCTTGAGATGATGGATCGAGGCGAGAAAGTAACGGCAGGATCTGAGGCTATGGAGTTTTGCGATCAAATGATGCAGAGAGCGTTGAAAATCACTTCGCAGATCAATGGATCATACCATACACCGGAGGAACTGGAAGAACTGTTTTCGGAACTAACAGATGAAAATGTAAAGGGAAAGCTGGCGTTGTTTCCGCCGTTTCATACAGATTTTGGAAGAAATATACATCTGGAAGGACGGGTCACCATCAATGCCGGCGTGTGTATGCAAGACCAAGGCGGCATATATATTGGTGACGGGAGTCTGATAGGGCATCATGTGGTTCTCGCGACACTGAACCATGATCTAAATCCTGACAAAAGAGGAGACCTGTATCCTGCACCGATACGCATAGGCAGAAATGTCTGGATAGGTTCAAATGCGACAATACTTCAAGGCGTTACTATTGGTGACGGAGCAGTGGTAGCAGCGGGCGCAGTAGTCAACAAAGATGTTCCGGCAAATACCATAGTGGGAGGAGTGCCAGCAAGGATACTACGAAATATAGATGACAGCGAGACCGAAAAAGAGCCGTGAGTTTAAAAGAGCAGGATTACCGATCTTAAAAAGAAAGGTATCCGGCTCTTTTTTTATGCGTTCGGAATATTAACGATTCAGGAGTGTTGCTTCCCGGCGAAAGGCTTGGAAAATTCAAAAAAGTTTGACATTCTGGAAACCCCTCTTGCATTAAGAAGAAAAACATTCAGAATATATTATTGTGTTTAGCTTGTTTTAAACAGAATTAGAAATAAAGAGATACAGGAGTCGGAAAATGAAGAAAAAGGCAAAGAGTGCTCGAATAAGACATGTAATTTTGTGGCAGTTAAAGGATGAGCTTTCCGGAGTGGAAGAAAAGGAAGCAAAGGCGGCAATAAAGCAGGGACTGGAGGCTCTTGTGGGTGTTGTTCCCGGTCTTAAAGAAGTGCATGTGTATACAGACGGGCTGCCGACTTCTAATGCAGATATCATGCTGGACAGTTTGTGCGAGGATGAGGCGGCTCTGAAGGCATACGCCGAGCACCCGGAACATGTAAAGGTAAAAGATATGATTATTAAGCCTGCTGTTAAATCAAGGGTCTGCATGGATTTCAGGTGTGACTCATGCTGAATCGAGGCGATGTGCGGGGACATTATACTCCGACCTTATATATCCCCGCAGGTCTTAAAAAGTCTGATTGACAAGAAGCCCTTCAGATGTTACTATAGTGGTGAAATAAAAAGGGTGTCGCCAGCAGACGGTTAGCCCATATTCAAGAAATTAAGCAAAATAGCCGTCAATCTTGTCAGGGGGATCTTACGCAAAGTAAGTGAAAATATAGGGGCGGCGAGAAGAGAACATCGTAAATGGTGTTCTTTTTTTGTACCATTCACATATAGCTAATAAATTTATATTTAGCCATATATTGACTGCTTGCATATAGCTAATATAT
>JAFUYB010000067.1 GCA_017470735.1 Lachnospiraceae bacterium | reverse complement strand
GCACGCTAAGTCGGGTGCAGAGGGTTCTAAAGGACCCGGTGTATCGAAATTGATTTCCATACACCCGCCATTTTAAGCAGGAAGTTATCAACAAAAGCAAAATAATAAGGGATACGGGCAACGAGTACTTGACACAAACTATCCGCATATTCTATTTGCCCTTGACAGAGAAATAGGGTAAGATAAAGGTTACGATATTTTGATGAGGAGGGAAATATGGATATTGTGGTTCTTGCGGGAGGGCTTTCCACGGAACGGGATGTGTCCTTTCAGTCGGGAAAGAGGATTGCGGCAGCGCTGCGGCGGCACGACCACCGGGTAATATTGCTTGATGTGTTCATGGGCTATGGCGAGGAGGAATGCGACATTGACGATCTGTTCGCGCGGAGCGAGGAGGTGAGCGTCGAGGTTGGGGACATTCCGACGGAAGCGCCGGATCTTGACGCGGTACGCCGTATGAGAAAAGACCAGTCGGCGAATTTCTTCGGTCCGAATGTGATCGCTCTCTGCCAGAAGGCGGATATCGTTTTTATCGCGCTGCATGGAGCGGACGGGGAAAACGGCAAGCTTCAGGCGACCTTTGACCTGCTGGGCGTGAAATACACGGGCAATGGGTTCCTGCCGTGCGCTCTGGCGATGGACAAAGGGGTCGCAAAGCATTTCTTTTACTATTACGGGATTCCGTGCCCTCAGGGCTTTTCGGTCAAGCGCAATGGTTACAACCGCGAAAAGGTCCTGGATCAGACCGTGTTCCCGTGTGTCGTCAAGCCTGCAGGCGGCGGATCTTCGGTTGGCGTGACGATCGTGCACGATGCCGAGCATTACGAGGCGGCAATTGAAGAAGCATTCCGCTATGAGGATGAGATTCTTGTCGAAGACTATATAGAGGGCCGGGAATTTTCGGTCGGCGTGCTCGACGGCGTGGCGCTGCCGGTGATTGAGATCGTTCCCAAGCAGGGCTTTTATGACTACAAGAATAAATACGCGGCGGGAGCGACAGACGAGATCTGTCCTGCCGATCTCGACGATGAGACGACATCGCAGATGCAGCTTTACGCGGAGCGCGTGGTCGCGGCACTGGGACTGCAGATCTACTCCCGGATGGATTTCATTGTAAGCAAGGACGGCAAGATTTACTGTCTTGAGGCCAACACGCTTCCGGGCATGACGCCGACATCGCTATTGCCGCAGGAGGCAGAGACGATCGGCATCCGTTACAGCAATCTTTGCGAAGAAATTATTCAGCTTTCATTGGAGCGTTACGATGATTAATATGAACATAGAAACAGTGGCAGAGGCGTGCGGCGGCAAAATAGTCTGCGACGGGGCGGTGTTCGCCGATATCCGCAGCCGCAAGATCCGGGGCGTGGTCACGGACAACCGCAAGATAGAAAAAGATTTCGTGTTTATCCCGATTGTGGGCAGCCGGGTGGATGGACATGATTTCATCCCAAAGGCATTGGAAGACGGCGCGCTGTTTACCTTATCAGAGAAAAAGCTTTCCGATCCCCAAGGACCGTATGTGCTCGTGGAGAAATCAGAGCAGGCGCTAAAGGATATTGCCGCGTACTACCGCAGGCAGCTTTCGATTCCGATTGTCGGCGTGATCGGCAGTGTCGGCAAGACCGGCACCAAGGAGATGATCGCGTCGGTGCTGTCGCAGAAATACGAGGTCTGCAAGACCGAAGGGAATTTTAATAACGAGATCGGTCTGCCGCTGACGATCCTGTCGATCCGCCGCGAGCATCAGGCGGCAGTCGTGGAGATGGGCATTTCGGAGTTCGGTGAGATGCACAGGCTCGGTGAGATCGCCAGGCCGGATATTGTCGTGATGACCAATATCGGGCAGTGCCATTTGGCGCAGCTTAAAGACCGCGACGGCGTGTTCCGCGCGAAGAGCGAGATATTTGAGCATCTGGCAGAAGATGCGTCCGTGATCTTAAATACGGATGATGACAAGCTGGCGGCAGTAAAAGAGGTTCCGGGCGCAAAGGTGATCGGCTTCGGCACGCAAGGTCAGGAGATCAGCGCGGACGGGATCAAGGTACTCGGCGTTGAGGGGCTGGAGGCAAAGATCCATGTAGGAGCAGAGGAGTGGGCAGTCGCGATACCGCTTCCGGGCAGGCACAACATTTACCATGCGCTTGCGGCGACGGCGGTTGGACTGGTGCTGGATGTGCCGATGCAGTCGATCGTGGACGGCATTGAACATACGGGATCGATCGCGGGCCGGACGCATTTTATCAAGCTCAAGGACGACATTACGATTATCGATGACTGCTATAACGCTTCGCCGGCTTCGGTGAAAGCGGCACTCTCACTTTTGGCGGAAGCGGACGGGACCAGGATCGCCGTACTCGGGGATATGGGCGAGCTGGGCGAGGATGAAAAGGAGCTGCACCGCGGGGTCGGCGAGCACTTAAGCAGGCTGCCGATTGACGCGCTGTATACGGCAGGCCCGCTGGCAAAGGAGATCGCCGCGGCGGTGACGGAGTCGGAAAGTGCTTGCGCGGTACATTCCTATGATACGCGGGACGCGATGACGGCGGCGCTGGTCTGTGAGATCAAGCCGGGAAGCTTTGTGCTGGTCAAGGCATCGCATTTTATGGAATTTCCGAAGGTCGTGGAGACATTGGAAGAAAATCTGTGATATTCATTTTGCGTCATCAGATAAAAATGGGATTTTTAGAACCGGACAGCCTGGAGGGAAGTATGATTCGGACAGCGGCAATTTTTCTGTTTTTGGTTTTATTTTTCATCATCAGTCTGCCTTTTTATGTGCTGATCCCGGTGATCAGTAAATTTGACAGCCACCGGGCCGACTGTATGACCCAGGGGATCGTGTGCTGGGCGATGCGCGTGATCCTGACGCTGTCAGGAGTGGATGTCGAGGTGCGCGGCAGGGAGAATGTGCCGGCCGACGAGGCGGTCATGTACATCGGCAATCATCAGAGCTATTACGACATTCTCTCGACCTACCCTTATGTTGCGGGATTGACGGCTTATATTGCCAAGGAAGAGATCAACAAGGTGCCGCTGATCCGCTATTGGATGCGCCTGCTGCACGGACTGACCTTTGACCGGGAGAATCCGCGGAACGCGATGAAGATGATTCTTGCGGCAATTGATGAGGTGAAATCAGGATACTCGATTTTCGTATTTCCAGAGGGGACACGCTCCAAAGACGGACAGGTCGGTGAGTTCAAGACGGGCAGCTTTAAAATTGCGACAAGGACGGACTGCCCGGTCGTGCCGGTCGGGATTTCGGGTACGCCGGAGATTTTTGAGCAGCATTTGCCGGCGGTGCATTCATCCCATGTGATCGTCCGCTTCGGAATGCCGTTTCGGGCGTCGGAGCTCGATGCGGAGACGAAGAAGCATATCGGCGTGTATGCGAGGGAGCGGGTATTGGAGTTGTTGAAGGAAGGCTAAATGTTTTTTGTATTTTTTTCTAGACAATCTTTCAAATTGGTGTATAATGTAAATTAGATTAATAGGTTTAGCCGGAAAGGAGGCTTCCTATGGTAATACACAATACAGGAGTACAAAATACAAATACGCCTGCTTCGAGCGGACAGGCGACGGCAAATGTCCGTGAAGCGACAGCGCGTACACAGCAGACAGGCAGGACGGATACCGACGAGCAGCGGATCCGGGAGCAGCTTGGCACAGACCGGGCTGATGAGACGCAGGAGAGCCGCAAGACAGCGGATACTCGTGAAGAAGCAGAGGCGAGGCGTTTAGAGGCGCTTGCCCGCCGTGAGGAGGAGAGGGAAAATGTCATAGCCCGTTCCGAAGACGGAGATACTCTTCAGGTTGAGCCGGAAGATGCCGATATAACAGATGAGGATATCGGTGAGGTGACGGCGCGTTCACAAAATCCGCCGCAGATACCGCCCGAAGTCGAGGAGATTGAGGCACCGGAGGTTGAGCCGCCAGAGATTCCGCCGGTAGAGGTTGCTCCACCGCCGCCACCGCCCGTGACGATTGAGGTGGAGACCGAAGCGGAAGCAACAGCGGCAGTTGCGGAGGATGAGACCGAGACCACGGCAGAGCAGACCGCAGAGGCAGCCGACGAGGATGATACGGAGCAGGCAGTTCAGCAGACATCCAGCAATTTCGCGGGCATATCCGATGACCGTTTAGAGCAGATGTATCTCCGCGGTGAGATTTCCCGTTACGATTATGAGACGGAGATCGAATCCCGCGAGGCGGAGCGTGAACAGCGGGCAGAGGACAGCGGAGCCTTTTCGGATCAGATGAACACGATCGAGCGTGTCGGACGGAAGGTGGACAACGATGCTGAGGCAGTCCGTGACGCCACTTCAGAAAGGGCAAACGATACCCTTACAGCCGAGCAGAGGCTGGACATTATCGAAAATCTGCAGCAGGACAACACGGAAAAGGCGAGAAGGGAGGAGGAATCAAGTAGAGTATGGCAATCTCAGTTTCTGGCATAAGCCCTATGAGCATGAGCCCGATCTCCACGGTTCGCGCGGTTGAGACCAAGCCGCAGAATTACGCGGTGGAGAATGAATCCGAGGTATCGGACGCATTTTCCCAGTCATTGGCGGCAAATGGCGTCAACGGTATTATTGCGCCGACGCCGGTGCAGTACACCAATGCGCAGACTGAGGAGACCCGGATCGGCGGAGCATCGGCAGATGAGGCGCGGATGAATCGATTCTTCAACGACATCGCGTCCGCTTATCAGGGGATGTCTACTTCTTATGACGCGAATGGCGCGGCCGGTCAGTACGCGATGATCGGCAGCAACATCGACCTGACGGCATAGTGGCTTTGCAAAGAATGAAAAGCATGAATCAGACAGGCCACCACGGTTTGTGGTGGTCTGTTTGTGTTGTTGTCTTCTTGGCGGATCAAATCCGCAGGTCGCAGATGAAGTTGGAGGTAACCATAAAGAGCCGCAAAGTGAAAGCCCCGGCTTTTGCCGAGGCTTTCGAGGGGAGTATAAGTAATTAATAAGGGAATCTGTAAGGTGTTGTCTGCCTTACGATTTGCATTATACAATGGATTTTTTGTCCGCGCAAGGCTTTTGGGGCATTGTTAATTCATTCTTAATAAACAGTTTATAATTTGTTTAAAAATTCTTTAAAGTAGTTTAAATATCTATGAGAGCGATGGAATTGATGACGCCTTGCCACTTCGGAATGGAAGCAGTGGCAAAGCGGGAAATATACGATTTAGGATATGAGGTAACGAAGACGGAGGACGGCAGGGTCTATTTTGCTGGAGATGCCGAGGCAGTGGTGCTTGCCAACCTGTGCCTGCGCACGGTGGAGCGGGTGCTGATCCACATCGGAAGCTTTGAGGCAAGGACTTTTGATGAGCTGTTTGAGGGCATCCGCGCCCTGCCGTGGGAGGAGTACATCCCAGAGGACGGGCGGTTCTGGGTGACAAAGGCGTCTTCGGTCAAGAGCGCGCTCTTTTCCACGCCGGACATTCAGTCGATCGCGAAAAAGGCAATGGTCGAACGGCTAAAGGAGACTTATCCGGTCACGCGGTTCGCGGAGGACGGAGCCGATTTTCCGGTGCGGATTTCTTTAAATAAAGACCGGGTGACGGTCGGGCTGGATACGACCGGGGCATCCCTGCACAAAAGAGGATACCGCCCGGCGAGCGGTGAAGCGCCGATCTCTGAGACGCTGGCGGCGGCGCTGATCTCGCTGACGCCGTGGAAACGGGATCGGATATTGGTGGACCCGTTTTGCGGGAGCGGCACATTTCTGATCGAAGCGGCGATGATGGCGCGGCAGATCGCTCCGGGACTGGATCGCCATTTTACGGCGGAAAGCTGGGAGACGCTTTGCCCGAAGGAGTTGTGGAAGGACGCGCAGGCGGATCTGCGGGGACAGATCCAAAACGATGCGGAATGTGACCTACAGGGATACGACATTGACGGGCGGGTGCTTGCTCTGGCAAGAGAAAATGCCGGGCGGGCCGGGGTCGGTGACCTGATCCATTTCCAGCAGCGGGATGTGGCGAAATTATCCCATCCGAAGCCCTACGGATTCATTGTGACAAATCCGCCTTACGGGGAACGGATGGGCGAGGACGACGATCTGTACGGGATTTACCGGAGCCTTGGCGAGGCGTACCGCGGCTTGCAGGACTGGTCGATGTATGTGATCACCTCCTATGAGGACGCCCAGCGGGCGATCGGGCGCAAGGCGGACAAGAACCGCAAGGTGTACAATGGCATGCTGCGGGCATATTATTATCAATATCTGGGGGCAAAACCGAAATGGAAAAAAAGGTCGTAATCTTCCTTTCTTTTTGCTCGATGGCGGTGATGTGCTTATGTATAACGGTGCTTCTTAAGTATCCGGGCCTGCATCTGGCATCGCTGGCGCTGCAGGAGCGGACTGCCGAAGGAAACGGTCTCTCGGTGCTGTCGCTGCTTAAGGACAATTCCCAGCTTTTGCAGATGAGCGAGGATTACGCGGAGCTTCAGGAGCATCAGCTCAGGCTGGAACTGCCGGGATCTGTCAAAAAGGAAGATATCACTATCACCAATAATTATATGAGCCACGAGATCTCGCTGGCGATCCCCGGCATCGGAAAGACTTATTTTTACGATTTCCCGATGGTCGGCAACAGTGACAACATCGAGGATCTGCGCTATGATGTGGATGACCGGGTCGGGATCATCAATATTACGACAAGCCGCATTTATGAGTGCGTCATGACGAAAAAGAGGAATTATCTCTATCTGGATTTCAAGAAGCCCCACCAGGTATATCAATATGTCGTGGCAATCGATGCGGGGCACGGGGGCAGGGCTCCGGGGGCGAACCAGGGTGATGTGCTGGAAAAGAACCTGACCCTTGAAATTGTTAAGCAGCTAAAAAAAATATTTGACAAGGACAAGCACAAAATAGGCGTGTATTACACGCGGCTCGATGACAGTAATCCGGCTTTTGAAAGCCGGGTCGGGCTTGCCAACGACATCAAGGCGGACGCGTTTGTCAGCGTGCACATCAACTCGACGGACAGCGGCAGGATGTCCGGGATCCACGGCACATCCGTGCTCTATCTCGTGGCGGACAAGAGCGGGAAGTCAAAGGATTTGGCGCAGAGCTGTCTGAACCATATGCTTGAGAATATGGGCAGCACGAGCAAGGGGCTGGTGCCGGGCGATGAGATTTATATCATCCGCAAAAGCAAGGTGCCGGTGGCGCTCTGTGAGGTCGGATTCCTGACGAATCCCGAGGAGCAGCGTCTGATGCAGAGCAAGGAATATCAGATTAAGGCGGCAAAGGGGATTTACGAGGGAATATTGGAACAGCTGGGCGTTGATAGGAAAAAGAAGCAGAAGGACTGATGGGCATAAGCCGGCGTCTGCCAGCGTTGGGGGCAGAGCGGCGGCCTTAAGAAATGGGAACGGGTGTAAAATATGGCTAAGCAAAAACTGGTATTTGCAACAGGCAATGCGAACAAGACGCGGGAGTTTAAGGAGATTCTCGATCCGGAAAAATATGAGGTACTGTCGATGAAGGACGCCGGGATCGAGGCGGATATCGTCGAAGACGGCAAGACATTTGAGGAGAATGCGCTGATCAAGGCGCGGACTGTGGCAAAGTTGACCGATGCCGTCGTCGTAGCGGACGATTCGGGGCTGGTCGTTGATGCGTTAAATGGCGAGCCGGGGATCTATTCGGCGCGGTATTTGGGCGAGGACACGCCGTACGAGATCAAAAACCAAAAGATCATAGAGAGGCTTTCTGATGTGCCGAAGGAAAAACGGACAGCGCGGTTTGTCTGCGCGATGGCGGCCGTGCTGCCGGACGGTGAGGAAATCTCCGTGACCGGCGTGATGGAAGGGTATATCGGTTATGAGGCGGCTGGGGAGAACGGCTTCGGCTACGATCCGATTTTCTATGTCGATCAGTACGGCACTTCAACGGCGAATATCACACCGGAGCAGAAGAATGAGATCAGCCACCGCGGAAAGGCTCTGCGCGGGATCCGCGACGCTTTGGAGCAGCGGTTCGGGATGTGATGGAAAGGCCGGAAAATATGGATTTTGCGGACTCCGGCAGAATGGCAAGGGTGACGGATATGGCGGAAAACAGTATTTTGGATGAAGAGATACAGGGCTTAGAGCAGGGACGGGTGCTGATCGTCAGCGATTCGCACAGCAGGCATGAGCATCTGGAGGATGTGATGGAGCGGGTCGCGCCGGATCTGATGCTGCATTTGGGCGATTCGGAGGATTATGAGGATCTGATTGAAGCGGAAGCGCCATGTCCGGTCGTGATCGTGCGGGGTAACTGCGATTATGGCAGAGGACTGCCGGACCAGGAGATCGTGCGCCTCGGAAAGCATCGCGCGTTCTTGTGCCACGGGCACCGGCACAATGTGCGGTTTGATCTGGAGATGCTCGCGCGGGCGGCAAAGGAAAACGGCTGTGATGTCGCGATGTACGGCCATACGCATGAGCCGGAGATTACGGAAGAGGATGGCGTGACGATCTACAATCCGGGCAGCATCTCGCTTCCGCGGCAGGACGGGCGGAAACCTTCGTTCATCGTTTTGGATATCGATGAAAACGGAGAGCTTCATCCGGCGCTGAATTTCATCGAGCGGAAGGGAAATGCCCTGCCGAAGCAGAATGAGAAGAAGAAAAAGCGGGGCTGGTTTTGGTGAAATCATGTGGGGGCAGTCATTGACAAACCCCCAAAATTATATACAATAAAGGGGATTTGTAACGGCTCGTGGATGTGAGCGGTTGCTGTACTTCCGACCAGACACCAGAAAGGAGTGCGCATGGCAGAAGAGGGAGCAAAGCTGTCCAAGATTGCAGAGTTTTTGAACTTAAAGAATTTTACCGAGGAGATGGACTTGTCCGAGCACTATGTCAAGGTGCGGGATATCAACCGTCCGGCATTGCAGCTCAATGGGTTTTTCGAGCATTTTGAGCCGGACCGGATCCAGCTGATCGGTATGGTGGAGTGGACATATCTGAACAGCCGCAAGACCGAGGAAGAGCGCAAATATATCTTCATGAAGCTGATGTCGCAGGGGCGGCTGCCGTGCATTATTTTCTGCCGCGGGTTCGTGCCCGAGGACGGACTGCTGCAGGTGGCGCGGTCGCAGAATGTGCCGCTTCTAGGAACGGAACGGGCGACCTCCGAATTTTTGGCGGAGCTGATCTACCGGCTGCGTTACGAGCTGGCGCCGACACAGCGTATTCATGGCGTCATGGTCGATGTGTATGGTGAGGGACTGATGATCACCGGCGACAGCGGCATCGGAAAGAGCGAGGCGGCCCTGGAGCTGATCCGGCGCGGGCACCGGCTGGTCGCGGACGATGTGGTGGAGCTGCGTAAGATTGACGCGCATACGCTGATGGGTTCATCGCCTGCCGTGACAAAGCATTTGATCGAGCTCAGGGGTATCGGCATTATCGATGTCAAGAGCCTGTACGGCGTGGAATGTGTTATGGACTCCCAGCGGCTGGATTTTGTCATCAAGCTCGAGGACTGGAAGAAAGAGACGGAGTACGAGCGGTTCGGCTTGGAGGATCAGTTTATGGACATCCTCGATACGCAGGTCGTCTGCCATTCGCTGCCGGTGCGTCCGGGGCGGAATCTTGCCGTGATCTGTGAGACGGCGGCGATCAACCACCGTCAGAAGAAGATGGGCTACAACGCGGCAGCGGAGCTGTACCGCCGTGTCCAGGAAAATATGATGGTGCACTGATTGATTTTTTAGTGTGCGTCGTCGAAAGACGGTGTACGGATGAGGAAGGAGCAGACTGTGGAACGACCAAATGCGTGGAAAAAATATCCCGAAGGGAAAGCGCAGAAAAAAGTGATGGATTTTGCGGAAGGGTACCGGCGGTTTTTGTCCGAGTGCAAGACGGAAAGAGAATGCACGGCCTATTTTGTAAAGGAAGCAAAAAAAGCCGGATTCCGGGATTTGGATGAGGTGATCGCAGCAGGGAAAAAGCTAAAGCCCGGCGACAAGGTCTACCGCGTCAACCGCGGCAAGGCGCTGGCGGCGTTCGTGATCGGCAAAGAGCCGATAGAAAACGGCATCAATATTTTGGGCGCGCATATCGATTCGCCGCGCATGGATTTAAAGCAGAATCCGCTCTATGAGAATACGGACATGGTGCTTCTTGACACGCACTATTACGGCGGTATCAAAAAGTACCAGTGGGTGACGCTGCCGCTGGCCCTGCACGGAGTGGTCGCAAAAAAGGACGGGACCACGGTGACGGTCAACATCGGTGAGAAGCCGGACGATCCGGTCTTCGGCGTCAGCGATCTTTTGATCCATCTGGCGGCGAACCAGATGGACAAAAAGGGCGCCAAGGTTGTCGAGGGCGAGCAGCTGGATGTGCTGGTCGGCAGCCTGCCTCTTTACAAAAAGGATGACGATGAGAAAAAGAAGAAGCAGAAAAAAGATCTGGTAAAGAGAAATATTCTCCGTATTTTAAAGGAGAATTACGATATCGAGGAAGAGGATTTCCTGTCGGCCGAGATCGAAGTCGTGCCCGCAGGCGCGGCGCGGGATTATGGGTTCGACCGCAGCATGATCATGGGACACGGACACGATGACCGCGTGTGCGCGTATCCGTCGTTTCTGGCGCTGGCGGCAGCCAAGCCGGGCAAGCGGACCTACGCGGCTCTTTTGGTAGACAAGGAGGAGATCGGCAGTGTCGGAGCGACCGGCATGCAGTCCCGCTTCTTTGAGAATACGGTGGCGGAGCTGGTGGCGCTGACCGGAGAGTATTCCGAGCTTTATGTGCGGCGCGCGCTGACCAACTGCAAGGCGCTGTCGTCGGATGTGTCGGCGGCGTTTGACCCGAATTATCCAGATGTTTCGGAAAAGAAGAACGCGGCGTATTTCGGACGGGGGCTGGTATTCAACAAATACACGGGTGCCCGCGGCAAATCCGGTTCTAATGACGCTTCGGCGGAATACATGGGCGAGCTGCGGAAAATATTGGACGATGCGGATGTGTCTTACCAGACATCAGAGCTGGGCAAGGTCGATCAGGGCGGCGGAGGCACGATCGCCTACATTCTCGGAAATTACGGGATGCTTGTGATCGACAGCGGCGTTGCCGTGCTCAATATGCACGCCCCGTGGGAGATCATCAGCAAGGTTGATCTGTATGAGGCGTACCGTGGATATATCGCCTTTTTGGAAAAAGCATGATGACCGAAGCGCAGAAAAAGAAGCTGCAGTCATTGGCAGCGGAGGTTTCTTTCGATGAGCCGATGGCGGCACACACGACATTTCGCGTCGGCGGGCCGGCGGAAGCGTTCGCGGTGCCGGACGAGGCAGAGCTGGCAAGTCTGCTTGCGTTTGCAAAAAGCGAGCGGATTCCGGTGACGGTATTGGGCAACGGATCGAATGTCCTCGTTTCTGACAGCGGGCTGAAGGGGCTTGTGATCTCGATCGGCGAGCCGCTTTCTGCGATTGCGGTATCGGGCGAGGAGATCCGCGCGGGCGCAGGCGCAATGATCGTGGCTGTCGCACGGGCAGCAGGAGAAGTCGGATTGGCAGGTCTGGAATTTGCCGGAGGCATCCCCGGCTCGGTCGGCGGGGCAGTCATGATGAACGGCGGCGCTTACGGCGGAGAGATGGCGGATGTCCTCGTGTCGGTGACGGCATTGGGTGAGGACGGCAGAGAGCGGACATATGCCGCCGGGGAGCTGGCATTATCCTACCGGCACAGCATCTTTATGGAAGAGGCGCACCGGGGCGAGATCATCCTTTCGGCAACGATGCGGCTGACCCGTCAGGATGCGGCTGAGATACAGGCAAAGATGGCGGACTTTAACGCGAGGCGGCGGGAAAAACAGCCGCTGGAATATCCGTCTGCAGGCAGTACCTTCAAGCGCCCGCAAGGATATTTTGCCGGGAAGCTGATACAAGATGCCGGGCTGGCCGGTTTTTCGGTCGGCGGGGCGCAGGTGTCCGAAAAGCATTGCGGATTCGTGATCAACAAAGGCGATGCGACGGCAGCGGATGTGTTGGCAGTGATCCGCCATGTGCAGGATGAAGTTGAGCGGACGAGCGGCGTCAGATTAGAGGAAGAGGTGCGGCTGCTCGGATTTTAAGGATCATCGATCCGGCCTGCGCATCCGGCAGGATAAGTGCTGCCGAAAAACGCATTATCCATAGAAAGGCAATACCATGAAACCATTGATCGTCACCGGGATGTCCGGAGCGGGAAAGCACACGGCGATCCAGATATTGGAGGACTTCGGATACAGCTGCGTGGACAATCTGCCCGTGCCGCTTTTAAAGCCGTTTGTCGATCTCAATTTTTCGGGCAAGATCGAAGAGGATTTTGCAGGGGAAGCGGATAAAGAGCGTATGGACGGCGTTCCGGGAGAAGCGGCGGCGAAGCAAGACGCTTCGGCAAAATACGCAGTCGTCATCGACATCCGCAGCGGGAAGAATCTCGGGATGCTGCAGAGCATTCTGGACGAATTGGACGCGGATGGCAAAGGCTTTGAAATATTGTTTTTGGATGCCGAGGACAGCGTGCTCGTAAAGCGTTACAAGGAGACGCGCCACACCCATCCGATCGCCGGGGCCAAACGCGTGGCGGATGGGCTGGTTGAGGAGCGCAAAGCAGTCGCGTTTTTAAAGGAGCGGGCGGATTTCGTCGTGGATACGACCCATCTGCTGACGCGGGATCTTAGGGAAGAGCTGACACAGATTTTTGTGGACCGGAAGGAGTACAAGAGCCTGCTTCTTACGGTATTATCCTTTGGGTTCAAATACGGGATACCGCAGGATGCCGATCTGGTATTCGATGTGCGGTTTCTGCCGAATCCGTTTTACGATCTGAACCTGCGTCCGCTGACCGGCAATGACGAGCCGATCCGCGAATTTGTGATGAAGGAGCAGGCGGCGCACGATTTTATTGACAAGCTGTACGATCTGATCACATTCCTGATCCCGAATTATATCAAAGAGGGCAAAAACCAGCTTGTGATCTGTGTCGGCTGTACGGGCGGCAAGCACCGGTCGGTGACGCTTGCCAACGCGATCTTCGACAAGCTGCAGACCAAGGACGCGCCCTACGGCATACGGATCGAGCACAGAGATATTGATAAGGACGCAAAACGGGGGAAGTGATTCAGATGTCCTTTTCGGGCAAGGTGAAGAGTGAACTGTATCCAATACAAAATAGATACTTTACTTTGTTGAAGAAAAAGATTAGTATAGATAGGTATGAAATCAATCCGGAAGCGCCGGAGGAAGAGGACAAAAGAGCGAGCATCCGCGGAGCGTTTCTGCTGGGCGGGAGCATCAGCGACCCGTCCAAATCCTACCATTTTGAGATTGTAGCCAAAAGCCGGGAAGAGGCGGATGAGCTGGCAAAGCGGATGCAGGACTACGAAGTCGATGCCCGCATTCATGAGCGGAAAGGCCATTTTGTGGTCTATCTGAAGGACGCGTCGCATATTGCGACGATGCTCGGCGTGATGGGCGCGCACGCTTCGCTGATGGATTACGAAAATAAGCGCATCTTAAATGAGATGCGCGGCTCGGTCAACCGTCAGGTCAACTGTGAGACGGCAAACATCAAGCGCACGGTCAGTACGGCGGTGCGCCAGATCGAAGCGATCCGAAAGATCGAAAAAAACGCGGGGCTTTCCACCCTGCCGCCGGCCTTGCGGGAAATGGCGCAGGTGCGGCTGGAATACCCGGAAGCTTCACTCGGGCAGCTGGGCGAATACCTGCATCCGCCGGTCGGCAAGAGCGGGGTCAACCACAGACTTCGGAAGATCGTCGGGATCGCGGAAAATTTATAACTGTTTCAAACAGGAGGAACACTGGAAATGAAAAAGGAAGTAAAGATCAACATGAAGGACTCCACGGAGGCGACACCGATCGCTCATCTGGTGGCTCTCGCCAATAAATACCAGAGCCAGATCTATCTGGAGATGGGCAAGACCCGCGTCAATGCCAAGAGCATTATGGGCATGATGAGTCTGGTGCTGGTGACCGGTTCGACCGCGACGATTGACGCCAATGGCGATGACCAGGAGCAGGCGGTTGCGGCGCTGGAGAAATTTTTGACGACTTGATTCCAAAGACGATTATGGCACAAAGATTATTATTTATCTACAATCCCCATTCAGGGCAGGGCAAGATCAAAGCCCACCTTTCCGACATTATTGACATCATGATCAAAGCAGGCTTCGAGGTGACCGTTTATGTGACGCAGGCGAAGTCTGACGCGGTCGGACGGGTAGCGGAGTCGGCGGCACAGTTTGACCGCATTGTCGTCAGCGGCGGGGACGGCACGCTCGATGAAGCCGTGACCGGACTGATGCAGGCGGGGGTGAAGATGCCGATCGGATACATTCCGTCGGGGAGCACCAACGATTTTGCCAGCTCGGTTGGCATCAGTACGGACATGACAGCGGCGGCAAAGGTGGCAGTCGGCGACACGGTATTTCCCTGCGATGCCGGCGGATTCAACGAGGATTATTTTGTTTATGTGGCAGCGTTCGGGCTGTTTACCGAGGCCAGTTATGCGACGAGCCAGGAGATGAAAAATATGCTCGGCCACGCGGCGTATATTTTAGAAGGGGTCAAGCAGCTTGCGGAGATCCCGGCATACCGGATGCAGGTCGAGCATGACGGGAATGTGATCTACGGCGAATTTGTCTATGGCATGGTGACGAATTCGATTTCAATCGGGGGCATTAAAGGGCTGATCGCTGAGGATGTCGGATTAAGCGACGGCCTGTTTGAAGTGACGCTGATCAAAATGCCGAGGAATCCGATCGAGCTGTCGGAGATCCTCGCGTTCTTTACGAATTTCAACCGGGATACGGAGCTGGTGTATTCGTTCCAGACAAGAAAGGTCCGTTTCACATCGGAACAGCAGGTGCCGTGGACGCTTGACGGCGAATTCGGCGGGGAGCATGAAATCGTGACCATCAAAAATCTGCCTGAAGCAATGGGGATCCTGATCTGAAAAATTTATTCCGGTGAAGCGGTTGAATCAAAGCAGAAATTATTATATAATTGACAGCGGAGTTGTATAAATATCGGCAGACCTGCCGGGAAGCGGGCGAGCCACATAGAGGAAGGGAGAAAGCGATATGTTAGTATCAGCAAAAGAGATGCTGGACAAGGCAAAGGCAGGACATTATGCAGTCGGCCAGTACAACATCAACAATCTGGAGTGGACCAAGTCGATCCTTTTGACCGTGCAGGAGCTGAACGCTCCGGCGATCCTGGGCGTATCCGAGGGCGCAGGCAAATACATGACCGGTTTTGATACGGTTGTGGCGATGGTCAAGGCGATGGACAAATCTTTGGGTATCACGGTGCCGATCGCGCTGCACCTGGATCACGGTACCTACGAAGGCTGCAAGAAGTGCGTAGAGGCAGGCTTCACATCGATCATGTTTGACGGTTCCCACTACAGCATCGAAGAGAATATTGAAAAGACCAAGGAACTCGTTAAGCTGGCTCATGACAACGGTCTGTCCATCGAGGCAGAGGTTGGCGCGATCGGCGGCGAGGAAGACGGCGTAGTCGGCTCCGGCGAGAAAGCTGATCCGGATGAGTGCAAGATGATCGCTGATCTCGGCGTTGATATGCTGGCAGCAGGCATCGGCAATATCCACGGCGCTTATCCTCCGGGATGGGAAGGTCTGGACTTTGATGTACTCGATGCGATCCAGCAGAAGACCGGCACGATGCCGCTCGTGCTTCACGGCGGTTCCGGTATCCCGGATGAGATGGTCAAGAAAGCCATCACGCTCGGCGTAGCCAAGGTCAATGTCAACACGGAATGCCAGACCGCATTTGCGGCAGCGACCCGCGAGTACATCGAGGCCGGCAAGGACAAGGAAGGCAAGGGCTTTGACCCGCGCAAGCTCCTCGCTCCGGGCGCGGCAGCGATCCAGCAGGTGACAAAGGATAAAGTGATGCTGTTTATGTCGAACGACAAAGCTTGAAGCTGAATGGCATAGAATGATAAAAAGGGATACTCTGCTTGTAGGGTATCCCTTTTTTGCAGAAAGAGGGAATTCCATGACCGAATACTACAATGTGGCCGACATCTTTGGCGAAAATGTCTTCAACGACGCGACGATGCAGGAGCGTCTGCCGAAAAAGACCTACAGGAAATTAAAAGAGACGATCCGTGAGGGACGCGAGCTCGATCCGGACACGGCGGATGTCGTGGCGCATGAGATGAAGGAGTGGGCGATCGAAAAGGGAGCGACCCATTTTACGCATTGGTTCCAGCCGCTGACCGGCGTGACAGCGGAGAAGCACGACTCCTTTATTTCCGCGCCGATGGACAATGGCAAGGTGCTGATGAGCTTCTCCGGGAAAGAGCTGATCAAAGGCGAGCCGGACGCGTCGTCATTTCCGTCGGGCGGCCTGCGGGCGACCTTTGAAGCGCGCGGCTACACGGCATGGGATCCGACCTCGCCGGCATTTGTGAGGCAGGATGCGGCAGGAGCGACACTCTGCATCCCGACGGCGTTTTGTTCGTTTACGGGCGAGGCGCTGGATCAGAAGACGCCGCTGCTCCGGTCGATGGAGGCTCTTGACAAGCAGACGATCCGGCTGCTTCGGCTGCTTGGGAATACGACTTCCAAATCCGCAATGCCGTCGGTCGGCATCGAGCAGGAATATTTTCTGATCGACCGCCAGCATTTTCTGGCACGGAAGGATCTGGTCTATACGGGACGGACTTTGGTCGGTGCGATGCCGCCGAAGGGCCAGGAAATGGACGACCACTATTTCGGCGCGATCCGCGAGCGGATCGCCGCGTTCATGCGTGATGTCAATACGGAACTATGGAAGCTTGGGGTGGCGGCAAAGACACAGCACAATGAGGTCGCTCCAGCGCAGCACGAGCTGGCGCCGATCTACACGCAGGCCAATGTGGCGGTGGATCACAACCAGATGATCATGGAGACATTGAAAAAGGTGGCGTTCCGGCACGATCTGCAATGCCTGCTGCATGAGAAGCCGTTTGCGGGAGTCAACGGCTCGGGCAAGCACGACAACTGGTCGCTTGTGACAGATGACGGGATCAATCTGCTCGACCCCGGCAAGACGCCGCATGACAATGTCCAGTTTCTGTTGGTGCTCTGCTGCATTTTAAAGGCAGTGGATACCCACGCCGATCTGCTGCGGGAGTCCGCGGCGGATGTGGGCAATGACCACCGCCTCGGGGCGGATGAGGCGCCGCCTGCGATCATTTCTGTTTATCTGGGGACGCAGCTCCAGGATGTATTGACGCAGCTGATCTCCACCGGATCGGCGACGCACAGCATCGGTGAGGAAAAGCTGAATACCGGCGTCAAGACGCTGCCGGATTTCCTGAAGGATGCGACCGATCGCAACCGGACTTCGCCGTTCGCGTTCACCGGCAACAAATTCGAATTCCGCATGGTCGGTTCCGAGGATTCGGTCGGTGAGCCGAATACAGTCATCAATACGATCGTTGCCGAAGCGTTTTCCGATGCCTGCGATGAGCTGGAAAAGGCGGACAATATTGAGCTGGCGGTACACGATCTGATCAAGCGTTACGCCCGTGACCATGAGAGGATCGTCTTCAACGGCAATGGCTATTCATCGGAATGGGTCGAAGAAGCAGAACGCCGCGGACTGCCCCATATAAAGAATATGGTGGACGCGATTCCGGCTCTGACCCATGAAAAGACGGTTGCGCTGTTTGAACGGTTCGGCGTGCTGACGCGGGCGGAGCTGGCATCGCGTGCGGAAATAGAGTATGAAATTTACGCGAAGAAGCTGAACATCGAAGCAAAGACGATGATCGACATCACGCGCAAGCAGATCGTCCCGGCGGTGATCCGTTACACGACGGTGCTCGCCGAATCGGTCAACCAGGTCAAGGCGGCATCAAAGGAAGCCGACGCGTCCACGCAGTCGCAGATGCTCTTTGAGGTATCGGATCTGCTGGCGCAGACCAGGCTCGGTCTTTCAAAGCTCGAACAGGTAGAGAGCGAAGGGGTCAAGATGGCAGGCGGCAGAGAACGCGCCGTCTATTACCGTGACGAGGTGCGTTCCGCGATGAACGCCCTGCGCGTCCACATTGACAAGCTGGAAATGCTTGTCGATAAAGAGATGTGGCCGATGCCGTCGTATGGCGATATGCTTTTTGAGGTGTGACAATCCTGATTTAGCATCGGTACAGCATCAATGATTTGAAAAAGGAAGCCTGCATGCCTCCAGGGGAGATTTTTTATCAATCTATCCTTGGAGGCATATTTTCTTCTGAAAAAAGATCATTTCCCCCCATTTTTTTAAAAGAACACCGAAATACATAAACATAAGCAAGCTTGCAGCAGTGATGAGACAGCAATGGGTCTGTGGATTCAGTAGTTACAAAAAGGATAATAAAGAGGGCACCGTCAGAATGGATCAGTGGTGGCGGTGCCATAACACAAGGAGGGTGGATTTATGTTATTTAAGAAGGTGATTGCAGCGGGGATGGCAGCGGCTTTGGCAGCAGGCGGTGCGGCTTCCGTCAAGGCCGCGCCGGGCGGATTCCAGGGGATGCCGGAATTTATGTCGGATCATGGCGGTTCTTTTGAGACGATGGACTTTGACGAAACGGAGCGTCCAGAGCTGCCAGAGGATTTTGACGAATCAGAGAGACCGGAACTGCCAGAGGACTTTGACGAAACGGAGCGTCCAGAGTTGCCAGAGGATTTTGACGAATCAGAGAGACCGGAACTGCCAGAGGACTTTGACAAAACGGAGCGTCCAGAGCTGCCAGAGGATTTTGACGAATCAGAGAGACCTGAACTGCCAGAGGACTTTGACAAAACGGAGCGGTCGGAGCAGCCGGAAGACTTTGACGAATCAGAGAGACCTGAACTGCCGGAGGATTTTGACGAGACGGAGAGGCCAGAGCAGATGGAAGACTTTGATGAATCAGAGAGGCCGGAGTTACCGCTGGGTAATGAAAATGGTATGCCGCAGATGGGGATGAATAATGAGCCGCAGGATATGACCAATGGCGATCAACAGATGCGGTCACAGCAGGATATGGGCACTCAGCAAAGAATGAATGATGCACCGCAAGGGCAGAACAACCGCCAGCAAAACGGATTTTCACAGAACGAAATGGGTGATAGGCAGTCGATGAACAATCAGCAAATGCCAAACGGTCAGCCCGAGGCAAACAATCAGATGGGCGCGAACAATCGAAACGGCCAGCCTGGGGCAAACAATCAGATGGGCGCGAACAATCAGAACCGGACCGCAAACAACCAGACCTCTGCAAACGGCCGTCAAGGGCGTGTGCAGGAAATGGGGATGGGCGGAATGTTCCGTGTGGATTCCCGTTGGTAAAAATCTTATTTGGTGACGAAAATTATATTTTATGCAAAACCGTTTCTGCAATGATTCAGCGGAAACGGTTTTGTATTAAATATTATTTGTCAGACTTTATCACAAATTCTTCACATTTTCTCTATTGACAGTAAGCAATTTCCCATGTTATATTTTTACTACGACAAACATACTACGACAGACGATATATTATCTGTCGTAGTAAAATAAGCCGGACTGGCTGACCAAAGAGAATGTTATATTCTGCGAAAAAGTTCAGAGTAAAAACGGATGCACCGGATGCAGACGGCAACAGAAAAGGAGGACAAATGGCAGGGATTTCCAGTGATGTGATCCGCGGCTACAACGATACGATGATCCTGCGAATCCTGCTGGACGCTCCTTCCTATGGCTATGAGATTTCCAAGGAGATCACGCGGCGCAGTGACGGGAAGTACCGGATCAAGGAGACGACGCTGTACTCGGCGTTTACCCGTTTAGAACGCAACGGTCTGACGGAATCATATTCAGATGTGGGAAAGGAGAACGGCAAGCGGCGGACTTATTACCGCCTGACCGAAGCTGGACGGCAGTATTACCGGGAGAAATGCGAGGAGTGGCAGCTGACCAAGGATGTAGTGGAGCGGTTCGTCGTCGACTGCAGTGCGGTGGACGGCGGAATGCATGAAGCGACAGATGACAGAGAAATGGAAGATGCCGACAGGCGCACAGATGGAGAGGAGGACTGACATATGGAGACGATCCGGAATTATTTGGAGACAATGTTTTCGTCCCTGCCCAATACGGCAGAGGTGCACAAGGCAAAGGATGAACTGTATGGCATGATGGAGGATAAATACAATGCCCTGACCGGAGAAGGACTGTCGTCCGAGGAGGCAGTTGCCAAGGTCATCGCGGAGTTTGGCAGTCTTGGGGAGCTGGCGGAGGATCTGGGCATCCAGGAAGCGGTCGGCGCAGCGGATGGGATCCGCAGGCGGCAGGTGACAGCGGAAGAAGCGGATGCGTATCTGGCAGACAGCAGAAAGGTGATCCGGCAGCGGGCGTGGGGGATTGGTCTGATCGTAGCATCGACGGCATGCACGACAGTATCGAGGCTCATTTACAGATATTTTGTCGGCGGAGGAATGCGCCCGTCCGGGATGGCTGAACAGATCGGCGTGATGGGAATGTTTGTGTTGATCGCCATTGGTGTCGGTATGATCATTATGGCCAATGCGAGGCTGCAGAAGTGGTCGTTTCTGTCGCAGGAGCCTTGCCAGCTGGATTTCCCGACGCTCTCGCGGATTGATGAACAGTACCAGAAGCAGTACGGCAGGCTGTCGATGCAGCTGGCAGTGGGCATGGGATTGTGCATCGTGTCCGTAGTACCGCCGTTTCTTTTCAATGATATGCCGCTTAGGTTTTTGGGAGATGTGTCGATAGCAATTCTGATGCTCCTCGTGGCAGTGGGCGTGGGATGTATTGTTTCTGCCGCCGGCGTGAAGCGGGTCTACCGGAAGCTGCTGGATTTAAACGGCAGTGACACTGTAGGCGGGAACCAGTTTGCATCCCAAAAGGAGCTGCATTTTAACGAGCCGATGGTGGAAACGGCGATGAGCGTGTACTGGCAGACCGTGCTGTGCCTGTATCTTTCCTGGAGCTTCCTGACTTTTTCATGGGGCAGGACATGGGTGATCTGGCCGCTTGCGGCACTGGTGCACTGGCTGATGCGGCAGTTGTTTGAGAGGAAGGGAGGGACAATCGGATGAACAAGAAAATATATTTGATGATACTTTTTGTGGTAACGGCAGGCAGCATTCTGCTTGGTACTTTCCGGCATCTTGGACCGGGGCGGCATTACAATAAGGAAATGTTTTTCGGCAGCCGGGACGGCTGGATTGAGGACTGGGATGGCGATTGGGATGAGCCGGACGACAGAGGCGGTCGCGGATATGACGGCTGGGATGAGCCGGATGACAGAGGCGGTCACGGATATGGTGATTGGGATGACGATGACCGCGATGATTTTGAAGAAAGATTTGGCGGCTTGGATGACGATGACGATTTTGACGATGATGATTTTGATGATCGTCATGGACGCGGCGGAGATGACGACCGGTCCGGTGGCCGTGACAGCCGGCAGCATGACCGGTATGAAGAGCGTGACGACAAAGATGGTGACGGACAGGGTAAAGATGACGGAGATGGCGAGCAAGACAAAGATGACGAAGAAGACGGGCAGAGGGAGCCGGATTCCGGCAGCAAAAAGCCGTCGAAAAATCCCAGCAAGACGGGCGCATCAGTGCTTTAATCCGTCCTCGATCCTGTGATACACTTTTGTCATGGACAAGCCCTGGATGACGGTGGTGAAAAAGACGATCGCGTAAGTGCCGCCGAGGATGATGTGGTAAGTCTCTTTTTCAAGCATGGGGAATGTGCTCATCGCCAGGGCGATGCACAGTCCTCCGCGCAAACCGCCCCATGTCAGCAGGGCGATAAAGCTCTTTTTGTCGTAGCCGTCGGGGATCGGGCCGAGGAACAGGGTCGATGCGGCGAGGCTGCCGGAGCGGCCGAGCAGATTGCAGATGACCGCAATGACCGAGATCAGGATGACATGTGGCATTTGCAGGATGTGCGCGAAGCTAAAGCCGAGCATCACATAGAGCATTGAGTTCAGCAGATTGTCGATGATGCTCCAAAAGGTGTCAAAATCAGAAAGCTCCATCGGCGCGCCGCTTAAAGCTTTGCGGCTGCGGATCGTTGAGAACAGCACGCCGCAGACGACGCAGGCGATAGCGCCCGAGAATTCAAAATAATCACAGAGCAGATAGGACAATGAAACGGCGAGCAGGCTCGTAAAAATCTGCCGTGCCGCGTCGGTTGTCTTTGTGAAAACCGGTGAGCAGACAAAGGTCACAACCGCGCCGACGATCACGGCACCGCAGATCTCCCGCGCCATGATCGCCAAGAAATTGGAATCGCCCTCTGCGGTCACGAGGCTTGAAAAGAACGCGAACAGAGCCACGCCAACGCCGTCATTTAAGAGGGATTCGCCTTCAATCAAAAAGCTGATCGTTTTAGGAAGTCCGAATTTATTTAAGATGCTGGTCGCCGCGATCGGATCGGTCGGGGCGACAATGCTGCCAAACATCAGGCAGACCGGAAGTGAAAAGGACAGGCCGATCAGGCGGGCGCCTGCGAAAAACAAAAGCCCGTAGAAGACGGCGCCGAACAGGGTGGCGAGGATCGAAAGTACCGCGATCGGCCGCGCCTGCCTGCCGAAGTCTTCAAGCTTCATATGGCAGGATCCCGCGAACAGCATAAAGCAAAGCACGCCGTTCATCAGAAAGTCATTGATATTGAAAGCTTCTGCGTTCCGGAGGATGCCGAATACGGATTCGTCAGAGATGTAGGCGTCGCCGAATAAAAGAATGATGCCGACTGCGATCGAAAACAGCATCAGTGAGATTTCGTAAGTGATTTTTGTCACCCGTTCGTTGAAGAATCCTAGGATCACGATCAGTGACATCAGTACGACAAAGTGCGGTAAAAATCCGGTCATTTTATGTTCTCCGTGTGTTCTGTTCCGGCAGGATCATCGTGCCAGCAATTCCAAAATCTCCCCGACAAACATATAGTGGTAATCGCCGTCCTTGTAGTGGGCGTCGAGTATCGCCGGATCGAGGATGTCGTCCGGACCGATCTGCGTGCAGGAGAGCTTCTTGCAGATGATGACGAAATTGCCGTCGTCGATGAACGGGACTTCTTTGTGGCGGTTGATCGTAAGGCGCGCGCCTGCGATCTTGTCTTCCTGCCGCCCGGAAACGGCTCCGAGGTATTTGAGCCAGTTCTTGTAATGCGGTTCAAAAAAGGTAATCGAGAAATATTCGCCGCTGTCCATCAGCTCTTTGGTGTAACGGGATTCGCGCACATAAACCGTGGCGACATGCTTGCCCCACAGCTCGCCGACCCCGCCCCAGGAAATCGTCATCGCGTTGATCTTGCCGCCGTATTCTGAAGTCAGCGCCCCCCAGTCTTCACCGAATTTGGTGAACGGGTTGAGTTCGATCACATCAAACGGATAGGGCTGAAATGTATGCATAAAAACCTCTCTTCTAAATGAAAAACCAGTCATGGACATTGCGCCGGTCCGGTCAGCGGAACGGACACGCCATATCCGCTATTATAGAAGAAATGCGCTAAAAAAACAACGCATTCTTGATACATAAACCAAAAAAGAGTATAATCTACTGATGTATTTTTGATTTTTCTTTAAGTGGGAGGCGATCATAATGGAAATTCGTATCGAAAAGACGGCGAACCCGAAAGAGAAGCCGGATCAGAACAAGCTGGGATTCGGCAAGTATTTTACGGACCATATGTTTGTGGTGGACTGGTACCGCGACAAGGGCTGGACGGATGCCCGCATCGTGCCTTACGGACCGATCACAATGGATCCCGCGGGCGTTGTGCTGCATTACGCGCAGGAGACCTTTGAGGGGCTGAAGGCATACCGCACAGAGAGCGGAAAGATCCAGCTGTTCCGTCCGGAGATGAACGCAAAGCGCATGCAGCGTTCCAACGAACGGCTGTGTATGCCGTATCTGCCGGTGGAGGATTTCGTGGAAGCGGTCAAGGCGCTGGTCCGCGTAGAGCAGGACTGGGTACCTTCGGCAAAGGATACATCGCTTTACATCCGCCCGTTTGTCTTTTCGACAGAGGCATCGCTGGGTGTTCATATGGCGGATTCTTATTGCTTTATGATCATCTTGTCGCCGGTGGGGGCGTATTATCCGACGGGTCTGGATCCGGTCAAGATCATGGTCGAGGACGAGCTGGTGCGCGCGGTCAAGGGCGGCACGGGCTTTACAAAGTGCGGCGGTAATTACGCGGGCAGCATTCTCGGGCAGGTCAAGGCAGAGGAAAAGGGCTATACGCAGGTGCTCTGGCTGGACGGCGAGGAGCGCAAATATGTCGAGGAAGTCGGCACGATGAATATTATGTTCAAGATCGACGGTGAGATTTACACGGCGCCGATCGACAACGGTACGGTGCTGCCCGGCGTGACGAGGGATTCGATGATTACGCTCCTTCGGGACTGGGGTTACACGGTACATGAGGAGAAGCTGGCGGTCGACGACCTGATGAAGGCGGGGCACGACGGCACCTTGGAGGAAGTGTTCGGTACCGGTACGGCGGCAGTCATTTCACCGGTCGGCGAGCTGATGTACAAGGACGATGAGGTGACGATCAACGATATGAAGACCGGTGAGCTGACGCAGAGGCTTTATGATACGCTGACCGGCATCCAGTGGGGACGGATCGAAGACAAATACGGCTGGACCTGCGGGATTGACGACTGAGTACGGTCCGGACTGAACGAAGGATAATGACAAGATCAGGCAAAAGGACGGAATAGGATTAGGTAGGAGATGAAAATGCAGTCGGACAGGGATTTACGGCGGTTGCTGCAGGATATTGACCATAGGGGCTATCCGTCCTACAAGCAGACGGCGGGCAGATGGGATTTCGGCGGGTTCATCCTCTCGATCGACCATGTGCAGGGCGATCCGTTCGCGTCGCCGTCAAATGTCAGCGTGATCATAGACGGAAAAAAGGCCGGCTTTCCGCAGGAATATGTGAAAGAAAAGCACCGGCGGGTCGCGCTGGAAGACTATCTTTTGAGGCTGTTTTCCAAAGCGCTTTCGCGGCAGCAGGTGGATCGGGCAGGATCGGGCAAGAGCGGTCACTTATCGACCTCGCGCCCAGGGCAGGAGATCTTGGAACGCACGGCAATGTCCGTCAGTGAAAAGGACGGACGGGTGACGGCACGGTTTGAAGTGGGCTTTCCGGCGCATGGGCGTACCGTGTTTGTGCGTCCGCTGGAGCGGATTTTCTATGACCTGCTCCCGAAGATCGTGGAGGAATGTTTTTATTACGACCGCGCGGACAAGAAGCGGATCGCGGATGTGACCGACCTGGCGGATGATGTGCTGGCATTGCGGGGCGAGCTTGTAAAAAGAGGACTGTCCGCGTTTGTCGCGGATGGCAGCATTCTGGCGCGGGAGAGCGGCGTGTCGCAGCGGCCGATGAAGGACGCGGTGGCGTTTGTTTCACCCGAAAGCCTGTCGGTGACAGTAGAGCTGCCCCATAGAGGAGCCGTGTCGGGAATGGGCGTCCGGGAAGGGATTTTCCTGATCGTCGGCGGCGGTTACCATGGGAAATCGACATTGCTCTCGGCGTTGGAGCGGGGCGTGTATGACCATATCGCAGGCGATGGCAGAGAACTGGTCGTGACAAGATCCGACGCGGTCAAGATCCGTGCTGAGGACGGCAGGAGCATCCGTTCGGTGGATGTTTCGCTGTTTATCAACGACCTGCCGAACAAGGCGGACACTTCACGGTTTTCGACGGAGGATGCGAGCGGCAGTACTTCGCAGGCGGCAGGGACGGTTGAAGCGATGGAAGCAGGGACTTCGCTGCTGCTGGTGGATGAGGATACCTGCGCGACGAATTTTATGGTGCGGGATGAGTTGATGCGCCGCGTGGTCGCCAGCGAAAAGGAACCGATCACGCCGTTTATCGCGCGGATGAAGCAACTTTATATCGAGACGGGTATTTCTACGGTACTCGTTGCGGGCAGCTCCGGCAGCTTCTTCGGCGTGGCAGACACCGTGATCCAGATGGACGAGTATGTGCCCAAGGATGTGACGGACGAAGCAAAGGCGGTTTATGCCGGTGCGGGTGAAGCAGCCGGCGGGACCGAAAGCGCGGCAGACTTCCGCAAGCCGGATGACAGGCGTTTTGCGCAGGGCGTTCCGTCATGGAAAAAGCCAGGAGCGAGGGTCAAGTCCAAGGTGCTGTCGGTGGATGCGTTTTCAATCGACCGGGACAATGTGGATCTGCGCGGGCTGGTGCAGATCGTCGACCGGGAACAGACGGCGGCATTGGCGGCCGCTTTAAAATATCTTGGGATGCATGTGTTTGACGGCAGAAAGACGGTCTGCGAGGCGGTGGATCTGCTGTTTGGCGAGATAGAGCGTAAAGGGCTTTCGGTTCTTTTTGACGGCAGCACGGTTCGGATGGGATTTGCGATGCCCCGGCGTGAGGAGCTGATCGGGGCGGTGAACCGGTGGCGCAAATTGGCGGTGCGGCGCGGCTAAACAGAAGCGATGAACTGCAATGAGAGATTATTCTGAGGCTTTTGCAGGATGCGCCGATATTGATTGTGTCCGGCAGATATGTTATACTTTGTTCGTTCGCAATGGTCTGGTTGCCTGGACCATTAGCAGGATTTAAAGTTTTCATGGCCTTATCAAGGTTTATTTTTTAGGCAGTGTGACAGAAAACGGTAAAAGGGGGAAGCATGGGAGAACAGGAACTGACACAGGAACAGAAGGATGTGCTGGGGGAGATTGCGAATATCAGCATGGGCAATGCGGCGACGACGCTTTCGATGATGGTCAACCAGCGTGTGGACATTACGACACCGCGGGTCGAGGTGATCAACCGCAGTGAGTCGCTCGATGATTACGAAAAGACCTGCGTTTTCGTGCAGATCCATTATATCAAGGGATTGACGGGCAACAATGTGTTCATCTTAAAAGAGCCGGATGTGCTTTGCATGACCGATCTGATGATGGGCGGTGACGGAACCAACATGCAGGGCGAGGTCACGGATCTTCATTTGTCAGCGGCATCCGAGGCGATGAACCAGATGATGGGGACATCCGCCACCTCGATGGCATCCATGCTTGGGATTCCCGTGGACATCTCAACGCCGGAGATCAACCGCATCGATGTAGAAAGCGTCAAGATGTTTGAAAAGATGTTTGAATCCGAACAGGAGAAATTCGTCAAGATCGCGTTCCGCATGGAGATCGGGGATCTGATCGATTCGACAATGGTCCAGCTTTATCCGGTGCGTTTCGCGGTGCCGATGTGTGAGAAGTTCCAGGGAAACCAGTAAGCATAGACTGACAACAAAACAGCACAGATCAGGGGACGGCAGGGCTGTCTCCTTTTTTGCGCTTTAAAGACTATTTTTTGTCTGAAAGGAATTTACACAATAAAAAAGGAAATTGCGGATGGATGCGTAATATATAATTAGGGTTATTTTGTTGCCCGTAAAGACCGGCGTGAAAAAGGAGCCGGTTCTAAAAACAGATCAAAACGATTCTTGCGGAGGTGGCAGGTTGCTGATACGGGAAACAATCGAAGAAATGGAGCGGCAGAACTTAAGTCCTTACGCGACGCTCAATACCGAGTCAAGGGGGCGGGACCGCGAGGAGACGCAGTGCGATATTCGTCCGCTGTTCCAGCGTGACCGTGACCGGATCCTGCACTGCAAGGCGTTCCGCCGTCTGAAAAATAAGACGCAGGTATTTCTGGCGCCGATGGGAGACCATTACCGCACACGGATGTCCCATACGCTGGAGGTGTCGCAGAATGCCCGCACGATTGCCAAGGCGTTGCGGATGAATGAAGATCTTGTGGAGGCGATCGCGCTCGGCCATGACCTGGGACATACGCCGTTCGGGCATGCGGGCGAGATGGTTTTAAATGAAGTGGCGCCGGACGGTTTTGACCACAGCGTACAGAGTGTGCGTATCGTGGAAAAGCTGGAACGGGATGGCGCGGGATTGAATCTGACATGGGAGGTACGCGACGGCATCCGCAACCACCAGACGAAATCGACGCCGGCGACGCCGGAAGGAAAGATTGTCCGTCTGGCGGACAAGATCGCTTATGTCAATTCCGATATCGATGATGCGATCCGCGGCAGGATACTGACTGAGGAAGATATTCCAAAAGAGATCCGCAAGGTGCTCGGCACATCGGTGCGGCAGAGACTGGACAAGCTGATCCATGATGTGATCATTACGAGCGCGGATTCGCCCGACATCCGGATGTCGGAAGAGGTGCATGGGGCGATGACGGAGCTGCGGCAGTATTTATTTGCCCATGTCTACCGCAACCCCGAAGCAAAGAGCGAGGAAGTCAAGGCAAAGCGGATGATCAAGATGCTCTACCAATATTATGTGGACAATGTCGAAGCGCTCCCCGAAAAGTACCGGCAAAAGATCGAAGCCGGAAATGAGGGGAAAGAACGGATCATCTGTGATTATATTTCCGGTATGACGGATTCATACGCGACAGGGAAGTTTTCCGAGCTGTTCATTCCGCTGTCGTGGGAAGTGGAAGGGTACTGATATGCCGTATTATCCCGATGAAGTGGTCAATGAGGTGCGGGATGCCAATGACATCGTTGACATCGTTTCGCAGTATGTCCATCTGAAGCAGCAGGGCGGACGGTATTTCGGTCTGTGCCCGTTCCACAATGAAAAGACGCCGTCATTTTCAGTGACGCGGGACAAGCAGTTATTCTACTGCTTCGGCTGCGGGGCAGGCGGCGATGTGCTCAAATTCGTCCAGCGTTATGACAATATGACATTTCCCGAGGCGCTCAAATCCTTGGCTGACCGGGCGGGGATCGCGCTGCCCGAGCAGCAGATGACGCAGGAACAGCGGGCGCGGGCGGACCGGCGGACGCAATTGCTGGAGATCAATAAAGAGGCAGGGAAATATTTTTACCATCTGATGCGCACCCGGCGCGGCAGGCAGGCGTATGATTATTTTGCGGGGAGAGGCTTGTCGAAGGAAGTGATGCAGCAGTTCGGGCTGGGATATTCTGACAAATATTCCGACGATCTGTACCGCTATCTGCGGCAAAAGGGCTACCGGGACGACCTGTTAAAAGACAGCGGGCTGGTGACGATCGACGAACGGCGCGGCGGCAGGGACAAATTCTGGAACCGCGCGATGTTTCCGATCATGGACGCCAATGCCAAGGTGATCGCATTTGGAGGCAGGGTGATGGGCGACGGCGAGCCAAAGTATTTAAACTCGCCCGAGACAGATATTTTCAACAAGAGCCGCACGCTTTACGGGCTGCATCTGGCAAAGCGCACAAGGCAAAAATTTTTCATCCTCTGCGAAGGGTATATGGATGTGATCGCGCTGCACCAGGCGGGATTTGACAATGCGGTTGCGTCGCTCGGGACAGCGTTCACCGAAGGCCACGCGGCTCTGGTACGGCGGTATGTCTCAAAAGTCTGTCTGTCCTACGACAGCGACGGGGCAGGGCGGAAAGCGGCGCTGCGGGCGATACCGATCCTGCGGGAAGCCGGGATTTCCTGCAAGGTCATCAATATGCAGCCGCACAAGGACCCGGACGAATTCATCAAGGCGCTCGGCGCGGATGCGTACCGGGAGCGGATCGATCAGGCGGAAAACAGCTTTCTTTACCGGATCCGGATGCTCGAAGAGGAGTTTGACCTGGGCGATCCGGAAGGAAAAAGCCGCTTTGCGGAATCGGTTGCAGAGCGGATCTTGGAGTTTCCGGAGGAGATCGAGCGCAACAATTATATCGATGCGATTGCAGGGCGTTACGGGATGAGCGTGGACGGGCTGCGGGCAATGGTGCGTCACGCCGCGGCAAAAGGCGTGCAGGGGACGGGCCGTCCGGTACGGGCGCCGGCAGAGACAAGGCGGCGTGAAGATATCCGCAGGACGCGCGGGGATCTGCGGTCACAAAAATTGCTGCTGCGCTGGCTGACTGAGGAGCCGCCGCTGTATGAGCGGATATCCCGTTATGTGGAGCCGGAGGATTTTGATGAAGGAGTCTATGCGGTTGTTGCCGGAGAAGTGTTCCGGCAGCTTGCGGCAAAGGAAGAGGTACGGCCGGCTGAGATCCTGTCACGCTTTGCTTCGGATGAAGAGGCTCAGGAAGCGTCGTCGATCTTCTTTGAGGAAGTAAAGGGGATGGAGGATGATGAGGCGGAAAAGAAAAAGGCTCTGCGGGAAATCATTCTGCGTCTGCGGCATGACCGCTTAAGCAAATTGTCAGAGTCGCTGGATCCGGCTGACGCGCAGGGCTACCAGCATCTGATCGATGAAAAAAAGAAGCTGGAAGAGCTGGAAAAAACAGATTTTTTGGGGAAATAAATATAAAAATTTATGTGAGTCTGTCCCAAAGATGGGGTATGCGGGATAAGGGAGATAAATGAAGGAGGAGCTATGGCAGAGAAGCAGGCAGTAGGGACGAAAGAGGAAGCAGTAAAGACGGCCGACAAAAAGGCAGGCGGAAAAGAACTGAGTGAGGACAAGATCGCGCTCTATGAAAAGAAGCTCGAAGAGCTGGTCAAGATGGCAAAGCAGAAGCGGAATGTGCTGGAGTACACAGAGATTTCTGACCATTTTTCCGAACTGGAGCTGACGCCGGGACAGTATGAAAAGGTGCTGGGATTTCTCGAAGCCAACCACATCGATGTGCTGCGGACAGGAGAGCCGGATGATGATGAGATCATGCTGGCGGGTGAAGAAGAGGTCAAGGTCGAGGAACTGGATCTGACTGTGCCGGACGGGATCAGCATTGAGGATCCGGTGCGGATGTATTTAAAAGAGATCGGCAAGGTGCAGCTGCTGACGGCAGATGAGGAGATCGATCTGGCAAAGCGGATGGAACAAGGCGATTCTGCTGCCAAGAAAAAGCTGGCAGAGGCGAATCTGCGTCTCGTGGTCAGCATTGCGAAGCGGTATGTCGGGCGCGGAATGCTGTTTTTGGATCTGATTCAGGAAGGCAATCTGGGTCTGATCAAAGCGGTCGAAAAATTCGATTACCGCAAGGGGTACAAATTCTCGACTTACGCGACATGGTGGATCCGCCAGGCGATCACGCGGGCGATTGCGGACCAGGCGCGGACGATCCGTATCCCGGTGCATATGGTCGAGACGATCAACAAGCTGATCCGCGTGTCCAGACAGCTGCTGCAGGAGCTTGGGCGGGAGCCGACCCCGGAGGAGATCGCAAAGGAAATGGAGATTCCGGTAGAGAGAGTGAGGGAGATTTTGAAGATTTCACAGGAGCCGGTGTCGCTGGAGACGCCAATCGGGGAAGAAGAAGATTCCCATCTTGGGGACTTTATTCAGGATGACAATGTGCCGGTGCCGGCAGAGGCGGCGACATTCACACTGCTAAAGGAACAGTTAGAGGATGTACTCGGGACACTGACCGAGCGTGAGCAAAAGGTGCTGATCCTGCGGTTCGGGCTTGAGGACGGACGGAGCCGGACGCTGGAAGAGGTCGGCAGGGAGTTTAATGTTACGAGGGAGAGAATCCGTCAGATCGAGGCGAAAGCGCTGCGGAAGCTGCGTCATCCGAGCCGCAGCCGGAAATTGAAGGATTATCTGGAGTGACAAGGCTTATTGCTGCGGAAGCGGAACCGGGAGAATCATGGGCTGGTTTTCCGCGGCTTGCCGGACTTAAAATTTATGAAGGTAAAATTATCAGAGAGGCTGTCAGCAGTGGCGGCATTCGTTGCAGAGGGAAACCGGCTGTGCGATGTGGGATGTGATCACGCGTTTCTGCCGATCGCATTGGTGCAGGACAGTCGGATTCCGTCAGCGATCGCGATGGATGTGCGGAAAGGACCGCTGGCGATCGCGGCAGGAAATATCGCGGAAGCAGGTCTTGAAAGCCGGATCGAAACGCGGCTGTCGGACGGGTTGGAGGCATTGCAGGCGCAAGAGGCGGATACGGTCGTGCTTGCCGGAATGGGCGGACAGCTGATGCTTGACATTCTGGCAAAAGGCATTGATGCGGCGCGGACAGCCAAAGAATGGGTACTGCAGCCGCAGTCCGATGTGCGCAGGGTGCGGCAGTGGCTCAGGATGACGGGATTTGCAATTGCCGATGAAGAGATGGTCTGCGAGAGGGGCAAGTATTATCCGGTGCTGCGGGTAATGAGCGGCGCTGGCGGACAGGGGACGCCGCCCGGAAACAGCGGCCGGACAGATTTTTGCGACCCTGCAAATGAAATTGTTGCTGCTCTGGACAGAGGGATTTGGCAGAAAGATGCAGATGCGCTGTCGGATATGTTCGGGGCAGTGCTGCTAAAAAAGAAGCATCCGGTATTGCGGGAGTTTCTGGAAAAGGAAGACCGGCGGATCTCAAAGATATTGGATGGATTGGCGGATGCGGAAGGCGGCCGGCGGGCAGAGCTTAATGAGGAGCGCAGGCTGGTACGGCTGGGATTAAAGAAAGCTGGGGAGAAATGAAAGTACGGGATGTGCTGGATGCAATCAATAAGCGGAGTCCGTTTTCGGCGGCATGTGACTGGGACAATGTCGGTCTGCTCGTCGGGGATGCGGATTGGGAAGCAAGCCGGGTGTATCTGGCGCTGGACGCGACGGACCAGGTGATCGCCCATGCGGTGGAAAAGGGAGCCGACCTTCTGGTGACGCACCATCCGGTGATCTTTTCGTCGATGAAGCGGATCGTTGCGGATGATTTCACGGGCCGCAGGGTGATTTCGCTGATTGAGAACCATATTGCCTATATCGCGATGCATACGAATTACGATGTGTTCGGCATGGCGGATGCGGCGGGTGAGCGCATGGGGCTTCTTGATGCGGCGGCATTGGAGTGCATGGAGACGCCGGAGCTGCCGGACGGATGCGCGGGGCAGCAGGGGATCGGCAGGGTCGGCAGGCTTGAGCGCCCGCTGCCGCTGCGGGATTATGCAGCGGTCATACGGGATACATTCGGTCTGTCCCATGTGCGATATTTTGGCGCGGATGACTGCAGGATCGAAACAGTGGCGGTCTGCCCCGGTTCGGGAAAGAGCGTGATCGGTCTGGCGATCGAAGCGGGGGCGGATGTCTTAGTGACCGGCGACATCGATCACCACAGCGGGATTGACGCGGTGGCGCAGGGGCTTTGCATCATCGACGCCGGACATTACGGTATAGAACACATTTTCATTGAAGACCAGAGGGCGTATCTGGAAAAATGTCTTGGAGAGAATATAGAGATTTTTTCCGAACCGTTCGCGGAACCGATCGGGGTGGTTGTGTAGGCATCTATTACGATGAATAAGGATGAGCACATATCGTTTTTCACAAATCTATGGAAAATGTGTTCAAGGAATGCTATACTAAAAAATATTTTAAGGGGTTGGCAGGCAGCAAGGGGATTGCGGGATGGCAGAGCATATCACACTTTCGGTAAATGGGGGAAGTCTTGAGATCGAAAAAGGCACGTCTTTGCTTGAAGCGGCAAAGCAGGTGCAGGATTCCTATGACAGCCCGATTCTTCTGGCAGAATATCAGGGACGGCTGGTGGAGCTGTTCAAGACCGTAACTGAGCCCGGGGAAGTGACATTCCTTACGGTCAAGGATAAAAACGGCAGGCGCGCTTACCGGCGGAGTCTGGTCTTTTTGATGCAGAAAGCGATCGACATGCTGTTTGACGGGCAGTGGATGGATGTGCGTGTCATGTACTCGGTGGGGACGGGCTATTACTGCCTGCCGCCGACGGACAAGGAAGGCGCTTCCGTTACAGTGACAGAAGATTTTTTGTCGGATCTGAAGGATCAGATGCGTAAACTCGTCGAGGCGGACATTCCGATTCAAAAGCATGTGATGAAGACCCGTGAGGCGGCGGCGAGATTCCGGGACGAAGGGCTGTATTATAAAGAGAGGCTGCTGCGTTACCGTTCCAGTTCCAATATCAATATCTATGATTTAGACGGATTACACGATTATTTCTATGGCTACATGGTGCCGTCGACCGGCGTGCTGACGGAGTTTGACCTGCTGCCGTATGACGAAGGTTTTATCCTGCAGTTCATCAAAAAAGGCAAGAGCAAGCTTGCGCCCTATAAAGAATATCCCAAGCTGTTTACGGTGCTGAAAGAAGCGACGGACTGGAGCGACCGGATGGAGATCTCGACGGTCGGCGCGCTGAACGACGCGATCGCCGTGGGCAGGACCAAGGAGCTCGTGCTGCTGCAGGAGGCGCTGATGGAAGCGCGAATCGGCGCATTGGCGCGCAGCATTGTCCGTGACGGCGGGCGGAAATTTATCATGATCGCCGGGCCGTCTTCCTCCGGCAAGACGACATTTTCGCACCGGCTGTCCACGCAGCTTTTGGCGCGCGGGATCCATACGCATCCGATTCCTCTGGATATGTATTACAAGAACCGCGACCAGATGCCGTTGGACGAATTCGGAGAAAAGGATTTTGAGGCGCTGGAGGGGCTCGATATCGAGCGGTTCAACCAGGACATGACAGGCCTGCTGAACGGCAAGGAGGTCGAGCTCCCGATCTTCAATTTCACGACCGGAAAGCGTGAAGCAAAAGGGAGGCATCTGGCGATCGGTGAGGACGACCTGCTGGTGATCGAGGGCATTCACGGGCTCAATGACAAGCTGTCCTATTCCCTGCCGCGGGAGAGCAAATACAAGATTTACATTTCGGCGCTGACGCAGCTGACGATCGACGAACACAATCCGCTGTCCACGACGGACGGGCGCCTGATCCGGCGGATCGTGCGGGACGCGAGGACGCGCGGGACGCAGGCGGAAGGGACGATCGCGATGTGGGATTCCGTGCGGCGGGGCGAGGAGAAAAATATTTTCCCGTTCCAGGAGGAGGCGGATGTCCTGTTCAACTCTGCGCTGATCTATGAGATGGCTGTGTTGAAATTGTACGCGGAGCCGCTGCTGTATGCGATCGGCGAGGATTCGCCGGTGTACGCGGAGGCGAAACGCTTAAAGAAGCTGCTGACCTACTTCCTGCCGATGCCGACGGAAGAGATCGCGCAGAATTCACTGATCCGTGAGTTTATCGGAGGAAGCTGCTATCATGTCTGATGATGCATTAAGGCTGTTTGGCTGACGGGCCTGATACTATTTTTCGGGCAGTAGGATACGGAATCGCGGGGGAATCCCGAGGAAAGTCCGGGCTTCACAGGGCAGGATGCCGGATAACATCCGGTGGAGGTGACTCCAAGGCGAGTGCAACAGAAATATACCGCTGTATTTTCAGTAAGGGTGAAATGGCAGTGTAAGAGACTACCGGCCGTCCGGCAACGGGCGGCGCAGCTGTAAACCCCATCCGAAGCAAGACCAAGACGAAGCGCAATGCGGCCCGCATGCTTCAGGTAGGTCGCCAGAGGTGTCCGGCGACGGGCATCCAAGACAGATGATTCCGCAAGACAGAACCCGGCTTATCGTCCTGCTGCCCGCGCCTTAAGGCGCATGGCAGGATCAGACAGACTGCCTTGTGAAAAAACCTACCGTATGCTAAAATTAGCTATGGCTAACAATAATTCATCTATAAAGGAGGAAAGAGCAATGGCAAACACAAACTGCAATGTGAATGTCCGGAAAGCGGCGATGATCGGCTGCGGATTCGTGGGGAGCGCATCGGTGTATGCTTTGATGCAGTCGGGAATCTTTTCCGAGATCGTACTGATCGATGCCAACCAGACCAAAGCAGAGGGCGAGGCGCTGGATATCGCGCACGGTGTGTCGCTGGCGCGTCCGATGAAGATTTACGCGGGTACCTATGATGATATCGTGGATGCGTCCGTGATCATTATCACAGCAGGCGCGGCACAGAAGCCGGGCGAGACGCGTCTGGATCTCGTGCACAAGAATGTCGGCATTTTCAAGAGCATCATTCCGGAGATTTCCAAGCGCGACTGCCAGGGCATTCTGCTGATCGTGGCCAATCCGGTAGATATCCTGACCTATGCGGCGCTGAAGATTTCCGGGTTTCCGCCTGAGCGCGTGATGGGCTCCGGTACGGTTCTGGATACGGCGCGGTTTAAGTATCTGCTCGGCGAGCATCTGCAGATTGACCACCGCAATGTCCATGCATTCATCATCGGCGAGCACGGCGACAGTGAGATCGCGACCTGGTCGAGTGCCAATGTTTCAAGCATTCCAATCCACAATTTCTGCGAGATGCGCGGTTTCTTTGACCATGAAAAAGAGACGGCAAAGATAGCGGATGAGGTCAAGAACGCGGCTTATGAGATCATTGAGAAAAAGGGCGCGACATACTACGGCATCGGTATGGCGGTGACGCGGATCTGTACGGCGATCGCCCGTGATGAGAAGTCCGTTCTTTCGGTATCGACATTGCTGTCAGGGCATTATGGCATTGAGGATGTCTGCCTGTCAATGCCTGCGCTGGTCGGCGCGGACGGCGTCGAGTGCATCGTGCCTCTGGAGCTTTCCGAAGAGGAGCAGGTGGCTCTGTACAAGTCCTCACAGGCGCTCAAAAAGATTGTTGATGAAGCACTTTGATTGATGTATAATGTGATGATAAGAATTGCGGGAGCGCGCAACGCGGAGCAATTTGAATCAGATAATGGGGCTATATAAGAATGGGAGGAGAAAATGGCTAGTTTTGGTTTTGGCGACATGATTGCGAAGCTGAAGGCGGATCCGAAGGTGATCGTATTCACAGAGGGGACGGATCCGCGTATCCTTGAGGCGGCATCCCGGCTGTTGGCAGGTTATTTCCTGAAGCCGATCCTGCTGGGCAATCCGGCAGAAATTGAAAAGGCGGCAGAGGACAACGGGCACAATATCCGCGGCGCGGAGATGATCGACCCGGCGAATTACGACAGGATGGACGAGATGGTTGCCGAGTTCTGCGAGCTGCGCAAGAAAAAGGGCGTGACCGAGGAAGAGGCGCGCAAGACGCTTTCGCAGTCCAACTATTTCGGCACGATGCTTGTAAAGATGGGCGTAGCGGATGCGCTGCTTGGCGGCGCGACCTATTCGACAGCGGATACGGTGCGTCCGGCGCTTCAGCTGTTAAAGACCAAGCCCGGCAATTCGATCGTTTCTTCCTGCTTTATTCTTGTACGTCCTGCAGCGACCGGTGACAATGAAGTTATGGCGATGGCGGACTGCGCGATCAATATCGACCCGACAGAGGACGAGCTGGTTGAGATCTGCGGTGAGACAGTGGAATGCGCCAAGATCTTCGGCGTAGATCCGCAGGTGGCGTTTTTGTCCTATTCGACGCTCGGCTCCGGCAAGGGCGAGGCTGTGGACAAGATGCGCAATGCTGCCAAGAAAGCAAAGGCAAAATATCCCGAGGTTCCGATCGACGGCGAGCTGCAGTTCGATGCGGCGGTAGCTCCGCGTGTGGCGAGGACAAAATGCCAGGGATCTCCGGTTGCGGGCCATGCCAATACCTTTATTTTCCCGGATATCAATGCCGGCAATATCGGTTACAAGATCGCGCAGCGCATGGGTAATTTCGATGCTTACGGACCGATCCTGCTGGGACTGAACGGTTCGGTCAACGACCTTTCCCGCGGCTGCAACGCGTTGGAGGTATATTCGATGGCGATCATTACGGCTGCATTGGCATAGTTCGACGGCATTTAATGAAATCGAAAGGGCTGCAAAAGAGTCTCATATTTGCGTGAGGCTCTTTTGCCTTGATATGGGAGTGGCGCGGGCTCAGAGACAACAGGCAAAATTTTTCGGCAGGAGATTTGTGATGAAAAAGAAGACAAGACAGGCATTTGCAAGGGTACTGATCGTATTGATACTGCTGTTTACGCTGGTCGTGACCGGCATAGCGGCATTCTTGCCGATGCTGTAGGGGATAAGAAATGTCCGGATTGATTTTATGGGGCGTGATCATTTTTATCATCTATTACAGAGCCCGTAAGAAAAACGAAGAGAACAAACGGCGCAGGGATCAGCTGCAGGAACAGGCGATACAGCAGCAGAGCACGCAGTCTTCGTCGAAAACGAACCGCGCGCTGCAGTCGGTACGGCAGGCAATGCAGCAGATGCAGCCTTCATACCAGAGTCCGCCGGATGAGCCGGTGCCCGCAGCAAGGCAGACAGTGCCGGCGTCCGCAGCACTACAGAAGAAGATGCCGATTGAGAACCGGCGCAGGCAGCAGCAGGAAGCATCCGACCGGAGCCGTATTCACCAGAGCTTACACCGCAAGGAGGAAGAGGGTGAGCGCGCAAAGGCTGCCCGCGCGGCGGCAGAAGAGCAGCCGCAGAGCATATACCAGATCCGCTTCGCGGAGGGTGAACTGATAGATGAAGTGTACAATATCATGGCCTGCGGATATCCGGGGTCGGGGAGCGGGCAGCGGGACTTTTTGGCAGAAGGCCAGGCTTTATTGGACCGCTATTCTTTGCCGCAGTGACCGTTAACAGATGAATGGACTAAAAAGATGACCGCATGGTTTAGCCGGTCAGATGAGAAAATACCTTTCGCAAGCTGAATGATATCAGAAAAGAGGAATTATGCCGCAGTTGAAGCCGGGGATTGGAGAGATTTACCGACATTTTAAAGGAAATTTATACCAGGTGACAGGTCTGGCGACGCACAGCGAGACCGGGGAGGCGATGGTTGTCTACCAGGCGTTGTACGGCGATTTCGCGACTTATGTAAGGCCGTATGAGCTGTTTGTCGGGGAAGTGGATTTTGAAAAATATCCTGAATGTACGGACCGGTTCCGCTTTACTCTTGTGCCGCGGGCGAGCTTACAGAAGGCAGGGCAGGATGCCGGTAAAATGCCATTAGATCAAGAACGATTCGGACGGGACCGGGCGGATGCCGATCCAAAGAGGCAGGCTGAGTCAGCGACGCCGATGCTCTCCCGACAGTCCATTCAGGATCTGATGCTTGCCTTTTTGGATGAGCGGGATTTTGAAAAAAAAGAAAAGATATTATCGGAAATCGGCACGCGTCCGGAGCTTTCGGACGGGCTGATCGACAATTTGGCGGCTGCGCTGGATGTCGTGATCGACGACGGACCGTTGGACAAGCGGTTCAACAGTTTACGCACCTGCGTCAGAACCAGGGCGCGGTTTGAAAGCACGCGGCTGCGCGGATGAAATATCAGATGTGATCGGAGACAGCAAATATGGCAAATATGGAAATCGAACGGAAATTCCTGATCAAAAGCCTTCCGGAAAATCTGGCGTCGTATCCGTCGAAGCGGTTCGTGCAGGGCTATCTGTCAACAGATCCTGTGCTTCGTGTGCGGCGTGAGGGCGGCGAATATTTTGTCACCTACAAGAGCCGCGGGCTGATGGAGCATGAGGAGTACAACCTGCCGCTGACCAAGGAAGCATATGAGCATCTGATCAAAAAGGCGGATGGGATCGTCATTGAAAAGATGCGCTATTTCATTCCTGACAAGGACGGGCTGGTGATCGAAATGGATGTGTTCGGCGGAGAACTGGATCCGCTGATCCTGGCGGAGGTGGAGTTCGGCTCTGCCGATCAGGCAAAGGCCTATGTGCCGCCGGAATGGTTTGGCAGGGAAGTGACGGATGATACGGCATATCACAACAGCACGATGAGTAAAATGGGATTACCGGAAAAAGAAAGGAGAAAAAACATGAAGAAGATAGGCATTTTTATGGCAGACGGCTGTGAGGAGATTGAAGCGCTGACCGTCGTGGACATCCTGCGCCGGGCGGAGATTGGGATTGATATGATCTCGATTACCGGAAAGCAGCAGGTGACAGGGTCGCACGGGATTACATTTGTCTGTGACCGTCTGATCTCAGAAGCGGATTTTTCGTCATATGACGGGCTGGTCCTGCCGGGCGGGATGCCGGGGACGACATCGCTCGGGGCGCACAAGACCGTTGTCGAGCAGATCAAGTCCTTTGCGAAAGAAGGCAAGCTGGTGTCTGCGATCTGCGCGGCGCCGTCCGTGCTTGGAGACAATGACATATTGCAGGGAAAGAAAGCGACCTGTCATCCGGGCTTTGAAGACCGTCTGGCGGGAGCGGATGTCGTAACGGAGCCCGTCGCGGCAGACGGCAATGTGATCACGAGCCGCGGCATGGGAACGGCGATCCCGTTTGCGCTGTCGATCGTTGAGTATCTGGGCGAAGAGGCAAAAGCGGCGGAAATCCGCGAAGCGATCGTCTATTAATCTATTATTTGAAATCGCATGGCACTTGTGTTATAATCTTGCAGTTATTTAAAAGATTTTTGTTACATTAAGCATTAGGAGGACGGAAAATTTCATGAACGTGCAGACAGAGACATTGGAGGAAAAGAAAGCAAAGCTGACGATTGAGATTCCGGCAGAGGAGCTCAAAAAAGCGTTAGACCGCGTTTATAAGAGACAGAAGAACCGGATCAATGTGCCGGGCTTCCGTAAGGGCAAGGCTCCGCGGAAGATCATCGAAAAGATGTACGGGAAGGAGATTTTCTATGAGGATGCGGCAAACCAGCTGATCTCCGACGAATACCCCAAAGCGTATGAAGAGTGCGAGCTGGACATCGTTTCCCGTCCGGACATCGAGGTGACCCAGGTCGAGGAAGGCAAGCCGTTTATTTTCACGGCGATCGTGGCATTGCGTCCTGATGTAAAGCTGGCGGAGTACAAGGGCGTTGAGGTGACAAAGATCGATACATCGGCTTCCGCGGAGGAAGTGGATGAAGAGATCGAGAACCAGCGCAAGACGAATGCGCGCGCGATCACAGTTGAGGAAGAAGCGCAGAACGGCGATACGGTCGTGATCGATTACGAAGGCTTTTCGGACGGCGTCGCATTCGACGGCGGAAAGGGCGAAAAGTATCCGTTAGAGCTTGGGTCCAACAGCTTTATCCCCGGTTTTGAGGAGCAGCTGATCGGTGCTGCGGCAGGCGATGAGATTCAGGTGGATGTGACATTCCCGGAGGAATACCACGCGCCGGATCTGGCAGGCAAGGACGCGGTGTTCATTGTCAAGGTGCATGAGGTGCGCCGCAATGAGATCCCTGAGATCGATGAAGAATATGTTGAGGATATCGGCTTTGATTCGATCGAGGATTACCGTGAGGATGTGCGCCTTAGCATCGTGCAGCGCAAGACGGATGATGCCCGCAGAAAGCATGAGGATGAGGCGATCGCATGGATCGCGAAGGAGTCTGAGATCGATGTGCCCGAAGAGATGATCGAGACGCAGCTCAATTCAGCGATCAATGATTATGCCAACAACATCATGCAGAGCGGTATTTCGTTCTCGCAGTATCTGCAGATGACCGGCATGACCGTGGACAAGATGCGGGATCAGCTCCGTCCGGAGACAGAGGACCGTGTACGCGCGTCGCTGGTGCTTGAGGAGATTGCCAAGGTGGAAAATCTCGAAGCGTCTGACAACGATGTGGACGACAAGCTCGGCGAGATGGCAAAGAATTACAATATGAAGGTCGAGGATATCAAAAAGGATATGCCGGACAGCGAGGTCAAGAGCTTAAAGAGCCAGATCGCGATGGAAAAGGCGATCGATCTGATCATGGAGAATATCGTCGAGGTCGAAAAGGCGGAGGACGAGGAAGAGAAGAGCGAAGAAGAGTGACAGGCACTTTACGGAGGGCGTTATGGCAACAATACCTTATGTCATCGAGCAGAACAGCCGCGGCGAGCGTTCGTATGACATTTATTCGAGACTGCTGAAGGACAGGATCATATTTCTGGGCGAGGAAGTCAATGAGACGACGGCAAGCCTGACTGTGGCACAGCTTTTGTTCCTGGAATCCGAAGATCCGGGCAAGGATATCCATCTGTACATCAATTCGCCCGGAGGCATGGTGACGGCGGGCTTTGCGATTTACGATACGATGCAGTACATCAAGTGTGACGTGTCTACGATCTGCGTCGGTCTGGCGGCGTCAATGGGAGCATTCCTTCTTGCGGGAGGCACAAAGGGCAAACGGCTGGCTCTGCCAAATGCGGAGATCATGATCCATCAGCCGTCCGGCGGTGCCCGCGGCCAGGCGACAGAGATTGAGATCGCGGCAGAAAATATTTTAAAGACTAAGAAGCGTCTGAATGAGATTCTGGCGGAAAATACCGGCCAGGAAATTGAGCGGGTGGCAGAGGATACCGAGCGTGATCACTATATGAGCGCGCAGGAGGCGCTGGATTACGGTCTGATCGACCGTATCATCACCAACCGTGAGAGCGGCGAAAAAGAAAAGAAAAAGAAAGATTAAACAAAAAACGAAAGAAGAGGATAAGGCACCGGTAAAGGAGACAGTATTTTGAGAGGCATGATGAGAGGCGAAGAGAGGGTGCGCTGTTCTTTTTGCGGTAAGACGCAGAACCAGGTACGCAAGCTGATCGCGGGACCGAGCGGAGTGTATATCTGCGATGACTGCGTGGAAATCTGCGGCGAGATTATTGACGAAGAGTTTGACGACGAGCAGATCGAGGAAATCGAAGACGCGATGGAGCTGGATATCAATCTCCTGAAGCCCAAGGAGATGAAGGCATTCCTCGATGAATATGTGATCGGGCAGGAAGAAGCCAAAAAGGTGCTTTCTGTCGCGGTTTATAACCATTACAAGCGGATACTGGCTGATGAAGACATTGATGTGGAGCTGCAGAAAAGTAATGTCCTGCTGCTCGGACCGACCGGCTCCGGAAAGACTCTGCTGGCGCAGACCTTAGCGCGGATGCTCGGCGTGCCGTTCGCGATTGCGGACGCGACGACGCTGACCGAGGCAGGGTATGTCGGCGAGGATGTCGAGAATATTCTGCTCAAGCTGATCCAGGCGGCGGATTATGAAATTCCCAAGGCGGAAGTCGGCATTATCTACATTGATGAGATTGACAAGATCACCAAGAAATCAGAAAATGTGTCGATCACGCGGGATGTGTCGGGTGAGGGCGTCCAGCAGGCGCTCTTGAAAATATTAGAAGGCACGGTTGCTTCGGTGCCGCCTCAGGGCGGGCGCAAGCATCCGCAGCAGGAGCTTCTGAATATCGACACGACCAACATTTTGTTCATCTGCGGCGGCGCGTTTGCGGGACTGGACAAGATCATTGAAAACCGTCTTGACCGCAAGCGGATCGGCTTTGACACCGAGGTCAGTGAGCGGTACCAAAAGGACGAGGATGAAAATCTGCTGGGGCAGGTGCTGCCGGAGGATTTCGTAAAATTCGGCCTGATACCCGAATTTATCGGCCGTGTGCCGATCAATGTGGCACTGCATGAGCTGGACGAAGCGGCGCTTTTGCGTATTCTGACCGAGCCGAAGAACTGCCTTGTCCGCCAGTACCAGGCGCTCTTTGCGATGGATGATGTGGAGCTTACCTTTGACGATGAGGCTTTGCAGGAGATTGCCCGCAAGTCATTGGAGCGCAAGACCGGAGCCAGAGGTTTGCGCGCGATCATGGAAAATGTCATGATGGATTATATGTATCGCGTGCCGACAGATGATTCGATCACTTCCCTGGCGATTACCAAGGACTTGGTTGATGAAAACATCCTGCTGATCGAGCGGGAAGAAGACATCGTACATATTGATGATATTGAGGAGAGGAAGGAGAGCGCCTGAAGAGGGCGTTCTTCTTTTTTCATGGTTTTCTTGAAATCTTGTCCCAATAAGGGTATAGTATAAGAGATTACCATTTTGTTCAGCACACAGGGGGAGCCCTATGTTTGAAGAACTGAGGGAACGCAAGAATGAGGCGGAGAGACTTTTTGCGTTCCGCCAGGAACAGTTGGCAGTCTCGAATTTTTCTTTATTGTGCCGGGTGATCCGCTATTCCGGCGTGTTCTATACAGTATGGTTTGTGATACATTTTATCACCAGCCTTTACCGGATACCGTGGACGGACGCTGTTCTGTTTCCGGTATTCATCGTATTCTACAAACTGACAGAATCATTAAAGGAAAGGCAGCCTCTGTCTTTTGGAAAGGTGCGGATGCTTTCTGTCATCTACTATCTGTGTTTTATGTTTGGGCTGGGCGTGATCGATCTGTTTCCGGTGAACGGCATGGAAAAGATCCGGCTCTTCCCGATGTTTCTGATTATTTTTTCCGTGTACTATATGGACCGGGCAGTGGTGATCCTTTTGGCGGAAGCCGGATACATTGCCGAATATGTCCTGCTGGCATGGGCGAGCGGGCAGATGTCGGATCTTTTGTTGGAGAGCTGCCTGCTGGCGTATGTGATTTCCGTTTTGATCTACTGGTCGGTGCTTGGGATTTATACGGAGGAGCGGCGGGACAACCGCGCGCTTGAGGAAAAGAGCTCGACAGACGGGCTGACCGGTCTTTTGAACAAGGTCTCCTGTGAGGAGGAGATCCGGCATTACCTTGCCAACCGCAAGGAAGGGGCGGCATGTGCCCTGCTTGTGCTGGATTTTGACAATTTCAAGCATGTCAATGACGCTTACGGCCACCAGATTGGCGACGAAGCGTTAAAGAAATTCGGTGACATCCTGCGCAGGAATTTCCGCACATGGGATATTCTCGGACGGATGGGCGGGGATGAGTTCATGGTACTCGTCCGTGAGCCTGTCACCGAAGAGATGCTGATCAAGTGGTGCAATGGCGTTCTGATGGAGCTGGCGACGGCGCAGTTTGGCGAAGCGAAGGGCTTTTCGTGCAGTATCGGCGTGGCGCGGGATCCGGAGGGGTATTCCTTTGAGGGTCTGTACCATACGGCGGACGATGCGCTTTATGAGGCAAAAGCCCGTGGCAAGGCGCAGTATGTGCTGTGGACGACGAAGAAAATCGTGCCGACGGAGCGGCGGGCGATTTACATTGCGTCGCCGGACAAGGCGCGGCGGGAAGCGATCAAGAAGATCTGCGGCCAGGCGTATGTGTACTACGAGGGAGAGACTGGTTCGGAATCGTTCAACGATATCAGCCTGTACGGTGAGCAGCATTTGGAGTCGGTATATTTTGATTTTTCACAGCCGGACATTTCCGAGGATCAGATCCGGGAATTTATGGCGTCACGCCCGCTGTACGCGACAGTGCCGGTGCACGATGTAGAGCTGGAGCTGAAAAAGAGCCATATCCAATATTAAGTGGCTGCCGGTGCATGATGTAGAGCCGGAGCTGAAAAAGAGTCATATCCGATATTAGGCGGCTGCCGGGTGTCAGATGGATAGCAGATAGCTGCTGCGTGGGAAATGAAAAGCCGGAAAGGAAAGACGGGGAGCGATGGGGCGGATACAAAAGATTGAAAAGCAGACAGACAATCCGTTTTTGAATATGTACCATCTTGAGTTTACGGACCGGGATGGCAAGGACGGAAATTATTATTTCTGCACGCGCAATGCGGATGATAAAATAAAAATTCGCACGCATGAGATGACTTCAGAGGGCATCTGCGTCTATGCCGTGACCAAAGAGCCGAAGCCGCGGCTGGTGATGATCCGTGAATACCGTTTTCCGGTGGATGAGGAAATCTATTCCCTGCCGGCGGGACTGATCGATCCGGGTGAGACAGCCGGAGAGGCAGCAGCCCGTGAGGTGAAAGAGGAGTGCGGTTTCACCTTTGTAGAAAGTAAGCGTGGCGCGGATTTTTACCGGAGACCGTTTCTGCTGGTGCCCGGATTTTCCGATGAGCCGGGGAGCGCGGTGTTTGGTACGGTGACAGATCTGGACACGCCGGCACATAATGAGAGCACGGAGTGGATTACGCCAATGCTTTGTGACAAGGACGAGGTGCGGCGTATCTTGAGTGAAGAAATCGTATCCGTGCGCGCGGCATTTTTGTGCTTTTTGTTTTTGTCGATGCCGGATGACGATCCGCTCGGATTTTTGCAGGAGTGAAAACAGGCGGATTCAAATGGCAGGCAGACCGATGTGAGGGACAGCGATGAGTGAGATACGGATTCACAAAGAGCAGACGGACAGCGAGGGGCGGTATTTTTGCCGCTGCATGGAGATGGAGACGGCAGGGACGACCTGGCTGTGTGAAAATTGTCCGCTGTATGCCGAGTTCATGGATGAGGATGCCGGGAAAGGCATCTGCTGCCGGTATGCGGATGGAGACAGTGAGTTTCCAGACTACTGGGATCCGTCTGAGCCTGCCCATGGTGTCTACGGCGAACTGCCGCAGAAAGCGATCCAGTTTGCGGCACTTGCCCACAAAGGCGCGGTGCGGAAAGGAAACGGTCTGCCGTACATTATTCATCCGATGGAGACGATGAGCATCGTGGCGCAGATGACAGAGGATGCCGAAGTGATGGCGGCCGCGGCACTTCACGATGTGATCGAGGATACGAAATTTGTCGGACGGGACATTGAGGAGCGGTTCGGCAGACGCGTGGCAGAATTAGTCGGCATGGAGTCCGAGGATAAAAAGCGCCACCGCCCGGCAGGCGACACATGGCGGGAGCGGAAAGAGGAGAATCTGCTCCGTGAGCAGCGCGCGCCCCGTGAAGCCAAGCTGATCATGCTTGCGGATAAATTGTCCAATATCCGCAGTACGCTCCGCGACTACCAGGAAGCGGGCGACGCAGTCTGGGAGAAATTCAATATGAAAGATCCGGCAGAGCAGGAGTGGTATTACCGCGCCGTCGCGAAGGTTGTCTCCGAGCTTTCCGATGAGCCGGTCTATCAGGAGTATGTGCGGATTTTAGATATTATTTTTCAATGAACATGACCGTGCCTTGATGGCTGATAAATGTGCGCCTCATATCTAATTATCTGACAATTTATACACATTTTGTGAATAAGTCACCCATTTTTTGTGGACTAAATGTTTCACATGTTTCACGAATACAGGAAAATGTGGAAAGATGACTTGATTTTTGTGGATAATTGTGGATTTTGACCAAATCAGGGCTTCGTGGTATAACGGGCACAGATCGCCCGTTATCACGTGCCGTCGTCAAATCCACAAAATTGTGGATTTTCCTCGTGGCTTCGTGGTATAATACCCCCATGGATTATGGAAAGAGGAATTTGGAAAAGAACCGGCAAAAGCTGTCTGACCGGAAATCGCGTGCCAAAAAAAAGCTGGCATTGGCGGCGGGAAAGACAATATTAGTCGGGGTATTGATGATCGTGGCGGTCATCTCCGTGGTGGTCGGGCTTTATGTGCACCGGCTTATTTCAGAGTGCCCGGATATCAAGGATGTCAATATTTCCCCGACCGGGTTTGCGACGAGAGTGTTGGATTCCAAAGGTAAAGAGATAGAGACGCTTGCCGCATCGGGGGCGAACCGTGAATATGTTTCGATTGACAAGATTCCCGAGGATGTCCAGCATGCGTTTGTGGCGATCGAGGATGCCCGTTTTTACACGCACAATGGCATTGACATCCGCGGTATTTTGCGCGCGGGCATTGTCGGGATTTTTAATGGCGGCGACTTTTCACAGGGAGCTTCTACGATCACGCAGCAGCTTCTGAAGAATAATTATTTTACAAACTGGACGAATGAGAGCCGGCGCGACCGGATTAACCGCAAGATCCAGGAACAGTATCTTGCTGTCCAGCTGGAAAAGGTCACATCAAAAGAAGAAATTCTGGAAAATTACCTGAATACGATCAACCTCGGGCAGAATACTCTCGGCGTGCAGGCTGCGAGCCAGCGTTATTTCAATAAAAAAGTGTCTGACCTGACTCTGTCGGAAGGGACAGTGATCGCAGGCATTACACAGAATCCGTCCCGTTACAATCCGATCACGAATCCGGATGAGAACGCCAAGCGCAGGACAAAGGTGCTGCAGAATATGCGGGATCAGGGGTATATCACCAAAAAGCAGTACAAAAAGGCGATGAAGGATGATGTCTATGACCGCATCCAGATCGTCAACAATGAGGTGTCTTCGGGCTTTACATCATATTTCATTGATGCGCTGACGGATCAGCTCAAAAAAGATTTGATGGAGAAAAAAGGATACACAGAAGCGCAGGCGTACCAAAAGGTCTACAGCGGCGGGCTGACGATTTATTCTACGCAGAATACCCGTTTGCAGAACATCGTGACCGAAGAGATCAACAATAGTGCCAACTACGCGACAGCGCCAAAGTATTCGTTCTCCTACCGTCTGACGATCACAAAAGCAGATGGAAGCTTCGAGAATTACAGTGAGCAGACGATGCTGTCGTATTACCAGGCGAAGGATCCGTCATACACGATCAATTTTGATTCGCAGGAAGCGGCGGCCGCCGCCATAGAGCAATATAAGTCCGAAATCATGGAGGAAGGCGATACGATTTCCGATGCAGGGGAATCAGTGGTCTATACGCTTCAGCCGCAGACGGCAATGACGGTGATCAACCAGAAAAACGGGGCAGTTGTCGCATTAGTCGGCGGACGCGGGGACAAGACGGCAAGCAAGACCTTAAACCGCGCGACCGGCATTACCAGACAGCCCGGTTCTACATTTAAGATCATTGCCGCATTTGCGCCGGCGCTGGACGCAGGCGGGATGACGCTGGCGACCGTCCAGGACGATGCGCCGATGACTTATGCCAATGGCACGCCGCTGTCCAATTATGACAATTCTTACCGCGGGTTTACAAATATCCGCACGGCGATCACTTATTCGATCAATATCGTGACGGTCAAGACATTGACGGAAATCGGGACAGGGCTTGGCTATGAGTACGCCCAGGATTTTGGCATCAGCACGCTGGTCAGCGGGGACAATACACAGTCGCTGGCGCTTGGCGGGCTGACCAATGGCGTAATCAATGTCGAGCTGACGGACGCTTATGCGACGATTGCCAACAAAGGTGTCTACCACAAGCCGGTTTTCTACAAGAAAGTCGAAGACCGTGACGGCAACATTCTGCTCGACAACACGGACAATGAAGGCAGGCGCGTTTTAAAAAAGACAACGGCATGGCTTCTGACTGACGCGATGAAGGATGTGATGACGCAGGGGACGGGCACGCCGGCCAATTTCTCCGGAATGGCGGTTGCGGGCAAATCGGGAACGACGACGAAAGACCGCGACACGGTGTTTGCCGGATTCACACCGTATTATACCTGCGCGATCTGGGGCGGTTACGATGACAATACGCCGCAGAGCTCGACATCGTATTCCAAGGCGATCTGGCGGGCGGTTATGACGCGCATCCATGAGAATAAGGAATACAAGGATTTTGAAAAACCATCCGGAATCGTTTCGGCCGAGGTCTGCAAGAAATCCGGGAAGCTTCCTCTGGAAAATATTTGCTCAAACGATCCGCGGGGCAGTATGGTTTATTCAGAGTATTTCGCGAGCGGAACGGTCGCGACGGCGAATTGTGACCACCATACGACGCTGACGATCTGTAAGGATTCGGGGATGCCTGTTTCCGAATATTGTCCGGAGTCATCCCGTGTGACGGGGATATACATGATCGGAGGCGATCCATCGACGCAGGACGGGGAGTACATGCTTGGCTCAGCATCGGCGCAGGCCAATGCGCCTGACGGTGAAACTGACGCGGAGGGTGATGATGAATCGGCAGCACCGCAGGTAAATGCCGGTGAGACCTGCAACATCCACACGGCACCGGAGGAGGTGCCGATGGAAGATACGAGTGATGTGGTGGATGAGGAAGGGGATATCGCCCTTCCGGATGAAGAGCTGGAAGGGCTTGAAGAGGATTTTGAGGATGAGATCCAATAGGAGTTACAGATCCACGATCGTCACACCGGTATCCCCCTCGCCGTATTCGGCTAAATGATAATCTGACACAGGCTGTTTGCGAAGGTATTCGTGGACAGCCTTTCTCAATGCCCCGGTGCCCTTGCCATGAACGACACGGACGCTGCCCAAATGGGAGAGGCGTGCATCGTCCAAATATTTGTCAAGTGCAATGAGTGCCTCGTCCGTGGTCATGCCGAGCAGCTTGATTTCGGCAGAAATGGAAGCCGACTTGGAGAATTTGCCCGATGTCGGACTTGACTTTTTTCTGCCGCCAGACTTGTAGGGGTCTGCTTCGGCAAGCAGCATGATATCCCTGATATTGACCTTGGACTGCATGATTCCCATCGTAACCATCAGCTCCCCTTTGTCATTGGGCAGGGTATGCACGGTGCCGTCGAGATTGAGGCTGTTGACATGGATGCGGTCGCCGACCTTTAGTTTCTTGGGATCGACAGCCGGAGTGCTGCTTCCCGAAGATTGCTTTTTCACCTGGGATGCGTTCTGGGTGTGGGTGAGCTTCTTGCCGAGATTGCGCCGGGAGGCTTCCATTTTCGCAATATCGGGATTGGTGTTGCCATACTTATTAATGTTCCGGATCGCGGCATCCGCGGAGTTTTTGGCATCGCGGAGAATATTGGATGCCTTTTCATTTGCCTTGGCGATGATGTCCGCACGCTGTGTGTTCAGCTTTTCGCGCTGCGAGGCAATCTTCTGGCGGTCAGCGGCAATGTGTTCACGGTCACGCCGGATCGCTTCCCGGTCTTCTTCGATCTGGTGCCGCTTGTTTTCAAGATCGACAAGCAGATCCTCAAAGGACAACGCGTCTTCGGACAGACGGTTTTTGGCATCTTCGATGATCTCACTTGAAAGCCCCAGCTTTTGTGAAATGGCAAACGCATTGCTCTTGCCGGGGATGCCGATCAAAAGCCGGTAGGTCGGCGTCAGTGTTTCGACATTGAATTCACAGCTGGCGTTTTCGACAGACTCCTGCGACAGCGCATATGCTTTTAATTCAGAATAATGGGTTGTCGCCATCGCGCGTACCTTTTTTTGGCGGAGACGGTCAAGGATGGCTGTCGCCAAAGCGGCGCCCTCAGCAGGATCCGTTCCTGCGCACAGCTCGTCAAACAGGACAAAGGTATGAGCCGGATCGCGGTCAACAGAGCGCAGGATCCGGACGATATTGGTAAGGTGCGAGGAAAATGTGGACAGGGACTGCTCGATGCTCTGCTCATCGCCGATATCGGCGTAAATTTCCGTAAATACGGGAAGCGCCGAACGGTCCTTTGCAGGGATCAGCAGACCGGACTGTCCCATCAGGGCGAGCAGGCCGGCCGTTTTTAAGGTGACAGTTTTGCCGCCGGTATTCGGCCCGGTGATGACAAGCTGGGTGTAATCGCTGCCTAAAGTGATATCGACCGGCACGACAGTCTTTGGATCGAGCAGTGGATGCCGTGCGCCGCGCAGGCTGATGATGCCCTTGTTGTTGTAAACCGGGATGCTGCCGTTCAGTTCGGATGCCAGTTCGCCTTTCGCGAAAATAAAATCCAGTTCGGCAAGAATCCGGTAGTTCCGTATTAAAACAGAAATTTCTTCCCCGACACGCATGGACAAAGATTGCAATATCCGCTCAATCTCTTCGGTCTCGCGGTGTTCGAGTTCACGCAGTTCATTTCCGAGCTCGAGTACAGCCATCGGTTCGATGAAAAGCGTAGAACCGGACGCGGACGAATCGTGAACGAGCCCGGGGATGCGGGATTTGTATTCGGCGCGCACCGGCAGGCAGTAGCGGTTGTCCCGCTGGACGACAATGTGATCCTGCAGGCAGTCGCTGATCGGAGCGGATGAGAGCATGCTGCTTAATTTGTCATGGACCCGTCCGTTCATTTTCGCAATCGAACGGCGGATGGAAGCAAGCTCCGATGAAGCGTCATCGGCGATCTCGTCCTCGGACAGAATGCACCGCGAAATCTCCTTTGCCAAAGCAGGAAGAGCCGTCAGGTCTGAAAAATATGCGGACAGGGAATCAGAAGGCGCGTCTTCCCGGTCGGGGCGGCCGTACACTTTGGCGCGGTCGGTAATGATCAAAAGGGAGTGGACGGACAGCAGTTCCTTTGCGGACAGGCTGGCGCCGATCGCAAGCCGTTTTTCAAATTCTGACACATCAAAAAGACCCGTAAAGGACAACGAACCTTTTTTGATGATCCGTCCGAAAGCGTCAGCGCTGTTTTGCAATGCGCCCCGGATCCGGCCGATGTCGGTCATTGGACGGAGCCTGCGGACAAATGATTTTCCGCTTTCTGAAGTGGCTTTTGCCTCAAGGTGGGTCCGTATTTTATCAAATTCCAAGGTATATAAGACTTTCTTGTTCATTGGCGTTTCCTTAATGTACAACAGTTTCTATATTAACTTTACTTTAATATAGCATATTTCCATAAGATTGTGTTATACTATCTAAAATAAATGATAGATGCGTTTCCCGAATGGAACGCATCGGAACGGAGAATGTATGCGATACATCAATACCTTCGAAGAGGGATTGCAGGTAAAGGACATTTATCTGTGCAAGAAATGCAACAGGGCGCAGACCAAGACGGGGAATCCGTATATGAATGTGATCCTGCAGGACAAGAGTGGGACAGTGGATGCCAAGATTTGGGAACCGGATTCACCGGGGATCGGTGAGTTTGAGGAATTGGAATATATCTGGGTCATGGGTGAGGTGACCGTCTACAATGGCAAGAACCAGGTGACGATCCGGCAGGCACGCCGGGCTGCGGTCGACGAGTTCGATCCGGCGGATTATATGCCGACGAGCGCGAGGATGACAGACGATATGCTCGCCCAGCTTAGGTCGTATATTGAATCGGTCCGCGCGGATTATATGAAGAAGCTGTTGAATCATTTTTTTGTGGAGGACAAAGAATTCTGCCGCGCGTTTTGCAACCACTCGGCGGCAAAGAGCGTACACCATGGATTCATAGGCGGGTTGTTAGAGCACACGCTTTCCGTGACCGGGATCTGTGATTATTATGCGCAGAATTATTCTTTTCTGGACCGGGATCTGCTGCTGACGGCGGCGATATGCCATGACATCGGAAAGGTGAGGGAGCTGTCGCCGTTTCCGAAGAACGACTATACGGATGAGGGACAGCTGCTCGGTCATATTATGATCGGTGCGGAGATGGTGCGCGACGCAATCCGTGAGATTGATGATTTTCCGGAGATCAAAGCGAATGAATTGCTGCACTGTATCCTTTCGCATCACGGACAGCTCGAATTCGGTTCGCCCAAGAAGCCCGCGATCGCCGAGGCATTGGCGCTTTCCTTTGCGGACAACACGGATGCCAAGCTGGAGACGATACGGGAGGCGCTCGCCAAGGATCCGTCGCTCAAGTGGCAGGGCTTCAACCGCTATATTGACAGCAACATCCGCCGGACGAGCATGGACGCGTCGGATATGGGATGATATGCGGATGTGTCTGGGGCAGGAATCCCAAGGAAAATGCATCCGGCATACTAGAATGGAGTACAGAAGTTGAAAAAGAATGATGAAATACGCCTGATGATTGAGGATATGGGCGTAAACGGAGAGGGCATCGGCAAGTACGACGGGATGCCCTTTTTCGTGCCGAAAGCCGTCATCGGCGATCGGATTGTGGCAGGCATTACCAAGCTGAAAAAGCATTATGGATATGCCAGGCTGATCGCCATCGAAGAGCCGTCCGCCGACCGTGTCAGGCCGCGCTGCCCGCTGGCAGGAAGCTGCGGGGGCTGTTCGCTGATGCATCTGTCTTACGAAAAGCAGCTTCTATGGAAGGAAGTGCAGGTAGAAAATGATCTGCGCCGGATCGGAGGCATACCCGAAGACATTCTGAAAAAGGCAAAGCGGCCGGTTATCGGGATGGAAGATCCATACCATTTCAGGAATAAATCACAGTATCCGGTCGGCGCGGATAAAGACGGGAACACGGTGGTCGGTTTTTATGCAGCGCATTCGCACCGGATCGTGCCGGTTGAGGATTGCCGGATTGCGCAGCCAATGGATATGCCGATTTTGCGTGCGGTTTTAAAATATATGGATGAAACCGGTGTCGGTCCCTATGACGAGACGACCGGCAGAGGATTGCTGCGCCATATTTTGATCCGTCACGGACTGCGGACCGGGGAAATCATGGTCTGTCTTGTAGTGAATGGAGAGAGCTTGCCAAAGGTGGAGATTCTGATCGGCTATTTTTGTGGGCTGCATTTTGGAAATGGGGCTTTTGGGGTTACAGCGGAAGACGCGTTACATGAAAAAACTGTGCCAGATTCAGATTTTGATGCAGTTTCGTCTGCGCCGCATATAGCATCCATTGTGCTGAATGCGAATACCCGCCGTGACAATGTGATACTTGGGACGCGGACTAAAGTGCTCTGGGGCAAAGAAAGGATCCGGGACGAACTGCTGGGAAATACATTTTCCATATCGGCTAGGTCGTTTTACCAGGTCAATCCGCTCCAGACAGAACGGCTCTATATGAAAGCAGTGGAATACGCCGGGCTGACCGGAAAAGAGACCGTGTGGGATCTCTACTGCGGGATCGGAACGATTTCCCTATGCATGGCCCGCGACGCAAAGCGGGTAATCGGCATTGAGGTCGTACCCGAAGCGGTACGGGACGCAGGGGAAAACGCCCGGCTGAATGCCATCGAAAATGTAAGCTTCGTGGAAGGCAAGGCGGAAGATATCGTCGCGGCATACGGCAGCCGTCCGGAAAGCAGGAATACAAAGGAGAAACATCCGGGGACATCAAAAAAGGCGAATTTCGGAAAAAAGCCGCCTTTCGCGCTGCCGGATCCGGATGTGATCGTCGTTGACCCGCCGCGGAAAGGATTGGATGAAATAACGATCCGCGCGATGCTTTCCGCCGCGCCGGTCCGTATCGTCTATGTCAGCTGCAACCCGTCTACCCTCGCGCGGGATGTAAAGCTTCTGCGGGACGGCGGGTATGAGCTTGTGGAATATACGCCCGTTGACCAGTTCGGTCATTCGGGGCATGTCGAGACAATATGTATGTTGCGCAAACAAAATCGGACACCGGATACTTATATTGAACTTGAGATAGATGCTGATGAATATATGGATATTATCAATAAGTCGGAGAAATAGCAAGTGGGAAAATATAAGTAGATTAAAAATGTAATATTGGTTAGATAATCCTTTGGGATTGATGTGAACCATCCTATGGGGCAATGCCATATAGTTGGCTTTGTCCTATGGGGTGGTCTTTTTCTTTTATGGGCGTGAATTTCTTATTCTGTAACGGGTTTTCTGTCTGGAAGGAGGAAGGCATGGCAAGGATAAAGAGGATGCGCCGGGGTGGTACGGAAGATATGGATGTAAATAAGGAAATGCGCCGGGGCGATAAGGAAGATACGGCTGTGAAAAAGAGGATGCGTAAGAGAGGTATAAAAGATTCGGCTGTGAAAAATAAGGTTTCGAGAGAGGGCGCGAGGGATGTTCCTTATGTGAAGTGTTATCAGGAGACAGGGATGATCGAAGTGATGCCCGGAGTGTTTACACATGGGTATGAGATCAGACCGCCGAAGTTTCAAAAGGCGATCACTTATTCTGTGAAAAAGGTTAGGGAGTGCATGAAGGAAATATTTTCTTCCTTTGGGGAGATGTCGTTTCAGTTTGTGATACGAAATTCGCCTACGGAGAAGGAGGAATATCTGAAGACGGTGCAGCTGCCATACGGCAGGAACGGGGAAGTGAATGCCTGCACGGATCTTTATAATGCCTTGATTGCCGAAAATGTGGATGTGGGTCACAACAACTTTGTCAGGCATATTTATCTTGTGGTTTCTGCGGAGTGCGGGACTGCGGATGAGGCTGAGGAACGGTTTAGCAAGTTGGACGGGGTGATCGCGGAACGTTTTTTTGCGCTTTATAGTTATGTTGCTGAGCCGCTGTCATTAGAGGATCGTCTGCGGGGGTTATATGGTATTTATCATCCGGGGATGGATCAGAATGCGGATGGGATTTTTGACAGGGAGCTTTCGTTTAAGTCTATGAAACGGGCGAGGTGTAATACAAAAGAGATGGTCGCGCCGGAGAGCGTTGTTTATGAGCGTGATTTTATTCGTCTGGGTCATAATTTTTTGCGGATGCTTTTTATCAATTCGTTTCCGACAAGCCTTCCGGACAGTCTGCTTTGTGATCTGACGGCGGTTTCAGGGAATTCTATTCTGTCGGTATCTTATATTCCGGTGGAGTCAGATATTGGATACGGAGCAGCCAAAGCAAAGGTTGATAAGAATACGGATACTAAGATTGTCCCTATCCGTGAGACGGTAGAGGATCGGCGGAGCAGACGCACGGAAACAGTCACGTCACCCATTTTGGAAAATGAGAGTGAATATTTTCATAAGGCGGCGCTTTCTGTATTTGAGGGTGCAGTCGAAAAAGGCGAGCCGCTTTTGCTATCGACTTTTCTGATTGCGCTGATTGCGGATTCCAAGGAGGAGCTGGATCGGGATACGGCCCTTCTCAGACTGTCTGCGTCTAAGTATGCGTGTCAGGTGAGGTCTTGTGATCTTTTACAGAATGAGGCTTTTCAGAGCGTCCTGCCGTTGGATCATATCCGGGTAGATTATGGCCGGATGTTTGCGCTGAATAAGATTTCAAGTGTGTTTCCGCTGGATGTGCAGCACCTATTTGAACAGAAGCCGATGTTCCAAGGATTAAACCAGATCAATGATAATTTCATTTTTGCGGATCGGAGGAATTGTCCGATCGGGCTTATCGCCGGAATTGAAAAATCTGGAAAGACTTTCGCGGTAAAACGGGATGCGATGAATGCGCTTATGACTTCTGAAGATATGGTTTTTATTCTTACAAAAATGCCGGAGGAATATTTATCATTTGCGAAGCATTGTGGAGGCGCGTTGAATTATTTCCAGCCTGATCCGTTTATCAAGGACAGGGATTATGCGTTGGGAGATGATGGCGGGATGCTTCGGAAGCTGTTTCTTGAAGCGGTTATGACGATGGTGTCGTCCTATTACAAGGGGAAGCTGCTTTTTGAGGAAAAGGAAGAAAAGAGAAAACGGATCACCGGCGAGGCGGAGATGCTTACCTATCAGGGGTTTATGGAGTTGCCGGAGGCTCTTTTGTATGCGAGGGAAAAACCGGAGGCTTTTCCGATGTTTCTGTCTGCTTTTGGAGACAGGGTGGTGACAGATCCGGAGGAGTTTAAGCGGGTAAACATCCTGCCATGCGTGGATGATGTGGATATGCTGCTTTTTATGGATTATCTTTGGAATTATGCGATTGGAGCGAAAAAGAACAACCGGAATATCTGGATTTATGTGGACGGCATGGACAGTTTTTTATATTCCGATGTGTGTTCGGATTATCTGCTGTCGCTGATCGATAAGGCGGCGAGGCTGCGGGTTCCGATGACATTCGTACTGAACGACAGCGTGCATATCGTGACAGATCAGGATGCGTCTATTGAGTTCGATTATTTTTTGAATCGGATGCAGTATTTCAAACTGCTTTCACAGGGGCCGATTGAGCGGAAGCGATATGAGGAACGGCTTAATATCAGCAGGACGCTGATTCCTTATATTACGGACAGGGAGCCGGGTGAAGGGGTTTTGATTACGCCGTCGTTGAATGCGGCATTTACGGATCGTTTTGAGCGGGACAGTGATTTCTACAGGCTGTTTTATTAAGAGGTCAGGCTTATGGATGAGATGGATTTGGAGATCTCCCAGGATGCCGGGGAGGAATTGACGGAAGCGGAGTACAATGAGATTCTTGGTTTGGAGGATACGGAGGGAGCCGGGGATTCTGAGCAGGCAGAGGATGATAACGAAGCAGATGGCATTGACGATGGATCGGAGGATATAGGCGACGATGATGGTGATGAAAAAAAGAAGTTAAAGAAGAAAAGGAAAAAAGCGGAGGAGGATGTTTCAGAGGAAGATATTCTGGAGGAGTTTGGTCTCGCAGAATGGCAGCTAAAGGCTTTTTTGCGTCCGGAAGGGATGAAGGCGATTTCGGGGGAGTATCATACGGGGCAGGATGACGGCGTTGGGGAGAGCCAGAATGAGAACACCGATTTTACCAGGACAGCGATAAAAGAAATAGATGGAAATGTGGATCTAAATTTGGGTGACAACTTAGGAAGAGAAAATATTGCTACGGCAAACGGAAGTGGGGAAGGCATACAGCACAGTGCTTCAGAGGCTATAGTTGATATTCCTCGTTATGTTCAGAATGATAATGCGGGAGTAACACGAGATGACAATGTAGAAGTTGTCAGAAAAGAAAGAGTAGAAAACACCCCAAAAGAAAACATTCAGAACAGTGACGGAGATGTACTTCGGGATGGTATAGAGGAAAGGAAACCCAATGCAAGTAGAAATGAGGGAAAACATAGTCTTGTTGGCGAAAGTGGAGAATATATAACGCATAAGGCTTCAGAGGCTATAGCGAAGATTCCATGCGATGCTCGGAATGACAAAGTGGATGCGGCGCGTGATGGCAGTATTGATGAAGTGCCGAATAGCAATGAGAAAAACGGTCAGAATGACAAGATAGAGGATGGTCGGACTGCCAAAATGGGAGTGTCCCGGAATGATGGGGTGGATATAGCACGAGGCGAAAACAAAATTGCACAAACCGATGAGGCCGTGAATGCGGGAGAGGTTGCAGCGTATGAGCCGGAGGGGAAGCATTCTTTTTCGCAGGGGATTGATGCTCGCACTTATGCGGTGTATGCCGGGCAGATGGTCGGGGAGATGTCGAAGGACAGCATCCGGCAGAGTGATGAGAATTTCTACGCAGGGCAGAAGCAGATCCGGCATTTCTCAGTACCGATGATGGAAACTATTTCTGTGATGGGGGCAGTATCGACAGCTTCGGCGATCCGGGATGACTTGGAAGATTGCGCGCTCGGTGCGGTAAAGGCATTAAAATTGATAGAGAGCGGACATATTGTCACTGAGGAGCTGTCATTGCCACGGGAGGACCTGCGGGAAGCGCTAAGGTCGCTTCTACGGAGGGATGCAAACCTGATCATAAAGAATGCCGGTGTGATCAGTGATCTGATTTCGGTCCGGTCTAAGCTGATCGGGGAGGGGGATGATATCAAGCGTCTGCCGGAAGAGATCCAGAAGCATGTTAAGTCAAAAGCATATTTTGATCTCCGGGAGCAGAAGACGGCGGATGTGTTGAAAGCATATTGCAAAAGGAGCAAGAGCGATATCATCCGAAATGTAAAACCGGGCAGTATGAACAGCCGGGGTCTTAAGAAGCTTTTGAAAGAAGCAGATGAAAAGGGTTTCTCTTCAACGGATAAAGCGGTGCTTCGTTTGTTTTTAAAGCAGCGAAAGATGCGGGAGGCGAGGCAGAAGGTAAATATTCTTAGGACGATTAAGCGGTATGCCTATCTCGCTTCACGGAAATTGACGGAGGCGGATGGAAATATCGTCGCCGGGGTTACGGCTTATCAGCGTGTTGCGATTACGGCTGCGGGCATTGCGAATACAGCCAGATTTGCTGTTCGGACTGCGGGTTTTACACATAGGGTCTGGACAAAGTACGGACTGGTCGGGCGATATGTCGGAGCCGGAGAGAGGCTTGTCATACGGAAAGCGGCAGATGGAACGACCTATGTTCTGAAAAAGACGGCAAGCGGTATCAAAGCGGCAAAAGCGTCAGTTAAAAGGACTATATCCCATACAAAGCCTGTGAGGACTGTTAAGGCGGCAAAAGAGACGATAGCCCATACGGAGACCGTCAAACGGTTTAAGGAGGCTGGAGAGGCCGCGAGAAGGGCGCAGACAGCCATCTCCATGAAGACGGCAAGGGTGGCGCATACTGCTTCGAAGGTTCGGGATGGAGCGAGGGTTGTTTTTATGCCTTTTCGGAAAATAAAGAAAGCGATAGGGAAGGTGTTCTCATTCTTTTCAGGACTTCGGGCAGTTATTGCGGGCGCTTTTTTCGGAATCATCATTCTATATGTCGTGGTTGTGATACTGCTGACCGGGATTCTTTCCATTTTCACCATCGAGGGTGAAGCGGTGATGAATATCATCCTCTGCAATGACGAAAGTTATGTGCCGGATACGGTCTCGATGCTGGATGGATTGTTTTCTGACGAAAAGGATGAGGCAATGGCGATTGCAACCGGTCCGCCGCAAGATCCCAATGTGTTTTACGGTCATATCATCAGCAGGTATGGGGCTCCGCTGTCTGACGGGAGCTGGACGGATGGATACAAGATTTACTACCGGGATATGGATGGCAACATTATTGAGAACGGTGTCAATAATATCAAGGATGTGATCGTGCTGGCGTATGTGCTTATGGATGGGGATTTTGACAATGATCCGGCGGCAAGGGATGCGCTGATCACGGATATTTGGAAGCAGCTGAATCCTGGCGTTACATGGGAAGAGACAAGTATTTATACGGCGGAGATCGGAGATGATACTTACCGTTATCATTGCGACAGTGAGGCTGATTATGACGAGATGGATGATATGAGGGATGCCGGGGTAAAGTTTTATGGGTCGGTGCATTCCTACACGGGCGATGGCTGTCGGGGTGACGAGGATGATAGGTATTGTGACGGGCATTCGGTGAAGGTGTGCTATGGGCACAAGGACATCAAGGTGTATATTACGGTCGGATTTATGGAGGATGTTTTCGCAGGTGAGGCGGCAGGAGACGGGAGCGGAAGCCTTGGATATCCGGATGGAGAGATTTATCAGAAATATCTTTCGGCGTTTAAGGAAAGAGGCGGCTGGAATGATGATGCGATTGAATGGGCGAATGCTTTGTATGCGGCAGAGTGGTTTGATCTTTACGGGAGCGATCCTGCTGGCGGAAGCGGTTTTTCCGTGGCGGATACGCTGTCGCCGGAGGAGATCGAAAAGCTGACGGAGCAGTATGGAAGCATTGAAGGTACGAGATCGGCGGTATCAGAGTTTGCGCTGGATATGGTGGGGAAGATTCCCTACTACTGGGGCGGCAAGCCGGTTTCGGGAGATTTTGACGGGAATCATTTTTATTCAGATGTGAAGCCGGATGGAAGCCAGTATCACCGCACGAAAAGGGGATTGGACTGTTCGGGATTTGTGGCTTTTGTTTATTGGCATGTGCTGGGGCATCCTCTTGGCGCAAGCTCCACAGGTGACTTTACGAATGGACGATATAAAAAGATTTCCGCTTCGGAGCTGAAGCCGGGTGATGTAGGGCTGCTTCGGACGGGTTACTCTAACGGAAACAGTGTCAACCATATCGGCATTTTTGTCGGGAGGGATGCTTTCGGTGGTGCGGTTTGGGTGCATTGTACTGGCGGCAGTACAGGGAAAACGGTCTGCGGTAATTATAATTTCAGTGTTTATTACAGCATTTTGGGTTAAGGAGGTTTTGAAGGATGAGAAAAGGGCTTTTTATCATGATGGTCTGCCTGTACGTGGCTGGAACACCCATGTTCTGCAAGGCGGCAGAAATGGAAGCAGATGGAGATTTTCAATACATTGAGCATTCGGAAACCGAAAGAAATGAGGAAACGAGCTGTCAGGTGGCTGTCGTTACGGAGTGCCCTGCCGGGTTTGGGCTGAACAGTTATGTGGTATTGTCAGACAATGACGGGCAGATGTACCGGATTTCGCTGTCGGAGGAGAATGGATACCGGGATCGGATTTATGTAAAAGCGGGAGAATACTATTTGATCGAGGCAAAGGTTTATGATGATAATACGGGGCGGTATCCTTTCGAGCGGATTTCCGGGGAGGAGCAGTTTACGGTGGAAATGGATGATGCGGTGAAGCTTCGTTTCCGGCTGCGGGATTATGATGAAATAGAGGATGTCATTAGTTTGGAGACAGGTGATGAGGATGTTTCGGCAGCGGAGGAGTATGTGCAGGAAGCGAGGTTTGCGACGGCTTTGGATGGGGTCGTAATATCAAGCGGGGGAGAGCAGTATTATCCGGTTGAGAGTTCCGGCAGTGGGATCGGTTCAATGGCAATTTCGGGAAATGCCAAGGGGAATTATGACTTGAAGGTGCGGATCATAAAGAGCGGTGTGATCGGGGAAGCGAGATTTTCGCTATCGCTGGACGGTGGGAAAAGTCTGGTGGGCGATGATGTGACGGCAGAAAGCTTTGAGCTAAGGGATTACGGGCTGGTGCTTTATTTTTCTACGGCAAATGATTCGGATGAATTAAAAGAGGGGGATGTGTTTACGGCAAAGATACCGGAGACATTTCCTATGACGGCCGCAAAGTATGGAGAGGCGAATGTGATACTGGCAGGGAGTCCGGAAGGGGATTATGATCTTCTGCTTACGGTGTTGTCATCAGGAGAGCGGGGTGAAGCAAAATTTACTATGTCGCTGGATGCCGGGAATAATACTTATGTGACGGATACGATTCCGGCGGATGGGATTTATGAGCTGCCGGACGGGATGCGGCTTTGCTTTTCGGATTCGGATGGGTTTATGAAAGGGAGTGAGTATTCGGCTGAGGTCAGGTCAAATATAAAGAGCGTCAGCATGATATCGCTGTATGTGCTGGCAGTGGCGGTGTTTGGCGCGGGTGTATGGTTTTATCTGTTCCTGCTTTCCAAGAGGGAGAAGGCTGCGGATTATGTGATTCACCGGTGGCGTGACAGACAGGAGAAGGGAATCTATGAGTAAGGGGTTTCAGGAAAATGGTGGAGGTTTGCTGAGACGAGAGAAAAAATTCCTCGACTATGTTCGGAATGGCAGCGAGTACAATTGGAGTGACAGATTGAGGAATGAAAAGAAAACGACACGGCAGACATTAAGCAGTATTACTGTATTTCTGCTTATAGTGATAGTAGCTTGTTTTTGCATTAATGGAATCGTGGGCGGTGTGCCGTCGGTGTTTGGATACAGGGTATTCTTTATCATGTCGGAGAGCATGGAGCCGACGATTCGGACACATCAGTTTGTTGTGGGAAGGGTGATCGGGGATGATGAGCCGGAGATGGGGGATGTGGTTGCTTATGAAAAGGGAGATGATCCGGTGAGGAAGATGGTGATTCACCGGATTGTGGGTGTGACGGATGATGGGAAGTTTATTTTGCAGGGGGATCACAATGAGACGGCGGATGTGCCGGTGGAGAGTGGGAGGATCAAGTATAAGGTATTGGGCGTAAAGTGATGAGGGAAAATGTGAGAAATGCGTGGATATAGCGAAGATTCCTCGACTGCGCTCGGAATGAGAGGAACTACGATTGGAGTGATAGAGTAATACACTTGGAAGGTATGGGGAATACGGGTGAAAGGTCAGGGAAGCAAAAAGTATTGCCCCGGGATGCTGGTTTTGGCTGCATTCCGGGGCATTTTGCTGTAGTGTTGACTGTGGATAGGGATTGGTGTCAGGGCATTAGCTGGTGGGCGTAGACTTTCATCCACGCAAGGATTTCATGCACATAGCGCTCAAAATCTTCGTCGGGGATGTTGCGCTGCTCTTTTATTTCGGAGAAATCACGGAGAATCTTTTTGCCTGCCACACTGGGGCGTTTGTTGTGTTTGGTGATCCAGCGGACGACGACTTCTGCAAGGGTAATAAATAATTCGTCTTTTTCGGCGAGGGTGGCATCGTATTTTTCTTCTACGATGGAGAGGGCGAGTGACGGGATGGCGGTCAGGTCTGTTGAATCCGGATAGGTTTCGGTGATCGGGGTATAGACAGGGATGCCGTAATACATCTTTTCGGAGCCTGCTGTGTGGAGGCTGTCATACAGGATGACAATATCAAGTGGGATGCCCGCTTCTTCTGCACGTTCTTCCTGAGACAGATCGGCGAAGGCATCATCGTGCATGAAAGCATGCAGGCGGCGCAGGTTATTGATCTGCCGTCGATGGATGGTGAGGGTGTAGTCCTGTCCGAATTCCTCCAGAATGTCGTTTGAGAGTTCGAGGCTTACCAGATTCTGCGGCAGTCCGATGGTGGTGTTTTCCAGGTCAAAGGTCTGCAGGAGTCTGTCGAGTGAGGCGAGGCATACAGCTTCGATATCACTACAGTTCTTTTTGTTGATGCCAAACGTGAGCGGTTTTATAGTAGCGATGATCTTCGGGGCGAGGAAGGTAAGTGCCATTTCAACACTTCCGTGGATATGTTCCTGATATGCGCCGATCAGGGCACGTTCTTCCTCAACAGAAAGCATGCAGTGGGGCGGATTTTTCTCGTCTCCTATGAGATAGATCAGGATTTCTTCATCTGATGCAGTGGGGTTTTCTTCGAGGAATGAAACGATAAGATGGACGAGACGGTAAGACATGAGCGTTTCATCGAGATAAAATAAAGGGAAGCGGACCTTATGCAGAAATCCGAAGCGAAAACGCACTTTGGCAAGCGCATCTGCGGTAATGTCCTTAAGATTGTTCGGAGCGTTGGTTGGAGCGCATCGGAGCATATACATAAGTTCAAGAGTTTGCGGGTCGGAATAGTGAATGTTACTGTGTTTCATAGCTTTTCCTCCTTAGAAAAAGTGGTGATGGGATTGGATCCCGGGTACATAGATTTCCAAAGGCAAACATCTGAAAAATGATTACTTTTTCGGGAAATCTTCACACGAATAGAAATTCACGGTGAAAAAAGAAAATGTGATCGAATGCATTGCCTCCTTTCTGCGGGATGGCGATGTTTGTCTTGTAGATATGGATGAAAGAAAAAAATATGAAATGAACCGTAATAATCTTTCCACTTTTAATATGTGAGAATGAAATGGAAATATTGAGATTTTTGCAACAAAAACCGGATAATTTGCGGAATTCTCCGAATTTTTACAGGGGAATGTCGTTGTCAGGGGATTTTGAGGGGTCAAAACGGGTAGATGAAGAGACCGAAGGTTGAGGAGATTCTTTGTCGATTTCGTGATCGGGATGCCTGTCTTTTGATGGAGTTTCAGGGATGATAGTCTGTGTTTGAGATTGGCTGGGATTATCCAGCTGCAGAAGCGGTCCGTACAAATATTGCTCGCTATCGGCGAAGGAGAGCTGTTGTCTGATGCGGATAAGGCTTTTGTAGGAGGCGGATAATTCCAGCTTTTTTTCGGATATGTCTTCATATTCCCGGAAAAAGTCGTCGATTTCGGATTTTATTGCGTCAAGATGATCCAGATCATAGCCAAGCGCACGCAGGGCATTCTGGCGGTTGCGAAGCTGGGACAGGACAGTCTGCTTTCGAGGCGTTTCGGAGGAGATTTCCTGCTTGAAGGCACGGGTGGCATTGCGGTTGCGGGTGGACGGTTTTGTATTGTCAGAGGGGTGAATGAAGCGGAGATAGTAGGCTTCGTTGGCAGTGATGAGGATGTCCGGCTTTTCACACTTGCCGGAGAAATAACGCAGCACTTGTTCGGCATCCACGGAGGAGATGTTGCGGTAGCCCTTCATTGCATTGCGAAGGCGCAGGTCGGGATGCTTTTTCATGGCAAGGTACAGTTCTCTTTTCTGTGAGGGAGTTATGGGTATCAGGTCTGCCCGGTTCTGCTGGATCTCGTCAATGGAGTAGGTTATCGGGTGGAGATTGGTGTGGGGTTTGCTCCAGAATTTGACGGAATCATAGACGGTTTTGGCAGCTTCGTATTCACTGACCAGTTTTGAAATATTGTCATAATAGGATTTCTGCGCTTCTCTGATGCGCAGCTCTTTTTTTGTATGATTCAGTTTTGCACCGACGGCATCCATTTTTTCCTGAAGAGCTTGTACGGTATCAATGTTCTGTTCATGGATCTGGGTTACAGCTTCCTGCATCATTTCCAGTTTTATGGATGGGCGGTAATCATAGGAAGTGCCGTATTTCTCATAAAAAGTGCGTACTTTTTGGATAATGGCGATGGCTTTTCGGATCAACAGTTCTATATCCGAGCGGCGCCGTCCATCCCAGGTGTAGCGGGATACGGATATGTATTTTGTCTGATGGCGGGCTTCTTCGCGCTCCTGTTCGGTGGAGAGTGTCTCTGCAGGATCATCCTCCTGCATCAGGTTTTCTACCTTGTATTCCTCACCGAGGGTACGGTCCCATATCTTTTTTGTGTGCTGTCTGTTCCACCATAAAATGGAGTCGGTCGTCTGCCGCTCAATGGCATAGCCATAGGACTGCATGATCCTGATGAAGTCCTCTCTTGTTTCTGATACATGGCGGGCGGCGAGCATGTCTCTTCGTATCCGATCCTTCCATGACAGTCCTTTTTTCTGCATATCCCATTCGCGGTAGTTCAGGGAGCGTGTGGAATGCTTCAGCTGCTGCTCCGGTTCCATAAAGGCAACATCTATGCCGTAATCGCGCTGTATTTCGTCGGAGACGGTGCGGATTTCCATACGGTTTTTCTGATTCATGGAGACCTTTCGGTTTCCATCCGGAAGGTAGGCGTTGATGATGATGTGGTTATGGCAGTGCCCGGTGTTCATATGCGTATCCACGACGGCCTGCCAGCCCATCCGTTCACAGAGCTCCACACCGATCTGATGGACGGTGCGGGGATCGAGATCGGTTTCGGAAAAGGATTGGATCAGGTGGATGGCGGTGACAGGTTCTTTTTGTACGGTTTTTGTCTTGCCGGTCTTTTTGTCTTTATAAGAAAATGGGGCAGAGTATTCCCGTCCGTGGGTTTCCTGATATTTTTCCCGCAGTATGGAGAATTCTTCTTCGGCGGTTTCCGGCGTGCAGAGGATGCCCGTGACGAGCAGGGATTTATCGCCGTCATCAAGCTCAAGAATTGTCTTGAGAGGATTTTTGGCGTAATCCAGCGTGTTCTGCAGATCATGGTTTTTCATTGAGGTCTTGTCCGTGTCGGCTCCGTAATCCAACAGGTGGGAGAGCGCGCCGTGGATCTCGATGGTTTTACAAATGGCGGTCATAGCATTTCCTCCGTTTTCTCTTTGTATTTCCGTTTCAGCCAGCGAAGCCCTGCGGAGCGGATGGCTTTGCGGTTGTTCTTTGCGTAGCGGGTGATTTCTTTGATGTCTTCCCGTATTTCCGAGAGGGTTGTAAGCAGTTTTTCAGATTCCTGTTGTCCAAGTACGGAGCGGTAGGCAAGGGCTTCGATCATGTTTTGGAATTGCTGGAGTTTTTCCGATATGTCGTAATCGAATGAGCTGATGTCATCCGTTGCTATGGTAAGGCTTATGGGATGTCCGCCGGAAAGCAGGAGCTTTCTGGCGTATTGGGAGACGGGGATTTCCCCGGCGAGATGTTTGATACGTTTGTATTCTTCTTCGCTGACATGGATCTTGATGGATTTATTCCGGCGTCCGGTTTTTTGCAGGTCGTCGTAGACGGCGGGATCCTCCTGCCAGATGTCTTTGAGGTGGAGTTTGACGAAAGCGGATATGGATTGTCCGTATTTGGCGGCGGCTTCCCGCAGGGTGTGGTTTTCGGTTTCGGTCAGGTAGATCTTTACTGGTGTCATTTGCTGCTCCTTTCGGGTGCTGGATATTTGCCGCAGGCAAAGGGTTTGGGCGTAGCCCGACGGGACCGTGGGCGGGGCACACGGTCTCTGCTTGCTACAAAGAAATGTGGGCGGCTTGGCGGCGGTTTTATAGATAGAAATTCACGGCGGCGGGAGAAGATGCGAATGGCGGTCTTATGTAAGGGGAAATAGCGGGAGTGTGCTGGGAAGAGGGAATATTTTTCGGCGGGGTGCCTCCCTTTGCGTGGGATGACAGGATCGGGACAGAAATTATGTGGGGAAAATGAAGACTTTTTGGGGAGAACTTTTGGGATTTATGGGAAAAGCAGTCACATTTCAAGAGTTATAGGAATGGACTTGGATGTGCCGGAAATGTCAGGAGATTTTTGGGAAACTATATGAGATATGCGGTAAATATGGAGACTTTTGGTGTGGATAGGAGATGGGAGTTTGTAGCAAGGTCTGGTGCGAGCGGAGCGAACATCGGACCGCTTTTCTCAGGGAGTGAAAGTCCCATGGTTAAGAAGCTGTCTTTTGTACCGACGGGGCAAGCCGGAGTGAGCGGAACGAAGTGGAGGCGAGCGAGGGATTGACACGGCGGTGCAAATGGCAGCGACCGGGAGGCTGGAGATGATGAGGATGTAGTTTGGAGTTACGATTTTTTTGAGAGCGTGAATTTCTAATTCTGTAACAGTGTGGTTTTGGAACGGAGGGAATTGTATGGCACAGGTGCAGGAAATCAAGGTGTCGAAGGAGACTAAGGAGCAGATGGAGCGGTTTCGGAGGTGGGTGATTTCGGATGAGAGCCGGAGCCTTTCGCTGGCGGACAAGGGAATTCTTTATACGCTGATCGGAATGTCGGGCAGCAATTTTACTATCGGACAGGTGGAGTCTTTTATGCCGGACAGCAACAGGAGCGTCCATCGGCATATCCGAGGGCTGGAGGAAAAGGGACTCGTGACTTTGATTCCAATCTGTGGGAGAAGGCAGATCGCGGCTATGCATTACAGGGTGAATCTGTAGATTGGAGCGGTGTATGGCGGTATTAAAAAACAAAACGCAGGGGCGGTATGTCGTCATTGGGATGGCTCCGATGCAGGATCGGTCGCTGGGGATCAAAGAGCGGGGATTGCTTTTTACGATCATGTCGCTGCCTGATCACTGGAATTTTTCGATTGCAGGGCTCGCAAAAATCCTGCCGGATGGGAAGGAGAGTCTTGGAAGGACGGTGCAGTCGCTGGAGGAAAAAGGGTATCTGACGAGGAATCAGAGTCGATCTGAAGGCGGGGCATTTGGGGGAAATGTTATCGAAGTGCATGAAGTGCCTATATGCGGAGAAAGTCAAAAAGATAAAGGGAATCCGGGTAAGGTAGTCATGAACACGGGCAGGAATGACTTGATGGGAGAGTACGGCGATGGTAAAGAACTACGCATAGTCGCGGAAAATGCATATGGAACTGATGCGGATCATGTGATGGATAATGGACAAAACCCGGCGACGGATAATCCGGCAACGGTGAATTGTACCGAAAATGGACAAAATCCGGCGACGGAAAACCCGGTGACGGTAAAACCGGCGACGGATTTCCCGGCGCAATATAATACTAATAAATCTAATACTACAGGAATATTAGAATCCATCAATCCTTCCAGGCAGGAGACGTATGAGGTGATTCGGGAGCAGGTGATGGTGCGGATTTCTTACGATACGCTGATCTTTGATTATCCGGGTTCGATTGATACGATTGACCTTATCGTGGAGATCCTGATCATGGTGGAGGATACGGGGCAGGAGATCATTCGGATCGGGAAGGAGGAAAAGCCGGTCGGTGTGGTACGGGGGCAGATGCGAAAACTGACTATGTTCCACATCCAGTATGTGCTGCAGGGGTTGGAGAGCGCAGGGAAGATTGTGAATCCGACGGCGTATCTGCTGACGAGTCTTTATAGATCGGTGTTTACGATGCAGATGCATATCGAGAATCATGTGGCGAATGATATGAGAGGCGGGTGATTGTTATGGCAGATAGCTGGTATCGAATGGATGATGAGGGGAATTTGAGGGTACGGAAAATGCATTGCCGGAGTTTGGGCGGGTATGAAACTTTTTTGCCGGAGAGGGAGTATGAATATCCGTGTATGGAGACGGATGGGGATGTGTTTTTTCTGATGACATTGATCGGAGGGTGGTTTGGGCTGCATAAGTTTATGACAAGGCATTATTTGGCTGGATTGCTGTATGCGTTGACTTGTGGGTTTTGCGGTGTGTTTTATGTGTGTGATCTGCTGGCGATTATTTCCGGAAATTATGCGGATGAGAGGATTTCGTTTGTGGAGGATGAGGCGGGCAGAATGTCACAGCGGAGGGAGCGGTTTTACAACAGACCGGTGGGGCATCGGAAAATGGCGTTTGTTGGTGTGTTGGCTGCGATTGTGGTGGCGGTGGTTATGGCGAGGTTTGTGTATATTCCGGTGCTGGTGGTTGCCAGTCAGGGAATTTTAGGGTTTCAGCCGAGCGAAGATTTTTTGAAGTGGATGGTACAGATGTGGATGTGATGGGAGTTAGGATCTTTTCATTGGCTTGAGATGATAACAGGACATGTGAAATGATAGCAGGCACTCAGAATTACTGTAGGGTACTTGGTGAAAGAACTGTCGGGATAACAGTGGTTAGCGATTGGATGAGCAGAGATGGAGGTGTTGGTGATGGATGCACAGCAGGAGATGTATTCGCTGCAGGAGATTTTTGAGGTGGTGAAGCAGCTGACCGGGTTTTCCGGGGATATCATGATGCAGGCGGTAAGGGATAACCGCTATGTTGAACAGGGCGGGGTAGAGGCGATCTTGAAGCATATTCAGGAGGGCGGCAGGGCAGAAACGGAGATCGTGAAGGAGAATCTGGCAGAGATTTTTGAAAAGAATCTGCAAAATGCCAGAGTTCCGTATGTGGGATTTGAGGTCACGATGGAATCGGATGAGGTGTTGCGGTTATATACTTTCCGGGATAAGGACAGGGCAATCGTGAAAGAAGTGATTAAGGATATGCGGCTCCCGGAGCTGTCGGAGCTTCAGGTTGACATGACAGACAGGAAGAAGGTAATGGATATGGAACCGGGGAGGTGAAACTTCTCCGGTTTTCTTTTTGGAGCGTGAATTTCTTATAGTGTTCCAGAAAAATGGATGCCGTGGAGGGAGACCGTGAAGATGAACATGTTTAAGCGGGATTATTTAGGGAAGATGCGTGGAAATAAATGCGGACTGGCAATCATTGCGGTGGTCATGGCGGTACTTGCGGCTGGAATTCTGCCGGGGAATCCGGGCGTTCAGGCTGCAGCGAAGGTGTCCTCGGGGAATACATTTGTGGCAGAGGACGGAAACACATATACTTATACGCTGTATGATGATGACACGGCGAAGATCATGTACTGCAATGCGGCGAATCCAGTGATCGTGGTGCCGGAGGTGGTGGATGGATATCCGGTGACGGGATTTGGTCTCAGCACTTATACAACGAAGATGATTCCGAACAGTGTGACGGAGATCACATCGCTGTATATCAATTCGCCATATATTCAGAATTATGCATTTGCATCGTCGGATTTACATATCGGCACGCTGACGATCGGGGATGCTGTTACCAGTTACGGTATTTCCATCTTTTCAGGAAATACGATTGATGTGTTGAATTATAATGCGACGAATGCGTCAAATTCCGGGACGGGAACGCCGCTTGGCTCAGATCCGCTTCAGACAAATCCGACGACGGTGATCGGACATCTGAGCATCGGGGATAATGTGCAGAAGATCCCGGGACATATGTTCTGCAACGTGGCCTTAGAGCAGGACGAGTTGGAGATCCATGCGGCGACTGTCGGAAGTTACGCATTTGAGAGCCACGGGATCCATATCAGGAATTTCACGCTGACGGATGATGTGAAGACCTGCGGGTATTTCGTGACATCATACTGCACGATTGACCATTTTTATTACAATATCACCGATATGTCCTATACGCAGAGCCTGAATTCCATGTTCGGCGGAGGCAACGGCGCCATAACGACAACGCATATAGGGGAGCTCCATATTGGCAGCAATGTGAAATCGATCCCGGAAATGGCGTTTAAGTATATTGCTTTGGACCAGGAGGAATTAGTGCTGGACATGGAGAAGATCAGCAATGAGGCTTTTCGCGGGAATGACATCCATATCGGACGGCTGGTGATCGGAGAGCATGTTACGAAGATGGGCTATGGCATGACGGAAAGTGTTACGATCGGCACATTGGACTACAATGCGGCAAGTGCTGCGGGCAGCAGCGCATATGGCGTGTTCGGGCCGACCTATTCAGGGAGAAGGCACACAGTGGCTGGCACCGTTAACATCGGGGAGGGAGTAAAGAGCATCCCCAGGAGCTGTTTTGAAAACATGTCCATCGGAACCGTGAATTATAACGCGGTTTCTTCAACATACAAAGGCAGCGAGAGTTTTTCCATGTTTCAGAATTCGGATATAGGCCAGGTGAATTTCGGGGACAGGGTGACGGCAATACCGGCATACATGCTGAAAAAGTCCGCAGTGGGCAATGAAGATATCGTCGTGCCGGAAAGCGTGACTTCCATTGGATCGCAGTGGGCAACCGATGTGACGGCTGACGGTCTTGTCAATATGTATGTTTATGCCAATACAAGATCAAGTTCGCCGACTTACATCGGCATGGAGTATCCGAATCTGTTCATTCACAGGGGTTCCGGATTTTATGATTATTTTACGCATACGCACAGCGGCACGATCCACCAGGAAATGGAACTACATGTTCTGTGTGACGGCTATATGGGTGGGGTGGAGTATGAAGACGACAGCGGCGTAAGGAATGGGTGCAGGCGCCGGAACTGTACGGAGTGCGGATATGAATTTGATAAAGAATACCTGATAGAGCTGACTGCCGGAAACGGGGTTTCATCCGTTTCGGGCGGCGGGTATTATGCGCAGGGGGACACTGCGGAAATTGACTGCGCCGTGGAGGACGGGATGCTTTTTTCGGGATGGACGGATACGGTGGAGGACACCGCGGCATACGGGGACAAGGCCGTGAGCCTTACCGTGGGAACGAAAGCAAGGAGCTTCAGGGCTGATGCAGGCAGCGCAGCAGCTTTTAAGGTGGAGTGGATTGACCATGATGGAACGGTATTGAAGTCGGAAACGGTAGAGTACGGGGAGGATGCAGAGCCGCCGGACGATCCCGAGTGGGAAGGGCATGAATTTATCGGATGGGACATGGAGTATGCCAATGTTACGGAAGATCTGGAGATCAAGGCGTTATATGATGACCCTGTTTTATCCGTGACATTTAAGGATGCGGATGGGCATACGATAAAGAAGGTGTTTGTCAGCTATGGAGAGGATGCGCAGCCGCCGGAGGATCCGGAGATGGAAGGATATGAGTTTGCAGGATGGGACGGGGATTACAGGAATGTGACTGAGGACAGAGTGGTTACGGCAATGTTCTCGCCGCTGCCGCCGGAATCCGGCCCGGAAGAACCGGATCCCGGAACAGGGGATGATCCGGAACCTGAGCCGGATTTGGATCCGCCGCTTCCACCGCCCCTGCCGGAGCCAGAGCATGTGCCGGCTTCCGAACCGGTTCCATTGCCTGCATCAGAGCCTTTGCCGGTGCCGCCGGAAGATGAGGATGATGACGCTGACGATGACGAGGAGACGGAGAATCAGCATACTGTACCGGGCAACTCTGAAGAAACGCCGGAGGTGACTGGCAGCGATGGCGAAGCTCCCTTGCCGCCTTCTGACCGCGGCTCCGATGATACGACAGATGTCAGGGATGATAACCCGGTATCGGATGATAATGGTGATGGAGGAAGTGAGGAATCCGAGAATGATGAACCGGGTGAGGGTGATGATGACGAGGAGCCTGACGATGATAGTGGGGCTGAGTATGATACCCCGGAGATGATCCATCCGGAGATAGATAATGATTCGGATACGGATGAGGATAAGCCTGTGATTCCGCCGATCGTTCCGATTGGTGCGGCAGGAGGTACCGGGACAGGAGCGTGGTATTTCTTCTGGTGGAGACGGCGCAGGAAGATCCGGGGATGTATCATTGATAAAGAGGGCAATCCGGTTGAGGGATTGCGTGTGGTGATTGCCGGGAAGCAGGTGTTGGAGGCTGTTACGGATAAGAATGGCGAGTATTCCTTTAAGAGGGTCAAGGGTGATGTGCTGGAATACCATGTATATGACGGGCAGTGCAGGGCGATCCTGTCGCTTGAGATTGCGACGAAGGAGAAGGCTATCGAGGATATTTTTGAGGTGATTTCCAATGACGGATGTGATGTGGAATACGACAAGAGCGGAAAGACGCTGTTTGTGGATGTGACGGTGCCGGTTTTGGTGCGGGAGACATTGGAGACGGCAGCGGAGGTTAGTGAGGATTCGTCCGAGGAGTTTGTACGGACAGGGGATGTCGCTGACGCTGGCTCCGACAGAATGGCAGATGGCGATCCGGAAGAGTAGCGGAAAGGAAATTTATGAGGCAACGGAAGAAAATTACGGAAAAGATGCGGCGGAGAAATCTGCTGTGGACGATGGGGATTGTGGAGGGAGTCTCGCTTTATGCGGGGCTCCATTTGGGATACTGCTACCGTGCTTTGCCGGATGACGGGGAGAGGACGATCTTTAAGGCGGCTATGCTGGCTTCGGAGCATTTGAGTGAGCATCCGTTTCAACTGTTTCCGGCTGATCCTCTGATGGTGGGGATATGCTTGGTTGCCGGGATACTTGGTTGTCTTTATTTTTACAATGAGTACCTGAAGGTTAAGGACACGGTGGAGGATGTACATGGGGATGCGGCTTTTGAAGAGGATTACCGGGAGTATGACAAGGAGTTTGTTATGGAGCCGGAAGCAGTATATGGGGATGGAAATGATAAGGAAAGATGGCTGAAGAAAAATGCTCCGTATAATGAGGAGCATAAGAGGGTGCTGAGGCGGTATCCGAAGAAGCGGGAGGCGGAGAGGGTGCGGCTGATGGCGCAGATTTATTCCAAGCGGGTCTTTCTGTCGCTGAATGGCAGGTGGACGCAGCGGAATATGAATGCGCTGATCTTCGGAGCTTCGGGTGCCGGGAAGTCGAGGTTTTTCCTTCTGCCGAATCTGCTGCAGGCGAACTGTTCCTATATGGTCACTGATCCGTCGGGGGATGTGATGCCGAAGGTGGGGGATTTCCTTTTGCGGAGAAATTACCTGCTGAAATGCT
>JAFUYB010000066.1 GCA_017470735.1 Lachnospiraceae bacterium | reverse complement strand
GAAGAATAGCTACTTCCAGTAGCACTTTCAGTCGGCTTAAGCCGACCACAAGAGGTGGGCTTTAGCCCAAGGCAATGACTTTCAGTCGAAACGGACTTTAGTCCGGTTAACCCACCGGCTTCAGACGGTGGTTGTTAAGTTGATGCAATTTTTAGGGGTGCTTTTTTGTGGAGGCGCGGTTGGTGAAGTGCAAAAGGAACGGTGGATTATTGAGGAGTATATCACGCAGCTTCACAAAATTTATAAGCAGAAGACCGTTAAGCGAAAAATCGCAAGCTTGCGGGCATTTTACAATTATCTGGAGGAAACGGAACGATTGGAGGAGAATCCTTTCCGCAGGCTAAAGGTTGGCTTTAAAGAGGATGTGATCCTGCCGCGGACGATTCCGCGGCAGGATATTGAGGCAATTCTGAATTATATGTACCGCCAGAGAAATGCAGAGAGGGATAATGACAGGCTGCTCCGGGATATTGCGGTGGTGGAGATGCTTTTCGGGACAGGGGCGAGGGTGTTTGAGGTTTCGATGCTGCGGAAGGACGCGGTGGATCTGGAGTCAGGAGCTATCCGTTTTTTCGGAAAGGGCGGAAAGGAGCGGTATGTGCAGTTGGGTGAAGAATCGGTGATAGGGATTTTGCGAGAGTATGTCGGGCGGAACCGTGGATCGATTGAGCGATGCGGTTATTTCTTTGTCAATCGCTGCGGCAGGCGTTTCCGGGAGCAGTCGATCCGGGATATGCTAAAGAAATACGCTAGAGCAGCAGGAGTGCAGAAGACGATAACGCCCCATCAGTTCCGCCATTCTGTCGCGACGTATTTGATAGAGGAAGGCGTGGATATCAGTTATGTGCAGCAGATTTTGGGGCATTCATCGCTGCGGACGACGCAGCTGTATTTGCATATAGCAACGGAAAAGCAGGCGGAAATACTGCGTTTGAAGCATCCAAGAAAGAGGATGCGGATTGGAGAAAGCGCGGTTATGAGGTAAGGAGTGGGAAGTCAAACGACACAAGGCAGAGCCCTAATCAGAAATATTGGTTTTCATTGCAAGGAAATTGCAGTATAATACAGATTGAGCGTTGTATTTATAATGGTAATTGGATAGCTAGAAAATATCTGCTATCGATAACAGGGGAAACGGCATGAAACTTATATTTATGGGCACGCCGGATTTTACGCTGCCGATATTGGATGCATTGGACGGGGCGGGGCATGAGATCGCACTTGTCGTGACGCAGCCGGACGCGTCGGTCGGACGGAAGCAGGTGCTGACGCCGCCGCCGGCCAGGCAGTGGGCAATGGAACACGACATCCCGGTATTCCAGCCGGAGCGGATCCGCAAGCCGGAAGCAGCAGAACAGCTGCGAAAATACGGGGCAGAGGTCTTTGTCGTGGCAGCGTTCGGTCAGATCTTGCCGAAAGAGATTTTAGACATGCCGAAATACGGCTGCATCAACATCCATGCGTCGCTGCTGCCGAAATACCGGGGCGCGGCGCCGATCCAGTGGGCGATCTTAAACGGCGATGAGACGACAGGCGTGACGATCATGCAGATGGGCGAGGGACTGGATGACGGCGATATCCTGCTGCAAAAGGAGCAGCCGATCGGACCGGATGACACTGGCGGAAGTCTTTTTGATAAACTGGCACAGCTTGGCGGAGAAGCGATCGTTGAAGCGCTTGACGCATTGGAAAAAGGTGCGCTGACCGCTACGCCCCAGGATGAAGCGCTGGCAACGAAAGTCGGAAAGATCGACAAGAGTCTCGGGAAACTGGATTTCACGAAGTCTGCGGCAGAGTTGGCACGCTATGTCCGCGGGCTGTCCCCCTGGCCGGGAACCTACTGCATATTCCGGGATAAAAATTTAAAAATCCTATCCGCCGAACCCATCACCGAGCAGGAGATGGCGGAATGCGGCAATGTGTCCCGGGACGCGATCCATACCCGGCCCGGTGCGACCATCGCCGTAACAGACCGTGTATGGATCGTCAGCACGGGCGAAGGCTATCTGTCCCTCCTCCGCGTCCAGCCTGCCGGAAGAAAAGCAATGCCGGCTGCTGATTTTCTGCGGGGGAATCGGGTGGAGGTTGGTGAATTTTTGAGATAAGGAGGCACAACATGAACTACTACACAGGTTACGGTCCGGGACTGGGAATGTATTTCGACCCGACCTACATATTAGTACTGATCGGCGCAATACTCTGCCTGGCAGCATCCGGCCTTGTCAATTCCACATTCCGCAAGTACGCGGCCTACCGTTCGCTAAGCGGCATGAACGGCGCGCAGACGGCGCAGCGGGTGCTGGCGCTGGCAGGGATCACGGATGTGCAGGTACAGCATGTGGCAGGCAACCTGACCGACCACTACGACCCGCGGACCAAGACGGTCAATCTGTCCGATTCCGTTTACAATTCCAACAGCATCGCGGCGGTATCCGTGGCGGCGCACGAGTGCGGTCATGCGATCCAGCATGCGCAGGCATATTTTCCGCTGACATTCCGCAGTACATTGGTGCCGGCCGCGAATATCGGCTCGACGATGGCATGGCCATTGATCATCATCGGGCTGCTTTTCACATCCTCGACAGGATCGTTTCTGATCCAGATCGGCATATGGGCGTTTTCGCTGTCCGTGCTGTTTCAGCTTGTGACATTGCCGGTCGAGTTTAATGCGAGCCATAGGGCGCTTGTGATGCTCGAAGAAAACCGGCTTGTACCGCCGGATGAAATGCCGTATTCACGGAAGGTGCTTGGTGCGGCGGCACTCACTTATGTGGCGAGCGCGGCAGCTTCGATCCTGCAGCTGCTGCGGCTGCTGATCCTGTTTGGCGGGCGCAGGCGTGACTGAGCGGGAAGAGGCTCTGGATGTGCTGATCGCCGTCTTAGAGCGCGGAGAGTATTTGTCGGATGCCGTGGAGCATTTGTCAGGAAAGACAGAAGGTTCCGGGAAACGGCAGCCATTAAAAGAACCAAAGACCGGAGCAGAAAACGGAGCCGGGGAAGAGAAACAGAGGCAGCATCGCCGGTACATAAAACGGGTCACCAAGGGCGTCATCGAGCGGGCGATCGAACTGGATTTCCGGTTAAACCGGATCGCCGCAAAAAAAGTCAGGCGGATGCATCCGGTGGTGCGGAACATCCTGCGGCTCGGAGCGTATGAACTGCTGTACATGGATTCGATCCCGGCTTCTGCCAGTGTCAATGAATGTGTGAAGCTCGCAAAGCGCCGGGGGCAGGCACGGGCAGGCGGCATGGTCAATGCGGTGCTGCGGAGGCTGTCCGCACCGGCGCAGGAATTTGATAAAGATGCGGTTTCGGATTTCTCGGTCAGATACTCCATGCCCGAGTGGATTGTGAAAGCATGGGTTGACCGCTTTGGGATTGCACGGACCGAAGAGATGCTGCGGGCGTTTTTGCAGGAGAAACCATTGACAGTCCGCGTTAACAGGTCACGGGTTTCCGTAGCAGAACTGCAGGAAAGGCTTGCAAATGCGGGGATCCGGGCGGAACGAGTGAAGGAAGCTCCGGCGGCGCTGGCATGCTGTCGTGGCGACGAGATGCTGCATTGGCCCGGTTTTGCGGAGGGGCTTTTTTACATCCAGGATGTAAGCTCAATGCAGGTATGCACGCTGGCTGATATCCGGCCGGGCGAAAGCGTGCTGGATGTCTGCGCGGCACCGGGCGGAAAAGCATTGCACGCGGCGGATCTGGTTGGTGAAAACGGCAGGGTTGAGGCACGGGATGTCTCGGAGCGGAAAATCCGCAGGATCAGGGAGAATATCCGGCGATGCCGGTTTACCAATATCTCAGCGAGGGTCTGGGATGCGGCCGTTTTTGATGAAGACAGTGCCGGAAAATACGATGTGGTGCTGGCGGATGTGCCTTGCTCGGGGCTTGGGGTGTTGGGACGGAAGCCGGAGATCAAATACCGCCTGACGGAGCAGGATATTATCGATTTGGCGCAGATACAAAGGAACATACTGGAGTGCGTCCATTCCTATGTGAAGTCCGGTGGCAGGCTGGTGTATTCGACCTGCACGATCAGCGAAGCGGAAAATGAGAAGCAGACGGCGGGCTTTTTAAAACGCCACAAAGAATATGAAAAGATCGCGGAAAAACAGCTTTTGCCGCGGACGGATGCAATAGGCGACGGATTTTATATCTGCGTGATGAAACGGAACGGCTGACCGGACACGGACATCCGGCTGCAAAAAGCTTTCACATGGCAAGGCGGTTGAAATGGATCGCAACGGAATATCAGGATAAATGGCAGAAGATGCAGCGGATATGCAAAAGAATACGGACATCCTAGGCATGGATGTAAAAGCGCTGGAGGATTATCTGGGAGCGTTGGGGGAGCCGCGCTTCCGCGCAAAGCAGATCTTCGGCTGGCTGCATGAAAAGCTGGCAGTAGACTATAATGAAATGACGAATCTGCCCAAAGCGCTGAGGGAAAAGCTTGCAGCGGAGCTTCCTCTTCGGCTGCCGAAAGCGGAAGTCGTACAGGAATCGCGGATTGACGGAACCAGGAAATATCTGTTTTCGCTTTACGACGGGCATCGGGTCGAGTCGGTGCTGATGCGGTATGAATACGGCAATTCGGTGTGTATCTCTTCCCAGGTCGGCTGCGCCATGGGGTGCGCGTTCTGCGCGAGCACGGTCGGCGGGCAGATCCGCAACTTAACGGCAGGAGAAATGCTCGGCCAGGTCTATGGCATCCGGCGGGAGCTTGAAGGTGAGCGGGTATCCCATGTGGTCGTGATGGGGACCGGAGAACCGCTGCTGAATCCGGACAATCTGCTGGCCTTTATCCGGCTGCTTTCCGATGAAAACGGGCAGCATTTATCAAGGCGGAATATTACGGTTTCGACCTGCGGCATCGTACCCGGGATAGAGAGGCTTGTAAACGAGGGCTTGCCGATCACCCTGGCGTTGTCGCTTCACGCGCCGACACAGCGGCAGCGGGAGCAGATCATGCCGGTCGCGAAAAGATATGAGCTGTCCGAAGTATTGGCGGCATGCCGGCATTATTTTGAAAAAACGGGACGCCGTGTGACCTTTGAATACGCGATGATCCATGAGGTCAACGACCGGGATGAGGATGCAAAGGCACTGGCGCGGCTGCTTGCGGGAATGCAGGCGCATATCAACCTGATTCCGCTGAATGCGGTCGCGGAGTACGGCCTGGCGGCTTCTTCGCGTGATCGGATCAGCCATTTTTCCGAACTGCTTGAAAAAGCAGGGATCAATGTGACGGTGCGCCGTTCGCTGGGAGCGGATATTGACGGTGCCTGCGGGCAGCTGAGGAATCGATATGAGAATTGAAAAAGGAGCCTCAGTGTGTTATCATTAGCGCATTGAGGTTCTTTTTTTGTTTAAACTGCCGTGGAAAGAAGAGCGGCAGACACAGGAGTATGTATGGTTTATTTTGCGGCATCGGACACGGGGCGTGTCCGGGAACAGAACGAGGATTTCAGCTTTGCGACGGATCGGCCGATCGGGAGGCTGGACAATCTTTTTGTGGTCTGCGACGGGATGGGCGGGCACAATGCCGGTGAGTTCGCATCGGAGGGTGCCGTGCGCCGGATGATCAATACGATCCGCACCTCAAGGCGCATCGATCCCTATGACATCCTCTCGGACAGTATCGAGGCGGCCAACCGCGAGATCCATGAGCGTTCGGTAGATGATCCGGAAAAGGCAGGGATGGGGACGACCTTAGTGGCGGCGACGGTCCGCGGCAAGACGCTTTATGTGGCAAATGTCGGGGACAGCCGCTTGTATGTCCACGACCGCCGGGGGCTTTTGCAGGTGACAAAGGATCATTCGTATGTGGAAGAAATGGTGCGGAAAGGGCTGCTTTCCCCGGAGGAAGCGCGGTTCCACCGCGACCGCAACAAGATCACCCGTGCGGTCGGCGTGCTCGACGAAGTGCGGATCGATTTTTTTGACATCGAAGTGTCGTACGGCACGCAGATACTGCTCTGTTCGGACGGACTGAGCGGGATGCTGTTGGACGAGCAGATCGAACGGATCCTGTCGACCGGCGTGGATGTGAAGAGCCGGGGCGAGACGCTGATCCGCATGGCCAATGAAAATGGCGGCAGGGACAATATTACCGTGGTTTTGGTGGAGATAGATTAAAGGAGTTTTTGGGATGTTGAATTCTGGTACACGGCTGGGCAACCGGTATGAGATTATCGAGAAGATCGGAACGGGCGGGATGAGCGATGTCTACCGCGCGAAGGATACGACCTTAAACCGCGAAGTGGCGATCAAGGTATTAAAAGAAGAATACGCCAATGACACGGCGTTTGTGACGAAGTTTCGGGCAGAGGCGCAGGCCGCGGCGGGACTTGAACATCCGAATATCGTCAATGTGTATGATGTCGGCAACGAAAACGGGCTCTACTACATTGTGATGGAGCATGTCGAGGGCATCACGCTCAAGACCTACATTTCCAAAAAAGGGCAGCTTTCCTACAACGAAGTCATTTCGATCGCGATCCAGGTCGGACGCGGCATCGAGGCGGCGCATAAAAAGGGAATCATCCACCGTGACATCAAGCCGCAGAATATCATGATCTCCAAAGAGGGCAAGGTCAAGGTGACGGATTTCGGCATCGCCCGCGCGGTGACGAGCAATACGGTCAGCGCGGATCTGATGGGTTCCGTGCATTATTCATCGCCGGAGCAGGCGCGCAACGGGTTTGTGACCTATTCGAGTGATATTTATTCGCTCGGCATCGTGATGTATGAGATGAGTACCGGACGGGTGCCGTTTGACGGGGATACGACGGTGGCGATTGCGATCCAGCATCTGCAGAGCGAGATGCAGCCGCCGAGCGTGTATGCGCCGAATCTGCCGGTCAGCCTGGAAAAGATCATCCAGAAATGTACGATGAAAAGCCCGGACCGACGGTATGAGTCGATCGATGATCTGCTGGTGGATCTGAAAAAGGCATTGATCAATCCCGATGAGGATTTTGTCAATATTACGGATACCTCGGAGAGTGACAAGACACGGGTGATCTCGGAAAATGAGCTTTCTGAGATACGCGAGAAGCCGGCGCCGAAGCAGAAGCCGGAGCCGGTCAGGGTCGCGCCGAAGGAAGAGGAATACGACGAGGATGAGGACGATGACGGTCCGGTCAATTCGAGGATAGACAAGGCAATCAATATTATGGGGATCGCGGCGGCGATCGTGATCCTGGCGATCTTCATTTTCATCGGCGGATCGGTGCTGGGACTGTTCCGCTTTGGCAGCAGCAGCGGCAATGATGGCGAAGTGGCCGAGGAGGAAACGACGGAAGAGGCAGCCGAGGTGGAAGTGCCGTCTGTGTTAGGCTTAAGTGAAGAGGATGCCAAGAAGCTTCTTTCTGAGCGGAATCTGGGCTACAGCAACGGCGGAACCGAAAGCTCAGAGGAATACGATGAAGGGATGATCTGTTCGCAGAGCGAATCGGCGGGCAGCACGGTCGCATTGAATACGACGATCACGGTTAAGATTTCATCCGGAGCCGGCGAGATCGAAGTGCCGAATGTGGTGGGTCAGACCGAGACGGTAGCGGAGCAGATGATCCGCGACAAGGGCTTTTCCGCGCCGGTCAAGGAATATGAATTTTCCGAGACGATCGAGCAGGGCAAGGTCATTTCCCAGAGCCCGGCCGGCGGTGAGCAGGGCAAGCTTGACGATACGATCACGATCGTTGTCAGCCAGGGCGTGGAGAATGCCAAGATACCGGCAGTGACGGGCATGGCGCAGGAAGAAGCCATCGCCGCGTTGCAGGCGGAGGGCTTTACGGTCAACACGCAGCAGGAGCATTCGGATTCGGTTGCGGCAGGCAGTGTCATTTCCCAGAGTCCGGGGGCAGGAGAGTACGCGACCAAGGGAGCGACGGTAAATCTGACCGTCAGCGAAGGACCGGAGACGGTGTATTACACCTTTACGATGACGCTGGATCCCCGGGATGATGAGGAGACCGATTATACATTAGAGGATGCCAACGGCGATTATGTCGAATCGTGGACGATCACCTCGACTAAGACGGTGTCAAAGAGCAAGATCACGACGGCGACCGGTACGCTGTACTACGACAACGGCTACGATGAGGGCTCGATGGCAGTCACCTTTACGAAGCAGTGACGGAGACGGCGGTGGAGATGTATACGGGACGGATCGTCAAGGCGCTGGCGGGATTTTACTATGTAAAACGGCATGCGGACGGCGTGGTTTACGCCTGCCGTGCCAAAGGGATTTTCCGCAAGCGGAACCATTCGCCGCTGGTCGGTGACATAGCGGATTTTGTGGTCACGCATGAGGGAGACAAAGAGGGCAATATCGAGCGGCTGCATGAGCGGAAGAGCGTGCTGTCCCGCCCGACGGTGGCCAATGTCGATCTGGCACTCGTCGTATTCGCGCTAAAGGATCCAAAGCCGACCTTGCATCTGCTGGACCGGATGCTGGTGGTATTGGAGCAGGCCAAGCTTGCGGTTGTGCTGTGTTTTAATAAAACAGATCTCGTTGAAGAAGACGATTGGCGGAGGCTGCGGGATATCTACGAACCGCTCGGCTATCCGGTGCTGGTGACCTGCGCGAAGCAGGGGATCGGAAAGGACGCGCTTTTATCCCATATGGCGGGGCATCTGGCGACCGTGGTCGGACCGTCCGGCGCGGGGAAGTCGTCGCTGATCAATATGCTGCGCGGTGAGACGGCGATGGAGGTCGGCGCAGTCTCGGACAAGATCCGCCGCGGAAAGCAGACGACGCGGCATGTGGAGCTTGTGGAGATCGCGGTGCCAAAGGAAGGCGGTGCGGGGCAGCAGGGGCAGGCATTCATTGTGGATACGCCCGGTTTTTCAAGTCTGGAATTTTCCGGCATGGAAAAGGAGGACTTGGGTCTGTATTTCCCGGAGATCCGGAAGCGCATCGGGGCTTGTAAGTATGCGTCCTGTTCCCACATTCATGAGCCGGAGGAGACTTGCGTGGTGCTTAAGGCCGTGGAGCATGGAGAGATTTCGGCGGAGCGTTACGAAAGCTATAAGCTGTTCTATGAGGAATTAGAACAGCAGAAGAGATATTGAGGCTGCCGGAGGATGTGGCTGCGTTTTGCAGTGGCAGATCCGTACCCGGGGCAGGCCGGAAAGGGATGATGTGATATGAATTGCCTGTCACCGTCAATTTTGTCTGCGGATTTCGGAAATCTGCAGAGCGCCCTTGAAACCATTGACAACGTCGGAGCGCAGTATGTCCATATTGATGTGATGGACGGGCATTTTGTGCCGAATATTACGATCGGCGCGCCGGTGGTGAAGTCGCTGCGCGCGGTCAGCGACCGGATTTTTGATGTGCATCTGATGATCGAGGAGCCTGACCGGTACATTGCGGACTTCGCGGATGCCGGAGCGGATATCATTACGGTTCACGCCGAGGCGTGCATCCATCTGGACCGCACGATTTCCCTGATCCAGTCGAAAAAGGTTCTTGCGGGCGTAGCATTAAACCCGTCTTCGCCTCTGTCTTTGATCGAATATGTCCTGCCGAAAGTGGATATGGTGCTGCTGATGTCAGTCAATCCCGGCTTTGGCGGGCAGAGCTTTATTCCCTATACAATCGACAAGCTGTACGAGCTGTCAGAGCTGCTGCAGCACAAGGGCTGTTCGCCGGATGTGGAGGTGGACGGCGGAGTCACACTGGAAAATGTATCTGAGGTGTTAGAAGCCGGAGCCAATATCATCGTAGCGGGAAGCGCTGTGTTCGGCGGTGATGTAGAGGCAAATGTCGGGGCATTTCTGGAGCGGATGCAGTGATGGCGGCGGGGGGTATTATCGTTGCGGGGGGCGAGTTCTCGGAATGGGACGCAAAAGCTCTTGGCAAGTTGTTGAATGTTGAAACAACAAGAGAAAGACCGCTGCTGATCGCCGCAGACCGCGGGCTGGAGCATCTGCTAAAATACAAACAGATGCCGGATATTTGCATCGGGGATTTTGATTCTGTCTCGGATCAGACGGCTGCTGTTGTCAAAAGCTGGGAGCAGTCGGGAGAGGTTGAAGTCATACGGTTAAATCCGGTCAAGGATGATACGGACACCGAGGCGGCATTGCGGCTTGCGTTAGAGAGGACGGAAGGCGATGTCGCTGTTTTTGGCGGAAATGGCAGAAGGATCGACCATCTTCTGGCCAATATCCATATTCTGCGGATTGCCCTGCAGCGCGGCAGGCAGGCGTTTTTGATGGACGCATACAACCGTATCCGCCTGATCGGTCAGCCATGTTCATTAAAGCGGGCAGAGCAGTACGGGAAATATGTCTCGCTGTTTCCGTTTGGCGGAAAGGTGTCCGGTCTGACCCTTGAGGGCTTTAAGTATCCGCTTGAGAGGGCAGAGCTTTTCATTGGAAGCTCGCTTGGCACCAGCAATGAGCTCGTGGCGGATGTGGGGCATATCGATTTTTCGGCCGGAGAGCTGGTGGTGGTGGAATCGTCGGAATAAGCCGCTGCTGTTTTCTTTTATATGCGTTTGCCATTCTATTCCTATTGTGCTAAAATAACATCACGATTAGGGGCAGGCATATTGCCGCTCTTTTGTGTTTGATTTTTGGCTATAAATGAAGGAGCATTATTTTATGGACATAAAGGGACTTTATAATACGGCAGCGGCGTTTGTGGAGAAGAACCGGCGTTATTTCGGGGCAGGAATTGTCTGTGCCGGAATGGCTTTGATGCTTGCGGTCGGCACGACCGGGGCGGGAGATCCGATTGCCGGGGCGTATATGAGCTATGAGGATCAGACGCAGAACGAAGAATTAAAGCAGCTTCTGACCGATTATTATGAGGCGTATGCCGCAGGCGATATTGATGCGTTGGAAAAGGTGGCGACGCCGATTTCGGATAAGGAAAAGAGCTACATTAAGCTGATCTCGAAGTACATTAAGTCTTATGATATCAAGGAGATCGATACGAAGCCGGGCGTGGACAAGGACGCGCTTTTGGTTTCGGTCGGCGTGGACATTCATTATAAAAAGATTGACGCGGCTGCGCCCGGATTGGATTTCTTTTATGTGGAAAAGGATGGCAAGGGCAACTATGTGATCAACAACCGCTACAGCACCTTCAACGCGCAAAACGGCGAGCTGGATGTGGATCCGACGATCACGACGCTGATCGCGACCTTTGAGCAGCAGGATGACGTGATCGCCCTGCAGAGCGAGGTGACGCAGGAATTCAATACGCTGACTCTGGAGGATAAGGATTTTAATGTCTTCTTTGCCAAGATCATGCCGGAAGCCGTGACAGACTGGGCGGCGACCTACAAGAAGCAGGAAGAAAAGAAAGCCGAAAAGGAAAAGAAAAAACAAGAGGCGGCAAAGAAAAAGGCAAAAGAGAAAGAAAAAGAGAAAGCCAAAGAGGCAAAGGAAGAAGCGAAGGACGATACAGATAAGGAGACTGCAAAGTCAGATACGGCAGAGGATGAGACGGATTCGGCAGAAAAGAAGACCGATACCGTTGTCACAAAAGAAAAAGTCAATGTCCGCGCCAAAGCAACGACGGATTCCAGGGCTTTGGGGCAGGTCCGCGGCGGTACGGAGCTGAAGCGTTACAAGGAAAAGCGCGGTTGGAGCAAGATCGATTACAATGGCAAAGCAGCCTGGATCAAGTCGGAATTTTTAACGGTCAAGGATACGGATAAGGACGAAGACAAGGATTCTGCAAAGGACGATACCAAGAAAGAGACAACTGCCAAGGCTGAAGACACCAAGAAAAAAACGACGGAAGACAAAAAGTCTGACGCAAAAGAAAAAGAGGATACAACAGAAAAATCTGATACCAAGAAAGAGTCAACTGAAAAAGAGACTGTTTATGCCAAGGAAAAGGTCAATGTCCGCACAAAGGCTTCGACAAGCGCGAAGTCGCTTGGACAGGTCAATGGCGGTACGCAGCTTGTGCGGTATGGCGAAAAGGATGGCTGGAGCCAGGTCGAATACAACGGCGGCAAGGCGTGGATCAAGTCTGAATATTTGACGACGAAAAAGCCAAAGGGACAGGAGGACGAGCCGGAGCAGGATACTTCGTCTAATCTTTCTGTGGGACAGACGGTCCGGCTGAGTTCGTCGGTCAATATCCGAAAGAGCATGAATGAGTCTGCAAGCCGGGTGGCATTGGCGTATCAGGGAGATCGTGTTACGATTGAGGCGGTCTATCAGAACGGCTGGTCAAAGGTCGAATACAATGGCAAAGAAGGCTATATGAAGACGGAGTTTATCAAATAATTAGTTGCGGTTGTTTTATACAGCGCATTATTACACAAGCGATGAGACACGGCATGGGGTGAAGGAGCTACAATACCCCTTGTCGTGTTTTCTATCAATCGTGTTGTGTATTTTGGATTACAGATGCTTATGGAAATGACGGAAAAAACAATGCGGCTCAATAAGTACCTTTCGGCTGCAGGCGTCTGTTCGAGACGGGAAGCGGACAGACTGATTGAAGCCGGCAGGGTGAGCGTGGACGGACAGACCGCATCGGTCGGCATGGTCATAGAGACAGACTGTCATGTAAGTGTAGACGGACAGCCGGTATCCGGCGTCGTTAAAAAAGACATTCTGCTGTTGGTCAACAAGCCGATGGGCATAGTCTGTACGGCAGAGCGGCAGGAGAAGCATAATATTATCGATTTTTTGGATTACCCTGAGCGGATTTATCCGATCGGCCGGCTGGACAAGGATTCCCACGGGCTGATCCTGATGACCAATGTGGGAAGCCTGCACAATGAGATCACGCGGGCGGCAAACGGTCATGAAAAGGAGTACATCGTGACGGTGGACAAACGGATCGAGGCGGACTTTGTACAGAAGATGGCGGCAGGAGTCTATCTGCCGGAGCTCGGCTGTAAGACGATGCCGGCAAAGGTGCAGAAGCTTTCCGAAAAGACATTTTCCATCGTATTAAAGGAAGGGAAGAACCGGCAGATCCGCCGGATGTGCCGCGCGCTTTCTTACCGGACGAGGGATCTGAAGCGGATACGGATCATGCATTTCCGGATCGACGGGATTGCGGAAGGGCAGTACCGTCCTGCGACAGAGGCGGAGTGGACGATGCTGAAGCAGGCAGTCAAATTAAAAAATGTGTAAATCTGCATCGGAGGATGCCTGATCACAGAAATTTTTACGGAGAGACCATGGATAAAGAAAAAGATATGCTGGATTCCCAGGCTATTAAGGAGCGCATGCGTGATCTGGAAACGCAGATCGCTTACCACAACAACCGCTATTACAACGAAGACGCGCCTGAGATTTCCGACTACGAATACGATCTGCTGACGCGCGAGCTGCGCAAACTCGAAAAGGAGCATCCCGAATGGGCATCGCCGGAATCCCCGACCAGGCGGGTCGGCGGTACGGCAAAGCGCGAGGCGGGCGTGCTCGTGCGGCACAATGTGCCGATGCTGTCGCTTCAGGATGTGTTTTCAAAAGAGGAAGTCCTTTCGTTTGTCAAAGAGATGCAGGAGAAGCTGGATGAGCCGGAGTTTGTCGTGGAATATAAGATCGACGGACTTTCGATGAGTTTGCGATATGAAAATGGCAGGCTGGTGATGGCGGAGACGCGGGGAGACGGGATCGAATTCGGCGAAGATGTGACGGTCAACGCCAGGGAGATTGCGGATGTCGTGACTGAGCTTTCGGACGCGCCGGAATATCTGGAGATCCGCGGAGAGGTCTATATGAAAAACGCTGATTTTGACGCGGTCAATGAACAGCAGGAGGTGCTGGGGAAAAAGCTGTTTGCGAATCCGCGGAACTGTGCCGCGGGCACATTGCGCCAGCTGGATCCGAAGGTGCTGCGTGAGAGGAAGCTTTCGATGTTTATCTTCAATCTGCAGCAGGCGCGCGGCAGGGAGTTTGAGACACATACGCAGTGTTATGAATATTTGAAAGGCCAGGGCGTGCCGATCATTGATGATTACCGTGTGTGCCGCACAGCGGATGATGTATGGACTGCGATCGAAGCGATCGGTGAAAAGCGGGGCGAGCTCGGCTATGATATCGACGGCGCAGTCGTCAAGATCAACCGGTACGCGGACAGGGAACGGCTTGGGGCGACGGCGAAGGTGCCGCGCTGGGCGGTTGCCTACAAGTATCCGCCGGAGGAGAAGGAGGCCGTCATCACGGAGATCGAGCTTTCCGTAGGGCGGACCGGACGCATCAATCCGACAGCGGTGTTCACGCCGGTGAGACTGTGCGGGACGAGCGTGTCGCGGGCGACACTGCACAACCAGGATTTCATCAATGAGCTGGGCATCGGCATTGGTGATACGGTACGGGTCTACAAGTCGGGTGAGATCATTCCAAAGATCAAATCCGTAGACCACAGCAAGCGTCCGGCGGGAGTCCACAATTTCGTGATTCCTGATACTTGTCCGGTCTGCGGTTCTAAGACAGTCCGTGAAGCAGATACGGCAAATATCGTCTGCACTTCGGCGGCGTGTCCGGCTCAGCGTGTGCGAAACCTGATCCACTTTGTCAGCCGTGAGGCGATGGACATCAAAGGACTCGGCACCAAAGCGATTGAAAAGCTTGTCGAGGAAAATTATATTGAAAATGTTGCCGATCTGTATCATCTGAATGAGTCACGGGATGAGCTGATCGAAAAGGGACTGATCGGCAAAGAGAAAAATACCGACAAACTGCTGGCATCTGTAGAGGCTTCCAAGTCCAACAGCGCCGACAAGCTGTTGACCGGTCTTGGCATTTTAAATGTCGGCAAATCCGCGGCCAAAGCATTGCTGCTGCATTTCGGCAGTGTCGAAGCATTGATGCAGGCGGACGTTGACGATCTGGTCGGCGTGGAAGACATCGGTGAAATCTCAGCTCAATGCATCGTGGACTACTTTGCGCAGGATGCCAACCGCACATTGATCGCCCGCCTCAAAGAAGCCGGCGTCAACCTAGCGATGGAAGCCGAAGCCAAACAGAGTGCCAGACTTGCCGGCAAGACGATCGTCATCACCGGCACCCTGCCGACCTTCAGCCGCAAAGAAGCCGCAACCCTGATCGAATCCCACGGCGGCAAAGTCACCGGCTCGGTGTCAAAGAAAACGGACTATCTCCTCGCAGGCGAAAATGCCGGCTCCAAACTGACGAAAGCACAGGGGCTGGGGATACAGATTTTAACAGAGCAGGAATTGTTGCAGATAGTAAAGTAAGGGAAAATGAAATATATATTTTGTTTTCCCGGAGTATATGAGGAACCCAAGCTATGCCAATCAGAACCCAATCAGACCTCCCGGTCCGAAGCATCCTGGAAAAAGAAAACATTTTCGTCATGGACGAAGACCGCGCCATGCACCAGGACATCCGTCCTCTGGAAATCGGCATCCTGAACCTCATGCCATTAAAAGAGGATACCGAGCTTCAGATACTCAGGATGCTTTCCAACACGCCGCTGCAGGTGGACATTACCTTTTTAAAGACGGCCAGCCACAGCGCGACGCACACGGCGCAGAGCCATCTGATGAAATTTTATGAGACCTTTGATGCGGTAAAGGATAAAAATCTTGACGGTCTGATCATCACGGGTGCGCCGGTAGAGCTGTACGATTTTGAAGAGGTGGATTACTGGGATGAGATCTGCCGGATCATGGAATGGACCAAGCGCCATGTGACATCTACGCTGCATCTGTGCTGGGGCGCGCAGGCGGGTTTGTATTACCACTACGGCATCCACAAACGGATTTTGCCCAAAAAAGTATTCGGTGTCTATCCGCACAAGGTGCAGCACCGCAAGATTCCATTGGTGCGGGGGTTCAATGATATTTTTTACGCGCCGCATTCCCGGTATACCGATGTGGATTCAGAGGATATCCGGCAGAATCCCAATTTGCTGACCCTGGCGGATTCGGACGAGGTCGGCGTATTCCTTTGCATGTCCAAGGACGGCAGCCAGATTTTTGTGATGGGGCATCCCGAATACGACCGTCTGACACTGGATGTGGAATACAAACGAGATCAGAAGAAGGGGTTGGACACCGATCTGCCGGTCAACTATTATCCCGACAACGATCCGACGCAGCGTCCACTTTTGCAGTGGCGCGCCCATGCCAATACGCTGTATACGAATTGGCTCAATTACTATGTTTACCAGCTCACCCCGTATGATTTCGCTGATAATGCGTGGGGAGATTTTAAACACGACCTGTTTTACGGGATTTGACCAGATGATAAAGGAGGATGACGAAAATGGAAAGCTACGGGCAGGGAACTGTATGTGTGCAGGGAGGTTATCGGCCGGGGAACGGTGAGCCGCGGCAGATACCGATCGTGCAGTCCACGACATTCAAATACGATACGAGCGAGGATATGGGCAAGCTGTTTGATCTGGAGGCAGAGGGCTATTTCTACACCCGCCTGCAGAATCCGACCAACGATCATGTCGCTGCAAAGATTGCCGAGATGGAGGGCGGAACGGCAGGGATGCTGACTTCATCGGGGCAGGCGGCGAATTTCTTTGCGCTGTTTAATATCTGTGAAGCCGGCGACCATATTGTTTCATCTGCGTCGATTTATGGCGGAACCTTCAACCTGATTTCGGTGACGATGGCAAAGATGGGGATCACATCGACCTTTGTATCGCCGGATTGTACCAGGGAGGAGTTGGAAGCCGCGTTTCAGGAGAATACAAAAGCGGTATTCGGTGAGACGATCGCGAATCCGGCACTGACAGTGCTCGATATTGAAAAATTTGCGGAAGCCGCGCATGCGCACGGCGTGCCGCTGATCGTGGACAATACTTTTCCGACGCCGGTGAACTGCCGTCCGTTTGAGTGGGGCGCGGATATCGTGACGCATTCCACGACAAAGTACATGGACGGACACGGCGCGGCAGTCGGCGGCGCGGTCGTGGATCGCGGATGCTTTGACTGGATGGCGCATGCGGACAAGTTTCCGGGGCTGACCACACCGGATGAATCTTATCATGGAATCATCTATGCCCAGAAATTCGGGAAAGAAAAAGCGTTTATCACCAAATGCACATCGCAGCTGATGCGTGACTTCGGCTGCATCCAGTCACCGCAGAATGCGTTCCTTTTGAACCTGGGACTGGAATCTTTGCATGTGCGGATGCCGCGGCATGTGGAAAATGGAATGGCAGTCGCGGAATTTTTAGAGAAACATCCGAAGGTAAAGAGCGTCAGCTATCCGGGATTGGCAAGTGATCCGTATCATAAGCTGTCGCAGAAATATATGCCAAACGGTGGATGCGGCGTGGTATCCTTTGAATTGGAGGGCGGACGGGAAGCCGCAGGAGCCTTCATGAAACGGCTCAAGCTGGCAGCGATCGAAACGCATGTAGCGGACGCGCGGACCTGCTGTCTGAATCCCGCGACATCGACCCATCGTCAGATGACCGACGAGCAGCTTGCGGCGGCGGGCATTCCCGCGGGGCTGGTCCGGATGTCCTGCGGGCTGGAAGATAAAAAAGACCTGCTCGCGGATATCGAGCAGGCGCTTGGATGATATTTTAGATGAACCGGAGTCGGAGAGGGGATCAGACCTTCTCCGGCTCCGGATATTCTTCTCCGAAGGTTTCTACCGTGACCGTCACCATTTTCTGGTCAGTCAGCGGGCGGTCGGAAAAATCTGTATCCGTTTCCGCAATCCGGTTGACGATGTCCATTCCCTCAGTGATCTTGCCGAAAGCGGCATATTCCCCATCAAGATGCGGCGCATCCTTGTGCATGATGAAAAACTGGCTTCCCGCGGAATCCGGCATCCTCGTGCGCGCCATCGACAGGACGCCCGGCGTATGCTTTAAATTGTTTTCAAAGCCGTTGCTTAAAAATTCACCGCGGATACTGTAATCGGGTCCACCCGTGCCGTTGCCGTCCGGATCGCCGCCCTGCAGCATAAAGCCGTTGATGACGCGGTGGAAGATCGTGCCGTCATAGAATTTTTTCCGGATCAGGCTGATGAAATTGTTGACCGTGTTGGGCGCGATGTCAGGATAAAGCTCCGCCTTCATCACATCGCCGTTTTCCATAGTGATCGTTACGATTGGGTTCTGTGCCATTTTCGTGTCCTCTCTTTTTGTACAGTTTCCAATTGGAAGCGTTCTTTTTCTAAAATTTCCTTATTTCAGACAGTTTTTGATTATACGCTATAACCGGCTATATTGCAAACCGCCGCTCGGACAGCAGCCAGCGGTACAGAATCCAGCCGAATACGCCGGCGGTCAGCCACGCGGCAGGATCGGCGCCGATCGCGAGCGGATAGCTGTGGACGCGGATGGAGATCACTGCCATTACGACGCGGGCAGAAAGCTCGATGATGCCCATGGTCATTGCCTGTACGCTGTAGCCGCAGCCCTGCAGGGTGTTGCGGTAGACAAAGATCGCGCCGAGCGCGATGTAGAGCGCGGCACATTCGTTGTGGGCGATTTTGGCCCAAGGCATAATTTCCGCCAGGGATACATCCCCGGAGAAAAATAACTGAATCAGATAGGGTAAAAAGATGACACCAAGCGCTGCCGTCACCAGGGAATAGATGACGCACAGCTTCATAGCCGCCCGCGTTCCCTGATGGATGCGCCCGATGTCACCGGCACCGAAATTCTGGCCGGAGTAGCTTGCCATCGTCTGTCCGACGGAATACAGCCCCTGGCTGAGCAGGTTGACGACCTTGTAGGCGGCAGTACTCCCGGCGATCGAAACCGTGCCGTAAATATTGAGCGCTGCCTGCATGATCACAGTTCCGCTTGCCGTAATCCCGGTTTCTAAAGCCATCGGAATGCCGATCGCAAGCTGTTTGGCGCAGCATGGCAGATAAAGCTTCCAGTCGCTGCGGCGGGGGCGTAGCACATCTACTTTCATATAGATATATCCGGCGCAGAGTATCGCGGAAAAACCCTGTGCCGAGACCGTTGCAATTGCCGCTCCGGCAACGCCGAGGTGAAAGCCGATGATCAAAAGCAGGTCCAGAAAAACATTGAGCACGGCAGAAAAGATCAGGAAAAAGAGCGGGACGCGGCTGTTGCCGATCGCGCGCAGGAATGCCGCGAACAAATTGTAAAACAAAATGGCGGTCGTGCCGATGCAGATAATATTGATATATGTGAGCGCTTCGGAATAGATCTCGTCCGGCGTATTCATCAGGCGCAGCAGCATCGGCATCGCCAAAAGAGCGAGGATCGTGATCAGCATGCCAAACGCGACCGACATCAGGATGCCGCCTGTCACGGAATAGCGCACGCCCTGCTGGTCGTCGGCGCCGAAATACTGGCTTGTCATAACCGAAAAGCCCGTCGTCAGTCCGATGGCAATGCCGAGCACGAGAAACATGATCGTGCCGGTAGAACCGACGGCGGCGAGCGCGTTGGCGCTGACAAATTTTCCGACGATCACGGAATCCGCCATATTGTAGAGCTGTTGGAATGCGTTTCCCAAAAACAGCGGTATTGTAAAATGGAGAATCAGATGGAACGGATTCCCCTTTGTCATATTCATTTCCATAACAAAAGTCCTTTTTTTGAATTTACGGATGCGGAAAAGTCTTTTTCAGACTTCCTGATTTAATAAGAAGCGGTTGACATCTTCCATGATGACGAGCAGATCCTGCAGATTGGCAAAGACATCGTCACTTTCAAGAGAGTGGTTGGAGCCTAAAACGGTTTTTAATGTCAGATGCTTTTCCAGACAGCCCGCCGTTACCGCTTCCGTGTCCACCCAGGAGTCCGCCGTGCCGTGGAAGACAAGACCGTTGCCGTCCTGGATCAGTGAAAAGGTCTGTTCGAGCGGCGTGAAATAAAGCTGCCGCGCGGGCACTTCATGCTTGGTCGCATAGATGGCGGCAGCGACAGTACCGATGCTTTTGGAAATAAAAACGACATCGTCATAGGCAGGAAAATCGATGAATTTGAGCTGGTCTTCCGACCGCGCGATCGCAATCTGAAAGGATTTCATCATCGCTTCGCGGTCACCTTTCAGCTTCTGCGGGAAGCCGGAAAATTCGAGTGCTTTTACCTTAAAGCCGTGCTGCGCCGCAAGCTTGGCAGAATGATAGAGCAGAGGCTTATTCTTATGATATCCGATTCCCGGAAAAATGACTGCGATCTTGCTGGTCATGGTGATTGCCTTTCTTTTTTCAAAAATATATGGCTATAGTATAATCCAATTCTTTGCAGGAAGCAAACCTAAACTTCCGCTTGCAAACCATACCGATAAATCCTATAATTAGGGATAAGTTTGAAAAGGGTGGAGAGTTTATGAAGCAGTTATTATTTGAGATTTACAGTCAGGAAGCCTTGGGGGAGGCGGTTCGGCAGATTCAGGAATATAACGGCGGCCATACGGTCAAGTCCCTGATCTTCCATATGTACTGCGGTGTGGAGGATGAGGCCTGGATCCTTCAGGTGCGGGACAGTCTGATGGAGGCGTTTCCGCTTGCCGAGCTGTGCGGCATTTCATCCCATGCAGAGATCATCAACGGATCGCTGACCGATCCGGTCATTCTGCTGTCCGCCATGTTTTTTGAAAAGACAGAGGCGCGGGTCTATTTCTTCCCGGATATATTAGACCAGGAGGAGGAATTCGGCAGACAGGCACGCCAGATCATTGATGACACGCCGGATATCAAGGCGGCAGAGCTTTTGATCCAGGGCGCTCCGGTGGACAATCTGACATTTCTGCATTCCCTGGATCAGTGCGATCCAAAGGTCCGCATTTTCGGCGGTTACCCGATCGGACATGATTTGGATCATGGCAGAAGGTTTATCGTGACCGAGGGCGGTGTTTTTGATAATGCGCTGGCGCTTGTGACCTATGCGGGCAGGGATTTCCATATCAATGTCGGGTTTACGGCAGGCTGGGAGTCGCTGGGACGGACATTTACCGTGACCAAAGCGCACAAGAACACGCTCTATACGGTTGACGATTTTCCAGCTGCCGAGCTGTACAGCCGTTATCTGGATATGTCCGTCAAGGACGAGAATTTTATCAATAATACGATGGAGTTCCCTCTGGCCGTTGAGGATGAGGGGATGACAATGCTCCGCCATGTTGCGGCCAGCAGAGAAGAGGGCGCGCTGGATCTGGCGGGATACATCCATAACGGCATGAAGGTGACGATGTCCTACGGCGATCCGATTTCGATCGTATCCGAGGTGGATGTCCGTGCCGAAGAGGTACGGCAGTTTGAGCCGGAGGCGATCCTGATCTACACCTGCACGATGCGCAAGATATTCTGGAATTATTTCATCAACAACGAGATGGCACCGTTCCAGAAGCTGGCGACTTCCTGCGGCTTCTGCACGGGAGGTGAGCTGAACCGCGATCCGGAGACCGGGCACATCATGTGGCACAATATCACGATGCTGACGATCGCGATGCGCGAGGGGGAAAAGACCGGACGCGTGATCCCGCAGGTACAGGTCGATACATCCAAGATGCACGGCCAGGCGTCGCTGGTCAAGCGGCTGACGACGCTGGTAAAAGTCACATCCAGTGAACTGCGGCAGTCGCTGGCGGATCTGACTGAGGCCAACGATAAATTGCTGTATATGGCAACCGTCGATGAGCTGACGGCGCTGTACAACCGCCGTGAGATCGAGCGGCGGATCAATGCGGCTTTGGATAAAGCGGCGCAGGATGACAGCGAAGTCGCGCTTGTGATGATGGATATCGACCATTTCAAGAGGGTCAACGATACCTGCGGTCATGAAACCGGGGATAAAATACTGGAAGGCGTCGCAGCCGTATTGAATGCGACAGTCCGTGAATACGACGGTGAGGCAGTCGGACGCTGGGGCGGTGAGGAATTCTTTATGCTCCTGCCGAACAACACTTTAGAGCAGGCGGTCGAGCGTGCTGAGGAGATCCGTCAGACCGTCGAGCTGTATCCGTTCCCGAAGATCCGCAAGCTGACCTGCAGCCTCGGCGTTGCCGTGGTCAAGGGTTACGAAGACAAGAAAGCTGTCTACACGAGAGTAGACAAGGCATTATATGAAGCAAAAGAGACCGGACGGAACCGCATCGTAGTGGCCGAAGAGCGGCACAATCCAAAAGAGTAGCAGGCGGAAGGGAATGCATTATTCCCTTCTTCTTCTGTCCGGATGGCTTTCATAGTACGCCCGTTTGTCCGCGTACATCTGGGCATCCGCTGTCTTTTGCATCTGTTCAAAGGTCATTTTGCCGGTATTTCCAAACGCGAATCCAAGCGAAGCGCTGCGTCCCTTGGCGGAGAGCAGCAGCCGCAGTGTCCGTACATTGGTCTCAAAGACAGACTGCCTGCCGGTGATGCCGACGGAAAGGAATTCGTCGCCGCCTAAACGGAAGACATGTTCTGTCCCGAAGACCTCGGCAAGACAGCCCGCGACATCGCGGATCATCTGGTCGCCCGCTTCATGTCCCTAGTAATCATTTGCCCGTTTCAGTCCGTTGATATCGCACATCAGAACGCCGAGAGAAGTCGGTTCGGCGGTGACATCATGGACAAATTCATCAAGGGCGCGACGGTTCAATGCGCCGGTCATCTGGTCACGGTAGCTGTACTGGCGCAGCAGAAGCTGGTTGTTGCGCTGCCGCAGCATGACTGCCATGAAATATTCGATCAGGCGGATCGAGTAGGTCACATTGGCGATGCTCTTTTTGGAAGGGTTGTCCACGCCGAAAAAGCCGATGTAATCACCGTCGATGATCAACGGACCGGACACTAAAGTTTCGACATTCAGCTGCAAAAGCAGCTCGTACATCGGCTCACTGACTTCTTTGTAGGCTTCCACATCATCGACGATCACATAGTTATATTTCCCGAAATCCTCAAACCAGGTATCGAGCAGGCCGGTAAACGGGATGCGCTGCTGGACATCCTTTTGCGGACGGATGCCCGCTTTGCACCATTCATACGAATTGGAAAAATACCCCTGCGCGCCCTCCTCGAAAATGTAGACGCGGTCCGCGTCCATTTCCCTGCCGAGAAAATCCAGCATTTGTCCGATGATCTGTTCGGGCGATTTGGCCGAGAGGGAGTACTGCAGGAATTTGTTGATAAAGCGGTCACGCTGGACATTCCGCTGGCGGATGCCCATCCGGCGCATGCTGTCGATGAATAAGGAGACGATCAGAAGCACCAGCCCGATCCGGCTGAAAAATACGGTATCGTCTATTTTTGAAAGCCTGCCTGAAAGGAAGAAATTAGCCAGATCGATCAGCAGACAGCCGAGAAACAGAAGCATGCCGATACGGGACAGACGCAGATCCTTTTTGATTTCCTGGTCGTGTGACAGCTGATGCTCTTCGAGGATGATCGAGCAGACGATGATCAGCGTAAGGCCATAGGACGCGGGCAAAAAGGACAGATTGTGCATGTCGGTGCCGGCCAGGAAACGGAACGCAATGGTCAGAAAAACTGCGACAGCAGAAATGAAAAAGGCGCTCCATTCATAAAATCTGTGTTTTTTGGCGGTCATCGAGTTGACAAATACGATCAACGGATACTCCGCAAACGGCAGCAGCAGGTAATCCGCCGGACGCAGCAGCTCGGAATGCTCAAAAAGAAACTGGGGAATGATGGTCTCTAAGGACGCCCATAGTCCGAAGATGATCGCGCAGACGCCGAGCGCGGGAAGTGAAAGGCCTTCCCGGATCCGGTCCGCGTCCGAGCCGAGCTGCAGCAGCAGGATCGCGAAGCCGAAAAAGGCGATCAGGATGGACAGCCCGAAAGAGAACTGATGCTCGTGGATCAGCCAGTGAAAATAGTCCTGGGACGGACCGAGTACCATGTTCCGGAATTCCGAGCCCGTGTTGTGGGGATATACCGGCGTCACGGTAAGCGTCAGCCCGGCGCCTGCATCCTGCGATGAGAGCGGAAGGCTGTGAAAATCGTCGCCGTAGCCTCTGCCGGTGATATTTTCTTCTAAATAATAATGATAGGGCTTATGGCCGTCGATGGACAGCGAAAAAAAGACATTGTGGCTGTCAAAATTAAGCGACCATCCGTCAGGGAGAGTATCGGGAAGCGTCTTTGTCAAAACGGTCTCCCCGGAGTCGAGAGAAGTCAGATCCGACAGATCGACCATCTGTCTGCCAGTCCTTTGCAAATGAAACCATCGTATCCGAAAAGCTGCCGGAACGGTCCGGCATATTCACGACGGAAAGGAAGATCCCGCCAAGACACAGGCACAGCATTATGCCATAACAGATGGTCAGCCGGGAGGGTTTCGGAAAAAATCGTTTCATTGGCGTGCTCCTCAAATACGCTACGATATAATGTTTGCATTATATCATTTGAAAAACCTTCCGTAAAGTCTTGCGCATTGGCGGTGAATGTGCTAAAATGTGTCGGTCGTAAAGGAGGTGAACACATTGGCAAATATCAAATCTGCAAAGAAGCGTATCCTTGTGACCGCGACCAAGACGCAGCGCAACCGGGCGATCCGTTCCCGCGTAAAGACAGCGATCAAGAAGGTCGAGGCAGCAGTCGCTGCAAAGGATCAGGAGGCAGCAAAGAGCGCTCTTACGATGGCGACCAAGGAGATCAGCATGGCTGCATCTAAGGGCATCTATCACAAGAACAACGCCGCGCACAAGGTTTCTCATTTAGCCAAGGCTGTCAACAGCATCGGTTGATTCCGGTTTCCGGTTGATTCTGATTTCAGGCAAATGCCGATATAAAAGCTCTCCGTGGGTTTCTTCGGAGGGCTCTTTTTGGTGTTTTATGTGGAATAGGAAACCATCAGCATCTCCAATCCGGTCTGCTCGCGGATGCGTCCGGTCTTGATCTGTGCTTCCAGATCGCCTGCCCGGGTCAGTAAGCCGCACAGCTCTTCGGTCGAAAAATTTTTGGCCAAATTCAAGTTTTTCCCTAAATAAAACTGGGGAATACGGGTCCTTTTGGAGATTTCGGTGTCTTTTTCCCGCCGTCTGCTCATTTCCTTCAAGGTCAAAAGCCGGGCAAACTGGGAGCGCAGCAGGACGAGTATACGCAGCGGCGCTTCGCGTTTTAAAAGCATATCCCGGTACAGATCCATGACCCGCTTCGGGTTTTTATCCGCGATCGCTTCGATCATGTCGAAAATCTTGTCCTCGACCCAGCTCACGCAGATGGCGTCCACATCCTCTTCGCGGATGGCTTCCCGGCCTTCGCAGTAGGAGATGAGCTTGTCCATCTCGTTGGACATATTGTCCATCGAATCGCCCGTCCGCGCGAAAAAGGATGCCCAGGCTGACATCGTAATGTTGAGTCCCGCCTGGCGGATGCGTTTGCCCATCCATCGTTTGAGCGTGGCTTCCTCCGGCATCTTCATCTCTTCGGCGTCGCCGAGCTTTTGCACTTTTTTAAAGAGACTTTTCCGCTTGTCGACCTTGTCCTCGGCAAAAATCAGATACACAGTATCCGCCATATGGTCGATGTAATCGGAAAGCGCATCGCATTTTTTGTCAAAGCAGCCGCTGTTTTCAACCAAAATCACACGGTAATCCGCGAAAAACGGCAGCGTATCCGCCGTTTCGATCACGGCTGCCTCGTCAAAATCTTTTTCGCGGTAGCGGGTGAAATTCATTTCGTCCCCCTCGGGGACGAGGGCGGACAGCAAAGCGTGCTTGTACTGCCGGATCAGATAGGCTTCTTCCCCGAACAACAGATAAATATGCTTGAAATTTTTGGATTTGAGGTCGGAATCGATCGTTCGCATCGGAAAATTTCCTCCAAAAAGTAACTATTTTTATAAATCCTACCATGAAATGTTAAATCCGTCTACTTTTTTTAGAGCCCAAAAAGCCGATAAAATGGGCGTTTGCAGGAAAAAATTCAAAAATTTGAAAAAAATTTGAAAAAATTTTTTGCAGACCCCCTTTTTTTTTTGGCACCTCTCGTATTTATAACTGTAGCAAACAACAAGTAACATGCGGTAAGTCGAATTACCAAAAACAAAAAAGTTTTACGCGACATGGAAGAGGCAGGGCTGCGAATGAAGAGTCCTGCCTCTTCCCTTTTTATTTTTTGCGCGCTGATCCGGTTTTTCCACTTTCTGATTTACTTTACCCGTCAATTCCTTTATAATTAGAAACGATGTAAAAAGAGGGCATTTCATAAAGGGAGGTAATGATTATGGGATTTCCGAAAAATTTCTTATGGGGCGGCGCGGTAGCCGGGAATCAGTGTGAAGGCGCGTATCTGGAGGACGGCAAAGGACTTTCCGTGCCGGACATGCTGCTGGGGGGCGATGTGGACCATCCGCGGACATTTCTGCCGGTGACCGATCCGAACGCGTTTTATCCGAGCCATGAGGCGGTGGATTTTTATCATCGTTATAAGGAAGATATCGCGCTGTTTGCGGAGATGGGCTTCACCTGCTTCCGTCTGTCGATCAACTGGGGGCGCATTTTCCCGAACGGGGATGACGCTGAGCCGAATGAGGCGGGACTTCAGTTTTATGACAATGTGTTCGATGAATGCAAAAAATACAATATCGAGCCGTTGGTGACGCTGTGCCACTATGAGATTCCGTGGGCGATCGTGACAAAATACCACGGCTTCTATTCGAGGGAGACGATCGATCTGTTCGTCAAATACGCTGAGACCTGCTTTACCCGTTACAAGGACAAGGTAAAATACTGGCTGACCTTCAATGAAATCAATATCTGCTGCATGGGAGAGGGCGGCATCGGCAATCTTTACGGCCTCGGGCTTGTTGAGGACGAGGATATCAACGCGACCGACCCGATCCTTTTGACGGATCTTAAATCAGACACGCAGAAGATGTTTACGGCACTGCATCATGAGTTCATCGCGTCGGCGCTGACGGTAAAGAAAGGTCATGAGATCAATCCCGACTTCATGATCGGCAATATGATCGCGCATGAGACGAATTATCCTCTGACACCGAATCCCGTGGATGTGATGGCTTGCCTTGACCACGACAATTTTGTCAACAATTTCTGCGGCGATGTGCAGGTGCGCGGCGAGTATCCGGTGTTTATGATGGATTACTTCAAGCAGCACGGCATTGACACCTCCTTCATCAAAGACGGTGATGCCGAGATCCTTAAAGAAGGCACGGTAGACATGTACACCTTTTCCTATTATATGTCGAACTGCGTGACGATGAATGCGGATGCGGAAAAGACGGCAGGCAATATGTCCACCGGGGCAAAAAACCCGTACCTCAAGGCGTCCGACTGGGGCTGGCAGATCGATCCGAAGGGGCTTTTGTACACGATCCAGATGTTGAACGACCGTTATCCGGGCGTGCCGCTGATGGTCGTGGAGAACGGCTTCGGCGCATTTGACAAGGTAGAAGAGGACGGTTCGATCCACGACAGCTACCGGATCGACTATTTCCGTTCGCACATCGCGGCGATGAGGGAAGCTGTCGAGCGCGGATTGCCGCTGATCGGTTATACGACCTGGGGACCGGTGGATCTGGTATCCGCAGGCACAGGACAGTACGCAAAGCGTTACGGGTTCATCTATGTGGACCGTCACGACGACGGTACAGGCGATTTCTCGCGCAGCCGCAAAGATTCTTTCTTCTGGTACCAGAAGGTGATCAAGTCGGCAGGCGAAGATTTAGAGTAAAATTGACCGGGCAAGGCGGGATATCCGTGGTCAGCGCGGATATCCTGCCAATGGCCGGAGACAAGGAGGATCAAGTCATGTGGACGATCGGACAACTGAAAGCGAGAGGCAAATCCTGCTTTCAGAGGAATTACTGGAAAGCGGTGCTGATAGCGCTGGTTATTTCGCTGATCGGCGGGATGCAGGGCAGTAAGGCTGTCCAGTCGGTTTTTGTGATGGGCATAAATATTATTAGCGAGATCGGCAACACAGGCGGCCACGCCAATGATTTCAGGGCACCTGAGAGGGGATTTGAAAACAATCCGTTTTCCGATGACAACGATTTTGACATCGATTTCGGTGAAGAATTCGGCAATGACTATATAAGCCCGTACGGTCAGTACAATTACCCGGGATCATCCTCGTCCAATCCGTTCTCCGGTTTTTCCAGCGGCATGTCAACGGCAATGGTCGGCATGATCGTAATAGTCGCGATGCTGGCCTTTTTACTCGTGCTGGTTCTGATGATCGTCGGGATTTTGATCGACATTTTCCTGAAGAATCCGCTTTTTATCGGTACACAGCGGTTCTTTATCCACAATCTGACCGAAAACGGCATGGTCGGCGATATGGGCTTTGGCTTTGACCGCAATTACAAGAACCAGGTGCGGATCATGTTCTTCCGCGACCTGTATACGCTGGGATGGTCGTGTCTGTTTTTGATCCCGGGGATTTACAAGTCCTATGAGTACCGGATGATCCCGTATCTTCTGGCGGAGTATCCGCAGATGGACAAGGAGCAGGCATTTTATACGAGCCGGTTTCTGATGCAGGGCAACAAAGGCAGGGCTTTTTTGCTGGATCTGTCCTTCATCGGCTGGTGGCTTCTGTCTGGCATTACGGTGGGACTGGTCGGCGTGTTCTATGTGAATCCGTATTATGTTTCGACCTGTGCGGCACTGTACGAGGCACTGAAGGCGATCAAGGGCATTCCGGCATACAGACAGGAGCAGATGCAGTTTGATCCCCAGACCGGCGAGCCGGTGTATGCGGGGGCGCAGGGCGAATATTTTTCTCCACAGTCATCGGAATCCGATATAGCGGCGGAACAAGGAGAAGCAGCCGGTGCAAATACGGCATCAAACGATGGCATATTCAATCAAGACACAGCCGGTGAAGTGGCAGGAGACAATTTCGTCATGAGGTCTTCTGCGGAGTCAGTAAACGAGTCAACGCAGGATAGCGGGCAAGGAGAAGGTTTATGAGAAAGACAAAGATTATCGCAACAATCGGACCGGCATCGGAATCGGAGGAAATGATCCGCAAGCTTGCCTTGGCTGGGATGAATGTGGCACGGCTGAATTTTTCCCACGGGACATACGACCAGCACAGAGTCAAAATTGAGCGGATCAAGAAAGTCCGTGAAGAGCTGGATCTGCCGATTGCGATTATGCTGGACACCAAGGGACCGGAATACCGGATCGGCAGCTTCAAAGAGGGAAGGGTGACGCTGAAGGAAGGCGATGTGTTTGCGTTCACTTCCGAGAAGATCGAGGGCGATGAGACAAAGGTTTCGGTCAATTATTCGGATCTGCCGAAAGAGCTGTCGGTCGGCGACACGATTCTTCTGAACAACGGTTTGATGAATTTTGAGGTTACGGACATTTCCGGCAATGAAATCATCACGGAAGTCAAGGTCGGCGGCGAATTGTCCAACAAAAAGAGCATGAGCTTTCCGGGGAAGGTTTTGAAGCAGGTATATTTGTCCGAGCAGGACAAGTCGGATCTGCTGTTTGGCATTGAGCAGGGCGTGGATTTCGTGGCGTGCTCGTTTGTATCTGTGCGGCAGGATATTGCGGACATCCGCGACTTTCTGCACGAGAATGGCGGCGACGACATCGACCTGATCGCCAAGATTGAGAATCAGTCCGGCTGTGACAATATCGAAGAGATCTGTGAAATCTGCGACGGCGTGATGGTAGCCCGCGGCGATATGGGCGTGGAAATTTCACTGGAACGGCTGCCTGCCATCCAGAAAGAGCTGATCACAAAATGCCGTTTGCTGGGCAAACGCGTGATCACGGCGACCGAGATGCTCGAATCCATGATCCACAACTCCCGTCCGACGCGCGCGGAGGCCTCCGATGTCGCAAACGCAGTCTATGACGGCACATCTGCGGTCATGCTTTCCGGAGAGACGGCGGCAGGACAGTACCCCGAAGAGGCGGTACGCATGATGTCGTCCATCTGCGAGGCGACCGAGAGGGAGATCAACTACAAGCGCCGCTTCCATGAGTATGCGTTCCTGATCCAGAATGAAGTGGACGCAATTTCGCATTCGACCTGCTCGATGGCGATCGATCTCGGCGCAAAGACCATCGTCGCAAGCTCCCTGTCGGGCATGACGACACGGATGGTATCGCGTTTCCGTCCGCCGATGGATATCATCGGACTGACGACAAGCGAGGAGACACGCCGCAAGCTGGCTCTTTCATGGGGGGTGATCCCGATGCTGGCGGAGATGTATCCGTCCACGGATGTGCTGTTTTTCGGTGCCAAGAAGGTGGCGGAATCCGTATTTGACTTAAAGAAGGGCGATAAGATCGTGATCACCGGCGGCGTGACCAACGGCGCGACAGGAAATACTTCGCTGATCAAGATTGAGACGATGTGAAGCAGGGATAAGATGAAAAAAGGGCAGGAAGTCATTGGCGTCGTGGAAGAGGTGCTGTTTCCGAATAAGGGAATGGTGCGGGTGGAAGACGGAGAGGAAACGGCTTTCGTACAGGTGAAAAATGTCATTTCGGGGCAGGAAATCCGTTTGCGGATCACAAAAAAGCGTCACGGGAATTATGAAGGACGGCTTTTGGGAGTGGTCAAAGCTTCCCCTCTGGAAAGCGCGCCAGATCCCTGTCCGCATTTTTCGGAGTGCGGGGGCTGTCTGTATCAGACAATGCCCTACGGGGAGCAGCTGAAGCTCAAGGAACAGCAGATCCGCACTCTTCTTGCGCCTGTTCTGGAGCTGGATACGGGCTGTAATGAAGGTACGGAGAGAGATTCCGGAGGAAAAACGGCAGATAATACGGCAGAACCGGCCGGCCGTTTTGACCGGATATACGAGGGGATCCTTGGCAGCCCGCTTTCAGAGGGCTACCGCAACAAAATGGAGCTGACCTTCGGTGACTGTGAAAAGGGCGGTGAACTGACCCTTGGCATGCACAAGGGAGGTTCTTTTTATGATATCCTGCCGACGACAGAGTGCCGGATCCAGGATGCCGATATGCGGACGGTGCAGCGGGTGACGCTGGAGTTTTTCCGCGGGAAAGGGATTTCCTGTTACCACAAAACATCACATGAAGGCTATCTGCGGCATCTTTTGCTGCGTAAGGCTAAAAAGACCGGCGAACTGCTGGTGGATCTGGTGACTTCGTCAGATTTTAGGAGTACGGAGGAAGAAGCACTTCTGTTGGAAGAATGGCGGGATCTGCTGCTTGCGCAGGAATACGAAGGGAAAATCGTCGGCATTCTTCACACAAAAAACGACCGTCCCGCGGATGTTGTCGAGGATCAGGGAACCGAAGTGCTGTACGGGCAGGATTTCTTTACCGAAGAATTGCTCGGCTTGTCCTTTGTGATCACTCCGTTTTCATTTTTCCAGACAAATTCACTTGGGGCGGAGGTGCTGTATCAGAAGGCAAGGGGAATGATCTGCGGAGCAATGGGGGAAATGCCAATCTGTGACCATTTAACGAATGCCTTTGTATCAAAACAAAGATCGAACCATGTATGTTCCGTGGGCACTGCTTCGGGAGATTTGGCTTGTGAGGATACCGCAAAAAAATTCACCCGCATTTATGATCTCTACTCCGGAACGGGCACGATCGCGCAGATCCTCTCGCCTGTGGCACAGGAGGTCATTGGCGTGGAGATCGTCGAAGAGGCAGTCGAAGCCGCAAAAAGAAATGCTGCTTTAAATGGCATCACAAACTGCCGTTTTATTGCCGGGGATGTCTTGAAGGTGTTGGACGATATGATCGACCAGCCGGATTTCATCGTTTTGGATCCGCCGCGCGACGGCATCCACCCGAAAGCACTGCCTAAGATATTATCCTACGGCGTCCGCCATATCCTATACATCTCCTGCAAGGCGACAAGCCTCGCCCGCGACCTGCCCGTATTTTTCGAGGCCGGCTACCATGCCAGGCGGATTGCGCTCGTGGATCTTTTTCCCGGGACCGGGAATGTGGAGACGGTGTGTCTCTTGAGCAACACCCAAAGACCGAAGAAGGAATCCTATATTACGCTTGATGTGGAGATGGAAGACTACTACCGCATCAAGAATGAAGGGAAGAATTCTAACACCGGCAAGTAAGCCTCACAATCGAATAGGAATTTGAATAGATAAGCTGCAGATGCGGAGATGATCCAAAGTCTGCAGCTTATTTTGTTTAAGTCAAACGATTGAAAAAGGAGGACAAACACATGGCAAAGAAGAACGTAAGAGAATTGAAGGTCTGTGCTCAGAGCGGGTATCGGTACAAAGATGTTCCGTCAATTCGCTTGATGGGGCAGTGGTTGGAGGCAGCGGGATTTCATATTGGGGATCCGGTGCTGGTCAAGTGTGAGAACGGCCAGCTCATCATCACTCCGGATACTGCAAGAGCAGAGCTGATTGAAGCCGAGAAGGCGTTTATGGAGATGGAGACCAGAAAGCTGCATGAACGTTTCCTGAAGGAGAAAAAGGCACTTCACGCACAGTTTGTGGCGGAGAGGCAGGCAGATTATGCTAACGATCCGGAGAGGGGGAATGCCTATGTTTGATGCGAATGACCTTTCCGTTCTGGATCCGAAATACTTCACCGTTATCTTTACAGATGCTTTTGATGTGACCGTTATGAGTCGCAATACCGGGCACTACTGGTTCATTCACAATCCGGAATATCCTACACTGGGAACATGCATCATTTTTCACAAGCATAAGGCATCACATCCATATCACCAGCACGGTCGTGCGAATAGTTTGAAACAGGCGGTGAGAAGCATTCAGAGCCACGATAGATGGCAGATGAAGGGAAGACCTGCCAGAAGATAATAATCGAATATAGAGGCACACAGCAAATAATAAGGGGAGCAGCATCCGGGTATGCCGCTCCCCTAACTCTTTTATTCAGCTGAGAGATCAGTCTTTGTTATAAAGATCACGTGCCATTTTCTGTGCGGCCTTAATGTCTTCGTAACCCTGACTTTTACCGAGCTTCAATTCTTTAAGAATCTGTCCCTTGGAGTAATTCATTCCGAGAAGTTCGAGGATTCTTCCGTATTTCGGATTTGCCTTTTTTACTTCCGCGATGAGATCCTTAATTATAATTCCGAGAAGTACGGTATCTTCGAGCGAAGTCAAATCCGCCAGTTCAAATCCGTCACTGTCTTCGTCAGCAGCCGCATCTTCCTGAAACTTGTCATAGGAGAGATCGTCTTCATGACCGTTTTCCTTTGGAAAATCAGATGTGCCGCCGGTTCCGATATAGGTACGAACCTGAGCATTGAAGAACTTCATCCAGCTATCTAAAGTGCCTTCTGCGATAGGTGCAAACGCTACAGGGATTCTGTGACCATGGATGTTCCAGGTCTCGATATTGTCTTTGATGATGGATCTGTCCTTAAACATTTCCTTGGTCATGAGAATCGGCGCAAGCTCTTCGCCTGTAGCAGGCGGAATGTTGTTGTACGGCTTTTTATTGCCGTATTTGGTCTGATTGCCGTTGTTACTCTGGTTGTCGTAAGTTTTACAATTCTTTTTCATAGTTCGGGCCCTCCTTCGACCCTGTGGCCGAAACGGAGAAGTCCGAACTATGGCTGTATAGACGCTATGAGTTTGTACGCAAATAAAAAATCGGTGAAAAGCATACAAATCGAACGGAATTTCCGTTTCGGTTTGCATCCTTTCCACCGATGGTCAGGCTGCATAACGCATTAAGTATTATAAAGTTGTATCCCTGCTACCCGGAACAGGGGTGCAGGTTGGGAAGCGGATGAAACAAATATCTGCGGATGCAAATATTTTGTTTACTTATCTCTGGAGATATGCTATACTATAAGGTACGGTAATTATATATCCAGAGAGGCTTTCCTGCCTACAACGATATTATAGCCGATACCACGAAAAAAGTCAGTAAAAATAAGGCTTTGAAGGGTATGAAGTGGTTCCTACAAAGTTACCGTAAAGTTTCTTTTTGGGAGGTGAGCCGGTTGCGGGAGTTGGTTTTTTCAACAATAATAGCGGAAATCAAGAATGCCTTCGTCGATGAGATCAACGATCCTGAACTGATTGAGCTTTTGTACAGAGGTGTTACTGAACCTTTGGGCATAAAACTTAGTAAAGTCCAAAAGGGCACTGCCAGTAAAATTGTGAATAGAGCACCTCAGGGAAACCCTCTTAGAATGATAAGAGTGCATTCTCAGGATCCCGAGGTAAAAGCATCGATAGGCGATTTCTTCCAAAAGAATGTTACCCGTCATTTTATGCCTAATATGGAAGATGAGATTATCTTCCATATACGCAGTGTGATCAAGGAGGATGCGGCGAGAATCTCCGATAGCAAGAGAGATGAATTGCTTCGCCTGGGTAAGAAGGAAACATTTAACGAGTTTCTGGGGCAGGTATATCTGTATTCGCTTACAAGAGATAATGTTCTTACTCCGGAGGCAAAAGAAAGAATAAACCAGGAACTTGAAGAGTATAAGCGGCATCCGTTAGATGTTGATGAGATACCTGAAAGTATCATCCACGAGGAAAAACAGTATACGAATGCTCTTGGTGCAGCTTATGCGCAGGCAGAGGGTTTGGCAGTATTTCCGATGGAGGATATTGCAACCTATCCAAAGTATGAAAAGCATCTGTCGGAACAGCGTCAATACTACTTTGCAGCAGAAGCTGTCCGGCGCGGCACACGTGATATTTACGATGAAGAATCACAGTTCGATGTTCTTAAAACGGAAACATATGAGTATGTGAAGGAAGAATACGAAGAGCCTGCAAAGAGCGGATTAGAGCGCTTAAAAACCGTACAGAAGAGAGCCAGGGATCTTGTTTCAAGCAAGTGTTGGCTCTTCCGCGATACAGATTGGATAGGGGTACCGCAAAAGAAAGGCGTGTGCCATTTCCTTGTAAAAGATGGAACGATTGACGGATGGGTGAGGGATGACGATGGACAGGATATTTAATTCTACGTTTGAAAATTCGCTTCGATTGCTCATTCTTCTGGATGAGTTTGATATGCCGCAAACATTGGACATGTTGTATGCTGTGGATTTTATGGCATTATACAGTAAAGCATTTGGTTTGGCAGATCAGAATCTTAATGGCGATAACGAATACAAATTTAGTGAGTTCGCCTCTCAACGCGAGCTGGTAAAGGAGGCACTTAGAGAACTTGTATTGAACGGTACAGCGGAGGCAGTAAGCTATAAGAACGGCTTGTCTTATGTCATCAGCACCGAGGGAGAAGACTATTGTAAATCCTTGGATAGTGATTATGCACGTGAGTATCGGGCATATGCACGTAATGTTGTGTCAGCAGTAGCTGGCAAGTCTGAACGGTCATTGATTGCGACGATTTATAAAATGTCAGAACAATCATTCCGTGAGGAGGTAGTAGAATGAGCAGATTTCATATAACACAGATAGCAGCTTCCGGTGATAAAGTTGAATATTCGGCGATTCCTTTTGAAGATGGCGTCAACTTTATTGTAGGCCCTTCGAATACTGGGAAATCCTATGTGATCGGATGTATAGATTTTATGTTCGGGGCTAAAGAGGTTCCGTTTTCCAGGGATGACACCGGTTACGACACGATCAGCATGACGATGAAATCCGATGATGGATATACGTTTACAGCGACACGCAAAATAGAAGAGGGAAGCACCGGAGACAAGGGTTCCAATACGGTTACGGTATCTACAGATCTTCCGGGTATCAAAGGTACTGAATTCAAAATCAATACAAAAGAATACAGCGATCTGCTCTTACGCTTAATCGGTATTGAAGAGCGTACACGCATTATAAGCACACAGGATCCCAAAGATGAAGATCTGACAATGAGAACATTGTTCCATTTCTTCTTTATCAATGAAGATAATATTTTTGCCAAGCCTACGGCATTTGACGTTCCCAAGCATTCAAAGATTACCGCCAGCTTAACTTCATTGATGTATCTGATTACCGGTGATAATCTTAAACGCTTTATGCCTGAAGTCAGCGTTGACGAACTTGAAAAAAGAGCAACTCAGAAGACAGGTGTCATCAATTACCTGAATCAGAAGATACTGGATCTGTCTAAGCAGAAGGAGCAGCTTGAAGAATCAATGGCGGCAGATGAAGACGTTGATATTGAAGCAAAGATAGATGATTACCTTGCTGAGATTGAGACGGTTGATAAAGAGATTATGGATGCCTCTGCAGAAAGCCGTGCATTATTGGGTCAGATATACGAACTGAACGCAAGGCTTCAGGAAGCAAGATTTCTGGGGAACCGCTACAGAGCACTTCGCACTCAGTATATGTCAGATATTAAAAGATTGGGTTTCGTTGTGGACGGGGATGCAAAGGGTAAAACCGTCAAACATAAGGATAGCTGTCCGTTCTGTGGGCATGAAATGGAGGAAGAGGAAGAAGACCGTACTGCGTATGTCGAATCCGCAAAATCAGAGCTGGCACGTATAAGACTCCAGCTTGGCGATTTGGAGATAACCGAATCAGACACTAAGAATGAGATCAAGGAACTGGAAAACAGATTGAAAGATCTGAATGCTAGGAACAACAACATAACCAGGCTCCTGAACCAGAAACTGAGGCCACATGCATCAGAGTTAAAGGCAGCAGTTGCAGAATATCGGAGAATACAGCAGCTCAGGCAGAGATTGCAATCTATCTCTTACATGTCGTCGGAGCTTGGATCAGATGTTTTTGCAAAAGAAAATGAAGAAGACGAGACGGCGACAAAGTTTGATGCTAAGAAACAATTTGATAAAGATATCTGGAAAAAGTTAAGTGATAATATAAACGCCATGATAAAGGAATGCGCTTATACAGGTAAACCGGAATCATATTTAAGCATCGACACGGCAGACGTAGTTGTCGGTGGCAGGCATAAAAAGAATCAAGGAAAAGGATATCGGGCGTTCTTAAACACCATAATGCTGTTCAATTTGATGAAATACCTGGAAGAGAACGGTAAGTATAAATCTCACCTGCTGATTCTTGATTCACCAATTCTTTCTCTTAAGGAGAAGAAGCATAAGCTTACAGCTAAAGATATTACGACAGTAGGAATGAGAGAAGCGCTTATTCAATATATCATGGATAATTGCGGCAATAATCAGGTGATCATTGCGGAAAACGAACTTCCGGAGACTTTGGATTACTCAGGGGTTCATTTGATGAATTTTACGATGGGAGATGAAGAAGGGGAGCGGTACGGCTTCCTAAGAAGTGTTAGGAACTAATAATTGTGTGGAGTCATTTGAGGTAACGACCATGAAGAAAACTGTAAGTTACGATAAGCTTTGGAAAAAATTGATCGATAAAAAGTGGAATCGAACGAAACTGAAGGAGGAAAGCGGAATCAGCACAGCATCCCTTGCGAAGCTGGGAAAGAATGCAAATATCACCACGGATGTGTTGGTGAAGATTTGCGAAGCTCTTGATTGCGATGTGTCAGATATCATGGAGATTATTAACATAGAAGCAAACAATGCTTCGGGCAAAACAGAATAATGAGTCCATTTTTTGGGACAGCATATTAGATAAAATTATGATGTCGGAGTGTACCTGGCCGGCATATTAATCGTGGAGGAAATCGTTATGGATAATAGGAGCATTAAAAAGTTGGAGGCAGACCTTTGGGAAGCCGCGGATCTGTTACGACAGGGATCCAAGCTGACTTCACAGCAGTATTGTATGCCGGTACTGGGTCTGCTGTTTCTGAGATATGCATATAGCAGATATAAGAGGGTGGAGGAAGAGATCCTGAAGGACAGACCGGTAAGAAATGGTCGTGTTATGCCAGTAGAGGCATCTGACTTTGCCGAAAAGAGTGCGCTTTATCTTCCGAAAGAAGCTCAATATTCCTATTTGGTGAACCTGCCGGAGGATATCAAGGCTGCGAATATCGTATCAGAAAGTGGACAGCCTATGAACAGCCTGGGCGAAGTCGTCAATCATGCTATGGAACTGGTAGAAGCACAGTCTGAGCAGTTGGCGGGGGTTCTTCCGAAGGAATACACCAATTTCGCTGATGATCTGCTAGCTGAGCTGCTGCGTATCTTTAACAATAATGCTCTTGATGATGTTGGCGGCGATGTGATCGGACGCATTTACGAATATTTCCTCAGTAAATTTGCTCCGGCAGTAGCTTCTGATGATGGTGTGTTCTTTACACCGAAGTCGCTGGTAAAAATGATCGTAAATATTCTGGAACCAACTTCCGGCGTGCTGGCGGATATTGCTTGCGGCAGCGGCGGTATGTTTGTTCAGTCCGGTGATTTCGTCAATAGTAAAGGGATGTCGGCCAATAAGGCAATGACTTTCTACGGACAGGAGAAAGTAGAGTATAATGCTCAGCTCTGCCTTATGAATATGGCGGTTCATGGTCTGACCGGTGTGATCAAGTCCGGAAATGAAGCTAACACTTTCTATAATGATGCCCATAATCTGGTAGGATGCTGTGATTACGTGATGGCTAATCCGCCATTCAATGTTGACAAGGTAAAAGCAGAAGCAGCTCAGAATGCAGGAAGATTACCGTTCGGGTTGCCGGGTGTGAACAAAGCAAATGAGGTCGGCAATGCAAACTATCTGTGGATATCTTATTTCTATGCATATCTTAACGAGACCGGAAGAGCCGGTTTTGTTATGGCTTCTTCAGCAACAGACAGCCAAGGAAAGGACAAAGATATCAGAGAGCAGCTGGTCAAAACCGGTCATGTGGATGTCATGATCAGCGTTGGTAATAATTTCTTCTATACAAAGAGCTTGCCTTGCAGTCTGTGGTTCTTCGACAAGGGAAAGGCAGAAGAGCTTAAAGACAAGGTTCTGTTTATCGATGCCAGGAATTATTTCACTGTCGTAGATCGTACCCTTAATGAATGGAGCGACTGGCAGCTGAAAAACATGAATGCCATTGTGTGGCTGTATCGTGGAGAAATTGACAAGTACCAGCAGCTTATTGAGGAATACCATTCTGTTCTGGGAGAAGGTGATTTTGAGGAGATCCTTCATGCTCAGGAGGATCATATTGAAGAACTGAGAAGTGAGGCTAAGGCTGCTGCGGACTCTGCTGCCAAGAAGGATAAGAAGAAGGTTCAGGCTGAGTTTGATGAGAAGATTGCCGAACAGGAAGAACAGATTACAGTAGCCAAAGAAGCTGTATGGCTTTATGACAAATTTGGAGATGGAGAGTATCAGGATATTGCTGGTCTCTGCAAGATCGCCGAGCAAAAAGAGATTGAAGAAAAAAGTTGGTCTCTAACTCCAGGAGCATACGTAGGTGTCGCTCCGATAGAAGATGATGGTGTCGATTTCCACAAGCGTATGGGAGAAATACATAAAGAACTTTTGAAGCTTCAAGGAGAGAGTAATAAGTTGATGGACACTATCTTCCAAAATATGAAGGAGATGGGACTATGAATTGGACGAACTACAAGTTAGCAGAAATCTCGACCAATATACAAACTGGACCTTTTGGTTCACAACTACATCAGTCAGATTACTCAGAATGCGGTACGCCAGTTGTAATGCCTAAAGATCTTATAGCGGGTCATATTTCTGAGGATTCGATTGCCAGAGTGAGCGAAGATCATGTTGAACGATTGAGCCGACACAAAATAGAAGAAGGTGACATTTTATATTCTCGAAGAGGCGATGTTGGTAGGTGTGCTTATGCTGGACAGAAAGAAGTGGGTTGGCTATGTGGAACTGGATGTCTGCGTGTTTCGATAAATGCTCAAATGGCTAATCCCAAATATGTTTTTTATCAACTTCAGAAAGCAGAGACTGTTGGCTGGGTAATAAATCATGCTGTCGGTGCTACGATGCTCAATCTGAACACATCAATATTATCTGATGTGCCAGTAATGCTTCCTGATTTAGAAATCCAAAATAAGACCGTGGGAGTTCTTTCGGCATATGATGCTTTGATCGAGAACAATCAACATCAGATCGAATTGCTGGAGGAAGCAGCACAGAGACTGTATAAGGAATGGTTTATAAACTTCTGTTTTCCGGGAAATGATAATACAGAAATAGTTAATGGCGTACCAGCTGATTGGCATATGGGAACGTTAGGTGAAATTGTTGAATTTCGTAGAGGTAAAACAATAACCAAAGCGCAAGTCAAAGAAGGAAATGTACCTGTAGTGGCTGGAGGTCTTGAACCTGCATATTATCACAATGTAGCCAATACCAAAGCCCCCGTAATTACCGTAAGCGGATCAGGAGCAAATGCTGGTTTCAGTAGAATGTATCACGAAGATGTGTTTGCATCGGATTGTTCTTTTGCTGATATTGCAGGGACGAATTGGATCTCATTTGTTTACTGTTTTCTTAAGGCAAATAAATATCAGTTAGATGCGTTGCAGAAAGGTTCTGCTCAGCCTCATGTATATGCGAAAGATATAAATGCAATGGAAATGCTGATTCCGCAGTCAGAGTTGATAACACATTATTGCGAAAAAGCGGATGTTTATTTTAAGAAAATCGGTGTGTTGCAAAAGCAAATTACTTCGGCGTCAGAAGCACGTGACCGTTTACTGCCAAAGTTAATGTCAGGTGAAATAGAACTGTGAGGTCAGTATAAACCTTAGAACGATTACAAGGAGGGCATCCTTTATGAAATATGAATACTCTGAAAATGTTTTAGTTCAGGACAGCGCGGCTGCTCTTATGCATGATGAGCTGGGGTGGGATGTCGTCTTTGCCTATAATCAGGAAGTGCTGGGGGAAAATGGTACTTTAGGAAGGAAGGATTATCACGAAATAGTTCTCTGGAGATATTTCAACCAGGCTTTGAAAAAACTGAATCCGTGGATCACGGATACTCAGATCAGCGAGGCTCACCAGACACTTTCATCATACCTGTCTTCAGCGTCATTGCTTCAGATCAATGAGGAAAAGTATTTTATGATCCGTGACGGCATTCCGGTGACGGTTAAGAAACCGAACGGAAAGACTGAAGAGAAGAAGGCTGTTGTAATTGATTTTAATGATCCTGATAATAATCATTTCCTTGCCGTGAAGGAATTAAAGATCCACGGAGATCTGTATCGCAGGCGCACGGATATAGTGGGCTTTGTAAATGGTCTTCCGCTGTTATTCATTGAACTTAAGCGTAACGATGTGGATGTGGAGAATGCCTATACGGATAACTACACCGATTATCAGGACACTATACCGTTCCTATTCTATTACAACGCATTCCTGATGCTTTCAAATGGTATGGAAGCAAAGGTTGGAACGCTTGGCAGCAAGTATGAATTTTTCCATGAGTGGAAGAGATTGTCTGAGGATGATGCGGGAAGTGTTGCCTTGGAAACCATGCTGCGTGGTATCTGCAAGAAAGAGAACTTTCTTGACCTATATGAGAATTTTATCCTTTATGATCATTCCGATGGAAAGACTGTAAAGATTCTGGCAAGGAACCATCAGTACCTTGGTGTAAATGAAGCAGTGAAGGCGTATGGAGAACGTCAGCTCCGCGAAGGAAAGCTTGGTGTTTTCTGGCATACCCAGGGATCTGGTAAGAGTTATTCGATGCTGTTCCTGTCACAGAAGATCCGCAGGAAGTTTCCGGGATCTCCGACTATCGTTGTGCTGACAGATCGTGACGAATTGAATAAGCAGATATGCGGTACTTTTGAAGCCTGTGGTTTGCTGGGCAAAACAGAAGGAAAGAAGTTCATGGCTACCAGCGGTACAGACCTGATCAACAAGTTGAAGGGTAATCCGAGCTTTATCTTCACGCTGATACAGAAGTTTAATAAGCCGGATGAACCTCCGATTTATCCGGATCACGATATTCTGATCATCTCGGACGAAGCCCATCGGAGCCAGTACGGAGTGTTCGCAGATAACATTGAAAAGCTGCTTCCTACAGCATCTCGTATCGGATTTACAGGAACGCCGCTGCTGTCCTCCAATGAGATCACAGCAAGAACATTTGGTGGATATATCTCCGTATATGATTTCAAGCGTGCTGTAGAAGATAAGGCTACGGTTCCGCTTTACTATGAAAACCGTGGCGATAAGATAAAAGAAATCAAGAATCCGGATATCACTGATAAGATTCTGGATGCCATTGAAGAAGCCGATCTGAATCCGGATCAGGCTGAGAAGGTGATGCATGAGTTTGAGAAGGAAGTACACCTTCTGACATCGGAGCCACGTCTGCGTGCTATCGCAAAAGACTTTGTCGGGCATTACAGTGATCTATGGACTACAGGCAAGGCCATGTTCGTCTGCCTGAATAAGGTCACTTGTGTCCGTATGTATAACTTCGTACAGGAATACTGGCAGGAGGAAATCAAAGCACTTGAACAGAAGATAGCAAGTACCGTTTCTGATCAGGAGCAAATGGAGCTGTCCAGGAAGCTGAAATGGATGAAGGACACCGAGATGTGCGTGGTCATAAGCCAGGAACAGAATGAGATCCAGACCTTTAAGAAGTGGAATTTGGATATTCTGCCGCACAGGACAAAGATGGAGAAGCGGGAACTGGATAAGGAATTCAAGGATTCCGACAGCAATTTCCGTGTTGTGTTCGTCTGTGCGATGTGGCTGACCGGTTTCGATGTTAAGTCGCTGTCTTGCCTGTATTTGGATAAGCCGCTGAAGGCGCATACGTTGATGCAGACAATTGCCAGGGCAAACCGTGTTGCTGCCGGCAAGAGCAACGGTCTCATCATCGATTATATAGGTATTGTTGGAGCCTTGAAGAAGGCGCTGAATGATTATACAGCAAATAAAAACGGACGGAATGCAATCGATCCGACCGTTAATAAAGAGGAACTGATTGGGCAGATTATAAGAGCTGCCTCAGATGCAAAACAGCTGTTGGCAGAGCATGATTTTGACTTGGATGCACTGATCAAGGCTGAGAATTTTAAGAAGATGGCTCTGCTTAAGGACGGAGCGGAAGCAATGTGCTCTGATCCGGAGACTAAGAAATCTTTTGATACATACGCGAATGAGATCAGCAGACTTGTTAAGTATCTTGATCGTAATGATGTTACGCAGGATGTCCGTGATCAGATGGATGCTATCTGCGCTATCTTCCGGGAGATGCAGAAAAAGCGCAAGCATATTGATACGACGGATCTGATGGTGGAGATCAACCACATCATCAATGAAAATGTGGAGATTGAGCATCAGGAAGGCGAAGGTCTGGTGGAGTCCCGGCGCTTTGATATCAGTCAGATTGACTTTGATTTGCTGGCTGCAGAGTTCTCAAAGGTAAAGAGAAAGAACCTGATGATCAAAGACTTGAATGATTTGGTACAGGAGCGCTTATCAAAGATGATGGCGGTGAATCCTTCACGCGTTGATTATTATGTCCGCTATATGGGGATCATCGAGACCTATAACGCGGAGCAGGATCGGACGACCATAGAGAAGACCTTTATGGAGCTCATGGATCTGGCAAAGAGTATGTCAGAGGAAGAACAGCGATATGCCCGTGAAGGATTCTCCAGTGATGAAGAGCTGTCGATTTATGATCTGCTTTTCTCTGAGAATCTGTCGAAGAGCGATATAGATAAGATCAAGAAGATGTCCAAAGACCTGCTTCAGAAAATAAAGGAAAGAATCGCCGGTATGGATCACTGGACAGATAAGCAGGAGACCAGGGCAGCAGTTGACGTTCTGATCAGAAATGTGCTTTATGAAGAGATTCCGGATAGCATGTTTGATCGGCTGGAAGCATACCGGAAGGCTATATACGAACATATTTATACGCACTATAAGCAGGCGGCGTAAGAAAAGGAATGAAGTAAAAGATGGTACATAATTGCTTTATAAAATGCCAGGTTTGTGGAAAGATAACACGCATTCGACTTCAGGTCGGATGGCTTCCGGAACACCCAATTGTGGTTACTTGTGGCGAATGCGGGACGTCTCTTTCTGGAAAGGTTACTATAGGACAGGAACAGCCAGGGTTAGGATTTGCATTTGATAATGCTGACATAGTGATAGATGAAAATGCAGATTATATGGTTGAGTGTTCCGGAGAATTTCCAGTAATGAAGCAGGGAGCTGCAAAAGACCCACTTGAAAATCCAATTACGCCGTTTATCAGAATTATGAACCGCATGGATTCAAATGATGCATATGAAGAGTTCTGTAAATCTGTTGCTGCTGTGATGAAAACAAAACAGCAGTGGGGTTTTTATAAAAGAATTCTGGACCTAAGTGGTGATTTGAATAATAAATATCTTCTTCAGGAAATCAGGAAGATGTTTGATGAAAAGGTAATGCCTTGTAGAAATGAACTGGAGATTCTGAGAGCGGTTCATATGGTTGAGATTCAGGGGTTCATAGGACCGTTAAGACCTGATTTTCTTAAGAATTTAACCTTTAGTAGCGATATTTTAAAGTTGAATATGGATCAGACCAGACAGCTTATAAGCTTCTTGAACAGCAATCCTGGATATAGCCTTAGGGAGTTGCAAGCCTTAATTTACAAGATGCTGGCTGAGTTTCTGGAAGTTTTCCAAGCTCTTATTCCTGTATTGGCGGTGCAATATTACAAAGACGGCAGTGTAGATTATGAAAGTGAAGGTACTACGACAAGCAATTTTGATACGGTGAAACAGTATTATTTGGATGTTTATGAAGCTTTGGGAAATCTATTAATTGTTCCTGTTGCTCTTAACAACATAAAGTATAGGGGCGATTATAATAAACTGAATCCTATAGAAGCCAGAAATAATACACTCTCGGATTTTATTAGCCTCACAAAGGCTAATCGATATAAATACTGCATTGATGCGGAAATATATACAGATAAGCTGAAGGTTATTATCAATTCAAAGCTGAGAAATGCTATTGGACATAATGATGTGGAATATGATCCTGCGTCACAGAAGATTACATATATTCCAAATCCGAGAGATAGGTCAAGAAAAGAGGAAGAATATCTTCTGGAGTTTGAGAATGAAGCGTTGCGATTGTTTCAAGGTTTGCTGGTAACCGCAGAGTATGTATATCGTTTACGGCAACTTGAACTTATGATAAATGGATGCGTGCCGCTAAAACCGTGACTGAAAATAGTATTACGAAAAATAGCTTTCGGACGGAAAAAATGGTTAGGGAGAGGATTTTGAGGAGTCTGATTCTTTTCATAACCGGAATGAAAAGAGGAACTGAAATGAAACAGTATTATGCAGAGCGAAATGGCCTTATTCAAGGACAGTTGTCCATAGATTTGGATGAGCTCTTAGAATTGTTCAAGCAAACATATGACTATTTTGAGAGAAAAGGATGCTTTGAAGCTGCATATAAGGGTGTGACTATTCAAAGAAGCAGGTTTAGTGATCCTGAGCTTATAATTGCACCCACTATGGCTCCTTCTCCGCAAGTGTTTTTTGAAGTTCACCTGCAAAGTAACAAGGTATGGCCAATATATGAGTATTTTGATAGTTACGAAGAAAATACATTATTCTCAGTGATTGAGATGCTGTATGATCATATTGCGCTATATGATTATCAGAATGAAAAGCTTAATAAAGATGAAGTAAAAGAAGAGTTCGTCAGTCACATAAATAAGCTATTGAAAGCATATAGAAATGGATATTATTTAGTTCCATCGACTGGATTCATCATGGAACAACCGAATCAGGCACTGAAGGAGCAACTTGCTTATAATGGAGAAGAGTTACCAGAGGATGTTTTTGAACGGTTAAAGTCAGCATCACAGAATTATTACAGATTTGATGCAGATGAGGAGACAAAAAAGAAAGCTATTGCTTCATTGGCGGATGTTTTAGAAAACGTGAGGAGCGAAGCGAAGGAATTATTTAATTCGGAATTCAATATACCCAAGAATGAGCATGATAAGTTGATTTTTGAAATAGTTAATGGCTATAACATTCGTCATAATAATCAGAATCAGAAAACAGATTACAGTAAAGATATTTGGTACGATTGGATGATGCAATATTATACAAGCACTATTATAGCGTTTTATAAAGTCAAGCATGAAAATGAGAATCCTTTGTTTTAAGATAGGATATTTATAAACAGGTTACAAGACATGAACCGGTGTAGCCTGAGAAACCGGAGGTTAATGTTTATGGCAGAAAGTCAAAACATCGAATATAAGGAATCCTGGCGGGATGAATACCTGAAGTGGCTTTGCGGCTTTGCCAATGCTCAGGGTGGCACCATTTATATCGGTATTGATGATGCCGGGAATGTTGTCGGCGTGAAGGATGTAAAAAAGCTAATGGAAGATATTCCGAATAAGATTCAGTCCGGACTGGGTATTGTTGCGGATGTGAATAAGCATACGAAAGATGGGAAAGACTATCTTGAAATAAAGGTTGGTCCGAGTTCATTTCCCATCAGTTATCATGGAGAATTCCATTATCGGAGCGGTGCCACCAAGCAGCAGCTTACCGGGATTGCATTGACAGAATTTATCACGAAAAAGACCGGTGTCAGGTGGGAAGATGTAACGGTCGATGGAATTACCGTTGACGACCTGGATGCGGAAAGCTTTAAGATTTTCAGGAGAGAGGCGCTTCGCAGTAAACGGATGACCGAGGCTGAGCTTAATATTTCAAATGAGGAACTTCTGTCCAAGTTGAAACTATTATCAAACGGTAAGTTGAAGCGTTCCGCCGTGTTGTTGTTCTACGGTGATCCGAGTATTGTGCAGGTCGGTAGTTTCGTTAAGGTCGGCAAATTTGCGAATGGAACCGTGGAGTATCATGATGATCTTGAAGGTTCACTTATATCTACAGCAGATAAGATTGTGGACCTGATTTATCTTAAATATTTGAAGGCAAAAATCACATATGAACACGACCGGCGTGTAGAGACATATCCTTTTGCGCGGAACGCCATCCGCGAGGCGATTTACAACGCCATTGCGCATAACTGTTACATGTACGGTACTCCGATACAGATACGGATCGAAGAAGAGCAGATTATTATAAGTAACCGCTGTATCCTTCCTGAGGGATGGACTGCGGAGACGTTGATGCAGCCACATGATTCCATTCCATACAATCCTGACATTGCCAATGTATTCTACAGAGCGGGATATATAGAAACCTGGGGACAAGGGATTCAAAAGATTTGTGATGAATGCATAGCGTTGGGAGCAGATCTTCCGAAATATGAAATAGTTGGAACAGGGCTCAGAGTATATTTCCCGGCACTTAAGAGTGCCCTTATAGATCAGCCCAAAGCACCAAAGCACCAAAATACGGATAAGCACGGTGCTTTGGACGATGCAATGGTGCTTAGGATCATTGAAAAATTAAAGGAGCAGCCTGATATTTCACAGGAGGCGTTAGGCGAAAGCATAGGAGTGACACGCCGAGTTGTACAGAAGTATATCAATGTTCTTAAAGAATCAGGGCGAATAGAACGGGTTGGTGGCAAACGATATGGCCACTGGAAAATAAATGATTAAAGATGTAGCGGCCTCTGGTAAAAACCGGAAGCCGCTTTTTTAGGTAGGAACTTTACGTAGAATTTACAAGAAAAAGATCACAGGATTTACAATCAAGCGATAGTATGTTTGTACAAAGGTGCGGAAGGAGGCTTCATATGATTTATTGTGTGGAGGACGACAGCAGTATCAGGGAGCTTATGGTTTATACACTTCAGGCTTCCGGGTTTGAAGCTTGCGGCTTTCAGGATGCGGCTGCCTTTTGGGATATGATGAAGGAAAAGAAACCTGAGCTGGTGATTCTTGATATCATGCTGCCGGGAGAAGACGGTATTAGCATCTTAAAGAAGCTGAGGAGCTCTCCGGTTACGGAAGAAATACCGGTTATCATGGCAACTGCAAAGGATAGTGAGTATGACACAGTAATTGGACTGGACAGTGGAGCCGATGACTATCTGTCAAAGCCTTTTGGGATGATGGAGATGGTATCCCGAATAAAAGCGGTGTTAAGACGCAGCATACCAAAGAAAAAGCAGAAACAGATACAGTGTGGAAGTATTGTAATTGATGAAGGGAAACATACGGTCACAGTTAATGACAGGCTTATTTCGCTCACTCTGAAAGAATACGAATTACTGAAGCTTCTGGCTGAGAATACCGGACAGGTTTTTACACGGGATATTCTTCTGGCGTCTGTTTGGGGGGCTGACTTCGTTGGGGAGACCAGGACGGTAGATGTTCATATTGGAACGCTGCGGACAAAGCTCGATGAGTGCGGAGACATGATAAAGACTGTACGCGGGGTTGGCTATAAGATGGAAGGGCAGGAAAATGAATAAAAAAATATTTAATGCCATATGGATCGTCGCCATAGTCGTTTTTCTGGCATCGCTTACATTTATTATGGGTGTTTCCTATAACTACTTTTCCGGGGTCCAGCTAAAGCAGTTAAGGACTGAAGCCGAGCTGGCATCACAGGGTGTCTCCATGTCCGGACTGGATTACCTTAACGGTCTGGAAGCTAAGGATTACCGCATTACATGGATCGATGCAGATGGGACGGTTTTATTTGACAACGCAGTAAATGCAAATGAGATGGAAAATCATCTGGAACGTGAAGAAATAATAGAAGCCCTTGCTGATGGATATGGTGAGAGTGTGAGATATTCAAACACATTATCCGACAAGCAGTTGTATTCGGCCATCAGGCTGTCAGATGGGTCTGTACTTAGGCTTTCGAGTGTTCAAATGGCAGTCTGGGCACTGCTTTTGGGATTTGCACAGCCGATCTGCCTTGTGATCCTGATTGCATTTGTTTTGTCCTTTGTGCTTGCATCAAGGCTTACAAAGCGAATACTGACACCAATCAACGGTATTGATCCGGATGATCCGCTTCAGCATATCGATGAAGAAGAATATAAGGAAATTGCGCCTCTGCTCAGGCGTATTCAGTCTCAAAACGAACAACTTAAACGAGATCAGAAGGAAATAGAGAAGGCTGCATTGATCAGACAGGAATTTACGGCTAATGTATCACATGAATTAAAAACGCCGCTTCATGTGATTTCAGGTTATGCTGAGTTGCTTGAAAACGAAATGGTGAAAGAGGAGGATATTAAACCGTTTGCAGGTAAAATACGGGAAGAGTCCACCAGAATGACAAAACTTGTTGAGGATATCATTGATCTTACCAGACTTGATAATGGCGGTGAGGAGATGAAATGGGAGGATTGTGACCTGTATCGTATAGCTGAAAATGCGGTGGATAGCCTAGAAGTTGCAGCTACCGCTCTGGGTGTGGAAGTTACAGTGGATGGAACGGATGCTCCTATCAGGGCGATTCCGCAACTGATTTACAGTATCGTATATAACCTTTGTGATAATGCTATTAAGTATAACCACTGTGGAGGAAGTGTTAATATCCATGTCCATCAAACGTTATTTAATACAGTACTCAGGGTCAAAGATACAGGAATAGGAATCTCGGAGGAAAGCAGTGAGCGGATATTTGAACGTTTTTACCGTGTTGATAAAAGTCGGAGTAAGGAAGTGGGAGGTACCGGTCTGGGACTCTCTATTGTTAAACATGCAGTTATGATCCACAACGGGAAAATTGAGGTAAAGAGTGAACTGGGAGAGGGGACAGAAATGATTGTTACCATACCCAATAAACAGGATATTAACTTATGACCTATCAAGACATAAAGAACAATGATGAAATAAATACCTATATTCGCCAGGCAGACCAGTCTCTTTCAGCACTTGGATATACTGAGCATAGTTTTGCCCATGTTACGCTTGTGGCAGAGAAAGCAGGATATATTCTGTCAACGCTGGGGTATCCGGACCGGACTGTAGAACTTGTGAAGATTGCCGGATACCTCCATGATATCGGCAATATTGTTAATCGTGTTGAACACAGCCAATCCGGTGCAATTATAGCTTTTCGTATTTTGGATCATTTAGGGTTTCCACCGGACGAAATAGGACAAATTATTACAGCAATCGGTAATCATGACGAAGGGACAGGAATACCGGTCAGTGAACTGGCTGCTGCGCTGATTCTGGCTGATAAGAGTGATGTACGACGCAACCGGGTAAGAAACCAGGATGTATCCGCATTTGATATACATGACAGAGTGAACTATTCTGTGACAAAATCTGAATTGAAGATCAACGAAGCACATACGCTTATCAAACTGAAGCTTTCCGTTGATACGCATTACAGTTCAGTTATGGATTACTTTGAAATATTCCTTAAACGAATGGTTTTATGTCGAAAAGCAGCGGAAAAACTTGGTCTGCAGTTTAAACTGATGATAAACGAACAGCAATTGATCTGATATATTTTCTTCGCAGGGGCTGCGGCTCCTGCTTTTTCGTTGCGGACATTACATGAATTTTACAAGAGATCGATAATGGATTTGATGTTCAATTGCTACCATTCTTTTGAACGATAAAAAACAGAAGAATGGAGAGTATGTATGGACATTTTTAGTATCCTCAATCTGATAGGAGGTTTAAGCCTGTTCCTGTTTGGAATGTCACTGATGGGACAGGCGCTGGAACGGCGAGCCGGAAATAGGCTGAAGGTATTGCTGGGAAAATTGACGACGAACAGGATCACAGGACTTACGACGGGACTTGGTGTTACTGCTGTGATACAGAGTTCATCAGCAACCACAGTCATGGTCGTTGGTTTTGTCAATTCCGGACTTATGACATTGCGCCAGGCTATCAATGTTATTATGGGGGCTAATGTCGGAACCACGGTAACTGCCTGGATCCTGAGCCTTTCAGGAATAAGTAGCGATAACGTTTTTGTAAAGCTTTTGAAGCCTTCGTCTTTTACCCCGATCCTTGCTCTGATTGGAATCATTCTGTATATGTTTACAAAAGAGTCTAAGAAGAGGGATACGGGAATGATTCTCTTGGGCTTTGCCACATTGATGTTTGGAATGGAAGCCATGTCAGGAGCCGTATCAGGACTGCGTGATCTTCCGGCGTTCCAGAATATGTTTGTTGCGTTTACAAATCCCGTGCTTGGAGTATTGGCAGGAGCGATTCTGACAGCAATTATTCAGTCCAGCTCTGCTTCTGTCGGCATACTACAGGCACTGGCATCAACCGGAGCAGTGACATATGGCGCAGCAATTCCGATTATCATGGGACAGAATATAGGAACCTGCATAACCGCCATCATTTCTGCTGTAGGAGCCAACAAAAATGCAAAGCGTGCAGCATTGGTACATCTGAGTTTCAATGTGATAGGAACAGTTGTCTGGTTGTCGATATTCTGCATAGTGAAGGCTGTGGCAGTTCCGGCTATTCTTGGAGAATCAGCAAGTTTGATGGGCATAGCTGTATGTCATTCGGCTTTTAATATTCTGTGCACACTGTTGATGCTTCCGCTTGCAGGTATGCTTGAAAAAATGGTAAAAAAGATGATCCCTGATAATGAAGTAATTGAACAGACAGAGGAATTGGATTCTCGTCTGCTGGGAAGCCCTTCTCTTGCACTTGAAAGATGCGGTCAGGTTCTTGATTCAATGGCAGGAATAGCTGTGGCTGCTTTGAAGGATAGTATTGGTTCGATCACCAGATATGATGAAGAGATTGCATTACGGATCAGGGAAGCTGAAGAGAAAACAGATCATCTGGAAGATATCCTGGGGACTTATTTGGTAAAGCTGACTTCTACACAGCTTGGAGAAAACGAAAGTGCAAAAGCGACGGAATATATGAAGGTGATCGGTGACTATGAAAGAATTGCAGATCATGCAGTAAATATTCTGGAGTCCGCAGAGGAATTGGTACAAAAAGGAATTGTGTTTTCAGATCAGGCGCAAAAAGAATACAATCTGATATCGGATGCGGTTGAGGATATATTGGATCTGTCACATACAGCATTTAAGGATACGGATCTTAAAGCGGCGCGTAAAACGGAGCCTTTAGAGCAGATTGTTGATGAGCTGAAAGAGACGTTACGCACCCGGCACATACTGCGTCTGCAAAAAGGAGAATGCTCAGTAGATGCCGGGTTTGTATGGTCTGATTTGCTGACTAACCTGGAGCGGGTTGCCGATCATTGTTCCAATATTTCCGGATGTGTACTCGATACAGCCGGCCACACCATGAATATTCATCAAAATCAGAGATTGCTCCGTAATAGCGGAGAAGATTTTGGTCAGGAACTACAAGAGTTAAGGGTAAAATACAAGATATAGAAGCCTTAGTCTTTCTTGTAAAACATGGTTTCATATCCGTCGGCGCGAAGCAGGATGTCCGGCATCCAGTCTGGAGATCTGCCCATCTGCTTGCAGATTACATTCAGGTCAACATTAGGGCTGCATTCGATGATCAGCTCATCATGAACGTGACCGACGATGAAGCAGTGACGGAGAGTTTTTATGGCATAGCAGAGGATGTCTCTGCTTACGGCCTGCACGATGTTCTCCACGAACTTCGGACCGTAGGATTCGATGCGTTCCCATTTCTTTGTGGATCCAACACCTTCGTAGGTGACGGATTCACCGCCGAATTGATTCTCACCGATACGCGGCTTCACGTAGGAGAGAAGGCGACCTGAGGGAAGCTTGATGAAGAGCATTCCGCTCTTGTAAAAAAACTTGATGCCGCGAACCTCTGTCTGGATCCGTTGTGTGATGGTAGTCTTGACGGCACGGTCGATGTCCAACCAGAAGGCGGTAATCATCGGATTGGAGCTCCGCCAGGAGCTGACCAGCGGCTGCAGTTCTTCTTCGGATAATCCCATTTCAAGAGCACCCATCGATTTCAGGGCACCAACGCTGCCGCCATAGCCGAGAGCCAATTCTGCGATTTTTCCCTTCTGTCTCAGGTGACCGTTGATCCCGTGCTTTTCGACCGGCACGCCGAACATCTGGCTGGCAGAGGCACAGTAGATATCTTTGCCTTCCGCAAATACTTTGGAACGCCAAGTCTCACCGGCAAGGAAGGCCAGCACTCTGGCTTCGATAGCGGAGAAGTCGCTGACAATGAACTTGTATCCGGGACGGGGCACGAAGGCTGTCCGAATCAACTGTGAAAGTGTATCCGGGATATCATCATAGAGCAGCTGCAGGGTATCATAATCGCCAGCTTTCACAATGGTTCTTGCCTCTGCGAGATCCGGCATGTGGTTTTGCGGAAGGTTCTGCAACTGGATCAGTCTGCCTGCCCATCTGCCGGAGCGGTTGGCTCCGTAGAACTGGAACATGCCGTGAGCTCTGCCGTCCTTGCAGACAGCATTCTGCATGGCCTGGTATTTCTTCACGGATGATTTTGCCAGCTGAAGGCGGAGCCGAAGTGCTTCTTCCACTTGACCGGCGGTATCGTCGATCAGCTTTGCCACATCCTTCTTTCCGAGGGATTCTGCCTCTACGCCGTTCTCGGAGAGCCATGCCTTCATCTGCATCACACTGTTCGGATTCTCTACGCCGGTGATATCCTGCATGGTTTCGGAGAGGGCAGCTTTGGAACGTTCATCAAAATTGATGGCGTTCTCCACTACATCCATATCCAGGGCGATACCTCTGTCGTTAATCTCCTGATCGAGATGATATTCATCCCAGATAAATTCCGGAACAGGATATTTTGACAGACGTTTCTGTATCGCCATCTCGACTTCCACATCACGCTGATTATATTTCTTAAAGAGTTCCCATTTCTCAGAATCATGCTCCGGAAGGTTCCGGGTGCGACCGCCGTTTGCTTTGGTGGGTTTACAGGGAGTACAGAAGTAGCGGATCAGATCTTTGCCCTCTTTCAGCTTCTGATCCTGAAGTTTTAATACTGCTCCGACACCTTCCAAAGAGAGCGGTAGTCCCATATACGCTGACCAGATCATTGAACATTTCCATGAAGCAGGATCGAGATACTGACCGGCTGGATCCTCCGGGATGCTGTAACCGGTGAAGTATTCCGGGCGATGCTTTTTCAGCCAGTTGGAGAAACAGACGCGTTCAAAGGAAGCGTTGAAAGCCCACTTGGTTACATTCTCATCAGATAGTGCTTCAAGGATCTCATCGGGAATGGAGTCGCCGCAGGCAAGGTCATACACCACGACGGGTCCGCCATCCACTGAGACGCCGAAGAGCAGTATCTCGAATTCATCAGACTCTGTGTACTTGTATGCACCGCATTTGGTGATGTTTACGTCGCTGTAAGTCTCTAAATCGATTGACATTTCTTTCATCTCATTGTCCTTTCTATGAAACGAGAAGCGGCAGAACATGCCTGCCGCCTCCCTGGTGTTTATCGCTTATCTTCAAGGAGCTTCTTGTAACGGAGCTCTGTCTCCTTGTAATCAAGCTCATCCTTTGCTTTCTTACGTTCGTATTCTTCCTTGTCCTGCTGCTTGATCTGAAGCATGAAGCGGATCGCGAAGATCAGTCCGATCAGGAAGGTCAGGATAAGAGCGCATCCGAAGATGTTACCGATAAGAGTTACTACACTGTTTGCTAATTCCATGATATTTACCTCATTCTTTCATTAGATTGTCGCAGGCAGCGGCGGTAATGCCGCCACCTGCTTTGGTTGTCTGTTAGTCGAGGAAATCATCCTCATCGTCTGCCGTTGCGAAGTCGTCCTCAGCTCTGGACTTGCCTCCGAGAGGTTCACCATCGCGGATTTTCTGAAGGTTATTCAGACCGCAGGCGATACCCTTATTGCCGTTGCTGTTGAAGGCGTACAGGTTGATGCTGGCTCTGCCGTACACACCGGAGTAGACTTCAGAACGTTCCATGATCGGCTGTCTGTCTGCATCCACGATGCCAGGAGCTGTTGCGCTGTTGGCGTTGATGAAGTAGGCGTTCTTGTAAGCCTCATCGTCGGGTCTCTCCAGATCACCGTCACGGAGCGGTGTCTTGATAGCGGAGAGGGCAGGAACGGACTTGCCGTTGCCCTTCAGCTTGCTCTGGCCTTCCTCATAGGCTGCCTGGATTGCTGCCTTGATCTTGGCGACTGTAGCAGTATCGGACTTCGGGATAATGAGGGAGACGCTGTACTTCGGTGCTCCACCGTTGATTGACTTGGGATCCCATACGTTTGCGTAGGACCATCTGGTGTTTACGCCTGTGATTACCTTTGTCGGAATTGTTACTTTGTTTGCCATGATTTTTTCCTCCTTATTCTTCACTAAAATCATCTTTGGCTGTGTTCATTGCCGGTCGTTTATCTGACTCCGGCACAAGTGCTGGTTTGCCCTGCGGCTTTGTGATATAGCCGGTCAGGAGTTCGTTGAACTTCTTCTTACCGAGAAGAGAAGTCATTGCCGTGATTCCCAGAAGCTTCTTTTCGTAGGGATCGAAGCCTGCTTCAGTCACGACGGCTGCAACTGCATCCTCATCTGTGAATTTGCGGTTCGATTTGCCTTCCACGACTTTGAAGCCGGGGTATTCTGTACCGCTGAGTGCCTGCTGGAGTGCGTATTCCTTAATGTCATTCGCCCAGGCCACCAGATCATCGATCCGGGGGAGGATGGCAGCTATTTCTGCATCATCCAAGTTGGGTGGCATATCAAAGTCATACTGTGCGAGTTCCAGATTATGTTCGGCACGTTTGCGGCAGGTTGCTTTTGCTTTGCAGAACTGGCAGTGGTCACCGGCGTTGTATTCGCCTTCGCCGTTGTAAGCGAGCTCTGCGGTAGGCTTCAGGATTTCTTCTGCCCATTTCATAAGGTCAGTCTTGCTGATCTCGTAGGTACTGATGCTGTCTCTGCGGGGCTGGAAGATCGTAAGACGGATGGTCTGTATGTCGTAGATTCCGTCAAAGGTATCCAATGCTCCCAAGGCGTAGCACATCATCTGGGGGTTCTCTGTGGCACCCACCAGGACACCGAGACCGTATTTGAAATCGATGATATGAAGTACATCATCTGCCACGATCACGCAGTCGCCGGTTCCGAAGCCTTCCGGTACCCATTTTGAGAAGTCCAGCTTTTCCTCTATGAGGATCAGCGGATCGGAGCAATGCTGCTTTGCGTCGTTTACTTGTTCCATAACATAGGAAGCATATTCATCGGTGCAGTCAGCCATTTCCGTATCAAAATAGGTCAGGTTCTCTGTAGGATCGTTGGGATCCCTACCAAGCAGCTTCTCGACCTTGTATTCACAGAGGGCATGTGCATCGGTTCCCTGCTGGGCGTATGGACTGCCGCTGTCATTGATACCGGCACATAATTTTGCGCTGGGTGGGCAGGCGAGCCATCTGTGGCTTGCGGAGGCGGAGAGGTATGCGTGCTTAGGCATCTGTCAGACCTTCCACCTCTGCTACAAGAGCGGCATAGTCTTTTGCATCCACATCAGTAAGGCTGCCTCCGTTGCCGTACTTCTGAACGATTGCTTTGACATCAGCTTTGAATCTGCCGTCTGCTTCGTTGGCCTTCTTTGCCAGGATGCCTCTGACTTCTTCCTTGGAATACTGCTTTTCGGCAGGTGCTTCCGCAGGAGCGGCATCCTGTTTCTTTGTCTTCTTCTCAGGCTTTGCCGGGGCTGCTTCTTCGGTTCCGGAATAGAATTCCTTCAGAGCTCTGCCGGTCTCTGCCAATGTTTCTCCGCAACTGATCAGGTTGTCGATCATGGCAGAGAGTTCACTCATTTTGCTCATTGTCTTTACCTCCGTTTTCTGTATTCTGTTTTCTCAGGTTGGCTGCCAGTCTCTTGGCTACAACGCTTATGGCGATGAGAGTATCGATAAGCTCTTCGTCGATTGCGGTATCCTGCTGGCTGTTATCAGTGGATTCTTTCTGCATCTGCAGCACCTTCCTTTCCGAATGGCTTTGTAGCCTTTCTATCTTCCTAAGCGGGTTTGGAAATGATTTTTCCGGTCGCAGGGAAATATTTTTGAAAAAAGTGCCGGTTACGATTTCGCTTATAAAAGGAAGCGATTCAGATCGGCTTTATTTTTGTGTGAGAAATTTGATGGCTGACCGGAAAAAGTTCGGTGAAACCCGCTTAGGAAGTTAGGAGGAAATTGTTCCTTACTTTTTAAGAAAAGAGGTTAAAGCTATGCAGATTACCATGTTTACAGCAAATTGCGTCGGACAAGCCGGTAACTGCAGCTATCCAAACCGGGCATCGGTGTCCACGGCGGAGCAGCTGCAGAGTGCAGCCAGGTCTGATCATGTTTGCGCTGAGTACAAGGGCAATTATCGAAGCATCGGGAACTTCATAAGGTCAGATGTGATCGTGATGGATATCGATAATGACCACTCCGAGAATCCCGATGATTGGATTACTCCGGAGAAGCTGGATGAAATGTTTCCTGATTTCTCATATGCGCTGGTACCGAGCCGCAATCATATGAAGGAAAAGGACGGAAAGACGGCCAGACCGAAATATCACGTCTACTTCCAGATCGGTGAAGTCACGGATGCTAAGGTCTATGCGGGACTGAAGAGAGCGCTTTATAAGAAGTATCCGTTCTTTGACGGGAATGCGCTGGATGCTGCCAGGTTCTTATATGGTTCGGATAGTGGTGAAGTGATCTGGCATGAAGGCTGGATGACGATTGACGAAGAAATCAGCCCGGATTATTCAGATGAAGATTCGGATGCTTCAGATGGGCAGACCAGTTCCGGTTCGGGTCCGATCCTGCAGGGGAGCCGCAATAACACCATGAGTCGTTTTGCATCGAGGATCTTGAAGAGATACGGCAACACGGAGAAAGCTCATGTGGCTTTTATGGAGCATGCTCAGAAATGTGATCCGCCGCTTCCGGATTCGGAACTGAATACAATCTGGAACAGTGCGGTGAAGTTTTTTGAAAAGAAGATCTCTTCATCAGACGGGTATGTGCCGCCGGATCAGTACAATTCAGACTTTAGTGATGCTTCCTTAAAGCCTGAGGACTATTCGGATATTGGTGAAGCGAAAGTGCTAGTGCAGGAGTACGGAAGTGAGCTGAGGTTCTCTGCAGCGACGGATTATCTCCGATATGACGGCGACCGCTGGGTGGAGGATGTGCAGCTTGCCATTGGCGCGATAGAAGAGTTCCTTGATCTGCAGCTGGTGGATGCCCAGCAGGATAAGGAAGTTGCCGAGAAGGCGTTGATCGATGCGGGGATACCGGAACCGGTTGTTAAGGGTGGATCCAAGGCTGTGGCGAAGGAAATATCGGATGATCAGATGCCGCTATTGTATGCGCTTATATCTGCGGAGACCTATCTGAAGTTCGTGCTGAAACGCAGGGATTACAAGTACATCATTTCCACGGGGAATGCTTCAAAGCCGATGATCGGTATTGATGTAAATGACCTGGATAAGAACGAGTTTCTCATCAATACGCCGTATGCGACATACGACCTGAGACAGGGACTTTCCGGAGAGCAGCCGCATGATCCGAGAGACCTGATCACGAAAATGACGACCTGCGCTCCGGGTTCTGATGAAGGGAAGCTGTGGCTTGATGCTTTGGAACTTTTCTTCTGTGGTGACAAGGAACTGATCGAGTACGTGCAGCTGGTGGTTGGACTGGCAGCAATCGGTAAGGTCTATCAGGAGCATATGATCATTGCTTACGGCGGTGGTGCAAACGGTAAATCAACTTTCTGGAACACGATCTTCCGGGTCCTGGGTGATTATGCAGGGAAGCTGTCTGCAGAAGCACTGACCATGAACTGCAAGAGGAACATCAAACCGGAGATGGCGGAACTTAAAGGCCGCAGGCTCATTATCTCATCTGAAATGGAAGAGGGAATGCGCTTGAATACTGCGACTGTGAAGCAGCTTTGCTCTACGGATGAGATCCAAGCTGAGAAGAAGTACAAAGCTCCGTTTCATTTTGTCCCTTCGCATACGCTGGTGTTATACACGAACCATTTGCCGAAGGTCGGCGCGAATGATGACGGCATCTGGAGAAGACTGATCGTGATTCCCTTCAATGCAAAGATCACTGGCGACAGTGATATTAAGAATTATGCAGATTATCTCTATGATCACGCCGGTTCCTTCATCATGAGCTGGATCATCGAAGGTGCAAAGAAGGCTTATGACATGGATTTTAAGGTGCCGTTGCCGAAGATCGTGGAAGATGCGATTGAGGCATACCGCGAGGATAACGATTGGCTGGGACATTTCCTGGCTGACTGCTGTGACATCGATAAGGCTGCATCGGAGAAATCCGGGGAACTTTATCAGGCATACAGGGCGTACTGTTTGCAGAATGGTGAGTTTACCAGAAGCACGACAGATTTTTACAGTTCAATCGAAAAAGCGGGCTTCCCTAAAAAGAAGGTCAAAATAGGATCGTTTGTATACGGTCTGAAGTTAAAGGAAGGGCAGGATTTTCTAGAGTGACGGTCGATGACAGTCTGACAGTAAACTGTTTCAGATTTGCTGTTTTTCAGAAAGCCTTGTTTTAAGCCGTGGTGACAGTCGGTGACACTCATACCAGAAAAGTCCTTATAGTGTGTTTTTCAAAACTGTCCTAAAGGGAGTTTTTGGGTAGACCATCACCGACCGTCACCTTTGGCAGAATACGGAGGTTGCGATGCGTGAAAAAGTAATAGAGCAGAAGCTGGTCTCCGAGGTTAAACGCCGTGGCGGGATATGTCCGAAATGGGTGTCACCCGGATTTGATGGGATGCCCGACCGGATTGTCTTACTGCCGGGTAGGCACTTCGGGATGGTTGAAGTTAAGCGTCCCGGAGAACGACCGAGACCGCTGCAGGCATCGCGGCACCGGCTTTTGATGAAATTAGGCTTCCGGGTCTATGTGCTGGATGATCCGGAGCAGATTGGAGGAATACTGGATGAGATACAATCCACATGATTATCAGATATATGCGATCAATTTCATAAAGGAACATCCCATTGCAGCGATCCTTTTGGATATGGGCATGGGCAAGACCAGCATCGTGCTGGCAGCACTGAATGAGCTGATGTTTGACAGCTTTGAGGTGACGAGGGTTCTAATCATAGCGCCTCTTCGAGTGGCAAAGCATACATGGTCTGCGGAAATACAGAAATGGGACCAGCTGCGTGGGCTTCGTTACTCCATAGCAGTCGGTACGGCAGCAGAAAGGGTGAAGGCTCTTCAGGCAGATGCAGATATTTACATCATCAACAGGGAAAATGTGCCCTGGCTGATCGAGAAGAGCGGACTTCCCTTTGACTACGATATGGTGGTGATTGATGAGTTGTCATCCTTTAAGAACTGGCAGGCGAAGAGGTTCAAGGCGCTTATGCAGGTAAGACCAGGTGTGAAAAGAATTGTCGGTTTGACCGGAACGCCTTCCAGTAACGGGTTGATGGATCTTTTTGCGGAATACAAGGTTCTAGATAAGGGAGAAAGGCTGGGAAGGTTCATCAGCCAGTACAGGGCAGAATACTTTGTGCCGGATCAAGTGAACGGTCCGATTGTTTACAGCTACAGGCTCAGGAAGGGAGCAGACAAGAGGATTTATGACAGAATCTCCGATATAACGATTTCCATGAAGGGAACTGACCATCTGAAGATGCCGGAACTTATAAGTTCAGAATATCCGGTCTATCTGGATGAGGATGAGCGTGAAAAATATGAAGCGATGGCCAGCGACCTTGTGATCAATCTTCCGGGTGGTGAGGTTACAGCTGCAAATGCTGCGACTCTCTCCGGGAAGCTTACACAGATGGCAAATGGTGCTGTGTATTCAGATGCCGGTGGTATCGAGCATATCCATGATAAGAAGCTGGATGCTTTGGAGGATATTATCGAGGCTGCAAACGGAAAGAGCATTCTTGTGGCGTACTGGTTCAAACATGATCTGACAAGAATCACAGAAAGACTTGATGCACTGGGCGTTCATTATAAAAAGCTGGATTCGGATCAGAGCATTGAGGATTGGAATGCAGGACGACTGGAAGTAGGGCTCATTCATCCGGCTTCTGCAGGACATGGACTGAATCTTCAGAGCGGCGGAAATACCCTTGTGTGGTTCGGCATGATCTGGAGCCTGGAGCTTTACCAGCAGACTGTCGCAAGACTTTGGAGACAGGGGCAGGAGTCCGGAACGGTTGTGGTGCAGCATATTATTACGGCGGATACGATTGATGAAAGGATATTGAAGGCGCTGTCGCATAAAGGTGATACACAGTCCAGACTGATCGATGCCGTAAAAGCTGAGGTGAGTGCCTATGGCAGGAAGTAAGAATCTGGCTGAAGATCCATATGAGCGATTGGCAAACGCCATCATTCTGCAGGCGGTATCCGATTACAGGGTGGCGCTTAAGAAGATCAAGGCTCATCCGAAAAACAGAGAGGCAATCAGCGAAGCCTTGGAGATCGAGAAGTTCTTCCGATCCGGTTGGTACAGTCAGCTGACAGATGTGGACGGGGAATATCTGATCCGGAGGCTTCAGGACGAAATTAGACAATCAGAGTCAATCCGAGGGAAGAAAAATAAATCCAATCGGAGGTAGCTTATGAACAAGCATCAGATAGCAGCAAAGAAATATTTGTCGCAGGCCTTTGGACTGAATCAGCGTATCGAGAGCAAACTGGGTCAGATCGAGGAACTTCATGATCTGGCAACCAAAGCGACCGTGACATATTCGGATATGCCGAGAAATCCGAACAAGGGACATTCCCGTTTGGAGGATGCGGTGATAAAGATCATCGAACTTGAAACCGAGATCAATAAGGATATGGTGGAGCTGGTTGAACTGAAGAAGGATATCATCCGCAGGATAAAAGCTGTGGAGAGTACAGAGCTTCAGACGGTATTGGAGCTTAGGTATCTGTCCTACATGAGATGGGAAGAGATCGCCATTGAGCTTGGATACGGTATCGACAATGTGTTCCGCCTTCACAGGAATGCCCTGGATGAAATCAAGGTTCCGAAAACAATACAGTAAAATCAAGTTCGATACAGTAAGCCTATGTGATATTGTTAAAATGGCAAAAGGCTAAGATGAAGGAGCCGTTACGGACGCAGAATCCGTGGCGGCTTTTTCTATGGGAAAGAAGGTGGACAGATGCCAAGCAAACCTAAGAAGCCTTGTGCTTATCCGGGCTGTCCGAACCTTACAGATGGTCGTTACTGTCCGGAGCATCAGCAGAAGGTCAACAGTAATTATGAGAAGTTCGGCAGGGATAAAGCAACGAAGAAAAGGTACGGCAGAGCATGGAAGAGGATCCGTGACAAGTATGCTGCGGAGCATCCGTTCTGTGAGCTGTGCTTTGAACGTGGAATCATCGTGCCTACTGAAGAGATACACCACAAGAAACCGTTGAGTGAAGGTGGCACGCATGATCGTAGTAATCTGATCGCGCTGTGCAAGTCGTGTCACTCACAGATACATGCAAAGCGTGGCGATTACTGGGGAGGGCGGCACTGATCGCGCATACCCTAGGGGGTGGTGAAATCTCTACAGGTATGGCTCCCAGGGAACGGCGCGGGGGTCACTCGTGCAAAATCGCGAAATGGAAAGTGAAAATCTGACAGGAAGGAGGGTGATGCCCTATGGCAGGCAGAAAGCCGAAGCCTACAGCGGTAAAAAAGCTGGAAGGCAATCCGGGAAAGAGAAAATTGAATACAAAAGAGCCGATGCCGGGTAAGGGAATGCCCGACTGTCCGAAGTGGCTGCTTCCTGAGGCGAAGGAAGAGTGGAAAAGGCTCTGTGACAAGCTCAATCAGATGGGCGTGCTTACGGAGATTGACAGGGCAGCGTTCGCTTCCTACTGCCAGTCCTACGCCAGATGGAAAGAGGCTCAGGAACATATTGATTCTGAAGGCGCTACTTATGAGACTGAGAACGGAATGCAAAGACCGAATCCGTGGGTTGCGATCTGTAATACGGAACAGCGACTCATGATGCAGGCGGCATCCGAGTTCGGACTTACGCCTTCTGCCAGATCAAGGATTATGGCAGCATCTGGCGTTGGCAAGGATGATGAAGATGAGATGGAGGCAATCCTTGGAGGTGAGGCTTAATGGCTGAGAGAAGACCTGCGGGTTATCCAAAGCTGAAGAATTATAAGCCGTCAAGGTTTATGCTTCCGACATCTCATTATGATAAGGCGAAGGCTGACAGGGCGGTGAAGTTTATTGAAAATCTCTGTCACACCAAAGGCAAATGGGCAGGAAAGCGTTTCTGGTTATTGCCGTGGCAGGAACAGCTGATCCGGGACATCTTCGGGATCGTCAAACCTGACGGGAACCGGCAGTTTCGGACAGCATTTGTGGAAATATGCAAAAAAGTAGGTAAGAGCGAATTGGCAGCAGCCGTCGCTCTTTATCTTTTATATGCGGACAACGAACCGTCTGCTGAGGTGTATGGTGCGGCGGCTGACCGGCAGCAGGCTTCCATCGTTTTCGACGTAGCAAGACAGATGGTAGAGATGTCACCAGCTCTCTTGAAACGGTCAAAGCTGATGACCGCAACAAAAAGAATAGTGAACTATGGAAATTCGGGATATTACCAGGTGCTCAGTGCAGAGGTCGGGGGTAAGCATGGATTTTCAGTATCAGGGCTGGTGTTTGATGAAATTCATACGCAGCCGAACAGGCAGTTATACGATGTGCTCACGAAAGGATCATCTGACGCAAGACAGAATCCTTTGCACTTCATCATTACAACAGCCGGAACGGACAGACATTCCATAGCTTTCGAGCTTCATACGAAGGCATTGGACATTCTGGAAGGCAGGCGTGTGGATCCGACTTTTTATCCTGTGGTCTATGGACTGAAGGATGATGAGGACTGGGAAGATGAAGCCAACTGGTACAAGGTCAATCCTTCTCTGGGTTACACGGTGGATATCGAAAGACTCAGGGATGCTTACCGGGAGGCAAAGCAGAATCCGGCGGATGAAGTAACATTCAAGTGGCTTAGGCTGAATATGTGGGTTTCAAGTACTGTGGCTTGGATACCGGATGCGATATTCATGAAAGGTGCTGAAGAGATCGACATGGCTGCACTGGAAGGGCGTGACTGTTACGCCGGACTGGATCTTTCCAGTACAGGTGACATCACGGCTCTGGTATTGATGTTTCCACCGAGGGATACGGATGAAAAGTACATTCTGCTTCCGTTTTTCTGGGTTCCGGAGGAAACAATACCACAGAGAGTGAAAGCTGCTTCTGTTCCTTATGACGTTTGGGAGCGGCAGGGGTATCTGTTATCGACCGAAGGCAACGTGATCCACTACGATTTCATTGAGCATTTCATCAATGAACTGGCAGAAAAGTATCACATTTTGGAGATTGCTGTGGACAGATGGAACGCAACGCAGATGATTCAGAACCTTGAAGGTGACGGCTTCACGATGGTTCCGTTCGGACAGGGCTTTGCTTCAATGTCGGGACCGACTAAGGATTTCTACAGGCTGCTTATGGAAGGGCAGATCATTCACGGAGGGCATCCGGTACTTAGATGGATGGCCGGTAATGTGGTGGTTGATACAGATCCAGCCGGAAACATTAAGGTGACGAAAGCAAGATCTAAAGAAAAGATTGACGGTATTGTAGCTGCAATCATGGCGCTTGATCGGTGCATCCGAAATCAGGGTGAACAGCAGGGAAGTGTTTATGATGAACGCGGCTTATTGGTTTTCTGAGGATAAAGTGATGTTGATTTTATCTGTGATCGGCTTCCTTGTTATCAGGGAGGCTTTGAATCAGGCATATGAAGGAGGGACTGGGTATGGGAATACTAAGCGGTTTATTTCGGAGCAGGGATAAGCCCACGGACAGAACAGCAGGAAGTGCCTACAGCTTCTTTCTTGGAGGTACAGCTTCCGGAAAGTATGTAACGGAACGGTCTGCGATGCAGATGACGGCGGTGTACTGCTGTGTGAGGATCCTGTCAGAAGCGGTGGCAAGCCTGCCATTACAATTCTATAGATATACCGATGATGGCGGTAAGGAGAAAGCGGTGGAACATCCGCTTTATTTTTTGCTCCATGATGAGCCGAATCCGGAGATGACTTCATTCATATTCCGAGAAACGCTTATGACGCATTTGCTCCTGTGGGGCAATGCCTACAGCCAGATTATCAGGAATGGTAAGGGTGAAGTCGTGGCTCTCTATCCGCTGATGCCGGATCGGATGAAGGTGGACCGTGATGAGCATGGAAGGCTCTACTACGAATACACCGTTTACGATACCGACGATGTGGACGGAAGAAAAGGGACGGATAAGGTCGGAAGGACAGTAAGGCTTCAGCCTCACGATGTACTGCACATTCCGGGATTAGGCTTCGATGGACTTGTAGGTTATTCGCCTATTGCGATGGCGAAGAATGCGATCGGGCTGGCAATCGCTACAGAGGAATACGGCAGCAAATTCTTTGCAAACGGTGCGGCTCCTTCCGGCGTGCTGGAGCATCCGGGAACCATTAAGGATCCGAGCAAGGTGAGGGAAAGCTGGCAGGCGACCTTCGGAGGAAGCGGCAACGCGAATAAGATTGCTGTTCTGGAAGAAGGTATGAAGTACACGCCGATTTCCATCTCACCTGAACAGGCTCAGTTCCTGGAGACAAGGAAGTTCCAGATCGATGAGATCGCAAGGATCTTCCGTGTGCCGCCTCATATGATCGGAGATTTGGAGAAATCCAGCTTCAACAACATTGAGCAGCAGAGCTTGGAGTTCGTGAAGTACACGCTGGATCCCTGGGTGAGCCGTTGGGAGCAGGCAATGGTGAGAGCCTTGCTGACTCCTGATGAAAAGAAGAAGTATTTCTTCAAGTTCAATGTGGATGGTTTGCTCCGTGGAGATTATCAGAGCAGGATGAACGGCTATGCGACAGCCAGACAGAACGGCTGGATGTCAGCAAACGATATACGTGAACTGGAGAACCTTGACAGGATCCCTGCGGAACAGGGCGGCGATCTGTACTTGATCAACGGAAATATGACGAAGCTGGAAGATGCCGGAATATTTGCGGCAGACGGTGGTTCCGGTGAATCAGAGAGCGCAGGCGGTGAACCTGGACAGGAAGAGGGGTCGGAGCAGCCGGTAAGAAGGCGAAGACGGGAAGGAGGATAAACGTCTTATGAAGAAGTTTTGGAACTGGAAAAGCAGGAAGATCAGAGACCAGGCTTCAGGCGAAGAGGTCAATGAAAGAGTGCTTTTCCTGAATGGAACCATAGCAGAAGAGAGCTGGTTTGACGATGATGTCACACCGGCTCTTTTTAGAGATGAGCTAAATGCCGGAACAGGAAACATTACGGTCTGGATCAACAGTCCAGGCGGTGACTGCGTGGCAGCGGCTCAGATCTACAACATGCTGATGGATTATAAGGGCGATGTCACG